>CAJYXO010000207.1 GCA_913778765.1 uncultured Massilia sp. | reverse complement strand
CCATCGACATGATGCCCGCCTCGCAGGAGCATGCGCCGGGCATGGAGCCGCAGCGCGCGCAGCTGGAACAGCGCGCCATCAAGGAAGGCATCGCCCGGGTCGAGGCGGAAGCCAAGGCGGCGATGGCGGCCGAGAACCGCGCCCATGCCGAAGCCCGCGCCCGCAGCCTGGCCGAGGAGCGCGCCGCGATCGACGCCGAAGCCGCCAGCGCGGCGCTGGCGAATGCGCAGGCATCGGAAGAGGCGATCGAAGCCAACCGCGACCGCATCGACTCCCTGCGCGCCGCCGCCAGGGCTTCTGCCGAGCGCCTCGACGCGATGCGCCAGGAAACCGCCGAGCTGCGCGCCCGCGTCGAAGCCGACACCCAGATCCGCCTGGCCGCCGAGGCCCGCGCCCGCGCCCAGGAAGAAGCGCGCCGCCGCGCCGAGGAGCAGGCGAAGGCCGACGCCGAATTCGCCGAACGCGCCGCGCGCCAGGCCGAGGAGCTGGCCCAGCAGTCGGAACAGGCGCGATTGCAGGCCGCCGAACGGGCCGCCGCCGTGCACGCGGCGCGCGAGGAAGTCAGCTACAGCGCCAGCGCCGACGCCCGCGTGGCGATCCTGGCGCGCGAACGCGAGCGCGCCGAGAAGGCCGCGCGCCAGACCGCCGAAAAGCTGGCCGAGGCCGAAGCCGAAGCCCTCGAACTGGCCCTGCAGCGCGAGCGCGCCGACCAGGTGGCGCTGGCCTCCAGCTTCGCCCGCGCCGCCGCCGAGGCGCGCGCGCTGGAAGAAGCGCGCGCCCTGGCCCGCATCGAGCAGGAACGCGAAGCCATCGCCCAGGCCCAGGCCGAGTACGAACGCACCGCCGCGCAATCGCTGCGGATGCGCCTGCAGACCGAGAAGGAACTGCGCGACGCCGCCGTCCACCGCGAGCGCCTGGAAGAGATGGCGACCGCCGCCCTCGCCGCGCGGCGCGAGGCCGAAAGCCGGATCCTGGCCGCCACCGAAGCCCGCATCGAGGCCGACCGCAAGCTGCGCGAAGTGGCGTTGGCCCGCGCCCAGGCCGAGGAAGACGAAGCCGCCCAGGCCCAGGCCCGACTGGATGCCGAACGCGCCGCCGCCGAACAGGCGCGCCGCCAGGCCGAGGCCGACCGGCTGGCGACCGAAGCGGCCGTACGCGAAGCCGAACAGCACGAGCGCGAACGCGCGCTGCTGGATGAGCGCGCGGCCCAGGCGCGCGCCGCGGCCGAGGCCAAGGCCGCCGAAAACGCGGCCCTGCAGGCCAGCCTGGCGCTCGACGCCGAACAGGCGGCACGCCAAGCCGAAGCGGCGCAGCTGGCGCAGCGGCGTGCCGGCGAAGCCGAAGCGCTGGCGGAGGCCGAACGCGAGCGCGTCCGCCTCGAACAGGAGGCGCTGGCCGGGCTGAACACGCGCCAGGAAGCCGAGCGCGCCCTGGCCGCCGCGGCCCAGGCCAGGATCGCCGCGGAACAGGAACAGGAAGCGCTGCTGCGCGCCCAGGCTGAGCACGAACAGGCCACGCTGGCGGCGCAGCAGGCCGCACGCGAAGCAAAGCGCCAGGCCAGCTTCGAAGCGGCGCGCCTGGCCGAGCAGGAACAGGCGATCGCCGCCGCCGAGCAGGCGGAAGCCGGCCGCGCCGCCCAGCGCTTTGAGGCCGCCGCGGAACGCGCCGCCGAACTGGCGCGCGCCCAGGCCGAGCGGGCCGAAGCCGAGCAGCGCCAGCAGCAGCTGGCCGACGCGCTGCTGGAAGCCGAGCGCCAGGGCGCCGATGCCGCGCGCGAAGCCTTGCTGCTGCTGGAACAGAAGCTGGCGGCCCAGCGCCAGCAGGCCGCGCTGGACGCGCGCGCCAACGACGCCGCCAATGCGCGCCTGGCGTCCGAACACGCGGCCGTCGCCGCCGCCGAGGCGCGCGCCGCGGCCGAAGAGGAAAGGGCGCAGCTGGCCAGGACCCGCGAGCTGGCCGAGCAGGCGGCCGCCCAGGCCGCGATGGACAAGCGCGAGGCCCAGCGCGCCCTGCTCGAACACGCCCAGCAGGCCGCCGACATGCAGCGCAAGTCGCTGGCGGCGACCCAGGAAATGGCCGAAGCCAAGCGCAGGCTGGTCGAGCTGGAAGCCTCGCGCCAGGACGAGCAGGTGGCGGAACTGGGCGCGCTGCGCGAGCAGATCGACGCCCTGCAGGCCGAAGCCAAGCAGCGCGCCGAATCGGCCAGCCTGGCGCGTGAAGTGCTGGAGCGGTTTTCGCAACTGCCGTCGGCCCAGCAGGCGGCGGTGCGGCTGGCCGAAGCGGTCGCCAAGCAGCGCGGCGGCAGCTGAGCCTTTAGCGTGGCGCCGGCGCAGCCTGCGCCGCTACGCCAGCAGCTTCACGTCGAGCCCGCGTTCCACCAGCCACACCAGCGCCAGCAGGACGATCAGCGACGACCCGGCGCCCAGCATGCCCTTGCGGTACAGCGCGGTATTCCGCGCCAGGAAGGCCAGCGGCAGGAACAGCACGACGATCGCCACCTGGCCGAGCTCCACGCCGACGTTGAAGCCGACCAGCGACAGCAGCAGGGAGGCCTTCGGCAGGCCGAGGTCGAGCAGCACGCTGGCGAAGCCGAAGCCGTGGATCAGGCCGAAGGCGAAGGCGACCAGCGCGCGCCGTCCGTGGAACAGCGGCCACAGGTTGTTCAGGGCCGCCAGCACGACCGAGGCCGCGATCGCCGATTCGACCAGGCGCGAAGGCAGCGTGACGACGCCCAGCGTCGCCAGCGTCAGCGTGATCGAATGGGCCAGCGTGAAGGCCGTGACGATCTTCAGGACGTCGACGGCGGCGGCGCGGAAGGTGTCGCGGCCCGCCCAGCGGCCGTTCCGGTGGACCAGCACCGCCGGCAGCAGCAGCGACAGCAGGAACAGGATGTGGTCGAAGCCGATCCAGATATGCCAGATGCCGTGCCGGACATAGTCGCCGAACTGGCGCAAGGGCGAGGCGTCGCTCACGCGCAGCACCTGGTGCGCGCTGTCCGGGGCGAAGATCGCGGTCGAGGTCTGGCCTCCGTGGCGCAACTGCAGCAGGCCCTTGTGCTGGGGATCGATGTCGAACAGCAGCCGGTAGTCGATGTCCAGGGCGGCAACCTCGGCGCCGCAGCTGCCGGTGAAGCGCAGCACGGCGTAGGCGCCGTCGCTGTGGTCGTCGAGCAGCATGGCGTTCATCCGCAGCGGGCAGGGCGTGCCGGCACTGGCCAGCCTGAGCCGGGACAGCGCGTAGGCGGCGATCGCCTGCTGGCGGCCGCGCACCTCGTCCCAGGTCAGCTCGCCGTTGCCGTCGCCGTCGAGGCCGATGGCCATGTCGAGGTCGCGCAGGGCGATGTCCCACTGGCCCGTCACCTGGCGCTGCGCGACGTCGAGGGTCAGGTAGCTGTCGCTCGGCTTGTGGGCCCAGGCCGGCGCGGCCAGCAGCAGCATGGCAAGCCAGGCCAGCGCCGCGGCAAGGCGCCGCATCTTGCGCAAGCCGGCCCTCATGCCGGCACCCGCAGCCGCGCGGCAGTCGCGGCGACCTGGGCATCCTCGATGCGCGAGCTGCGCAGCCAGTCGCGCACCAGGCGCGCCGCCTCGGCATCGCCGCTGGCGAGCGCGCAGTCGGCCAGGATGCGCAGGTCGGCCGGCTCCTTCTGCACCGCCCAGTTGTCCTTGGCCAGCCGCACGGCCGCGGCCGGATTGCCGCGCAGGGCCAGCTCGAAACGCGCCTGCTCGCGCCGGTGCACGGTGTCGGCGCGCAGCAGCGCGGCGTCGAAGCGGGCGCCCAGCGCCGCGATCTGCGCGCCGGCGTCCGGCGACGCGATCGCCTTCAGGGCCAGCGCGTAGCGCAGCAGCAGCGCGTCGACCCTGGTCTTGTCCTTCAGCAGGCGCGCCACTTCCTGCGCGCGGCCATGGTCGAGCAGGAAGTCGGCATAGGCGCCCAGCAGGTAGCTGTCCGGTTCACCCAGCGCCAGCGCAGCGCGGAAATGGGTTTCCGCGGCGGCGGCGTTGCCGGCCCGCGCCGCCATTTCGGCGAGCAGGGTCTGCACCCAGATGCCGAGGTCCGGCGTCTCCGCCGGGCGGCGCGCCTGCATTTCGAGCAGGCGCCGGTAACTGGCGGCGGCATCGCCACCGACGCTGCCGACGCTCGACAGGCAGGTCTGCACCACCAGCGCCGGCGCACGCGAATACAGGCGCATGCAGCTGGCGCGGGCGGCGGCCAGGTCGCCGGTCACCATCTGGACCGTGGCGCGGGTGAGCCAGGCCTGGACGTTGTCGCTGTCGTGCCGGACCACCAGGTCGAGGTCGGCCAGCGCGGCCTTGAACTGGTGGGTGCTCTGGCGCAGCGTCGCGCGCAGCACCAGCACCTGGTCGGGCGGCTGGGCCTGGTTCCACCATGGCGCCAGGGCCGCCTGCGCATAGCCGAGGTAACGCGGATCGCCCTCGACCCGCGCCTGTTCGATGTAGCGCCGCGCCAGCGCGCTCGCCAGCGCCAGGTCGCCGGGGCGCCTGCTCAGCTCACCGCGCAGGCGCAGCTGTGCGCGCTGCACCGGATCGGCGCGGCTGGGCAGGCGCTCGACGACCTGGCGGCCGTCGGCGGGAATGTGCGGCGCGGCGCACGCGG
>CAJYXO010000206.1 GCA_913778765.1 uncultured Massilia sp. | reverse complement strand
TTTTGAAAATCCACCGTCCAAAGCAAGGACCCAAACGATCGTCATCACGGCATAGGGAGGCCAGATGCGTGTCGCGCGTTTGATCAAAAAGCTGCCGGCCGTCGACGTTCTGGTACCAGTGGTCGTGTAGACCATGATGAATCCGCTGATCACGAAAAACAGGTCGACGCCCATCGCGCCAGGCATGAACAGCTGGTTGGACAGCTCCCACGATGGCGTGTCCAGCATGAAATAGCGAGCGTGGGTTAATACAACCAGTATGCAAGCCAGTCCACGAAGGCCTTGTATCCAATCGATCTCGGCCTTGCCTGAGGGGTTCGCTGTCTTTCGGCTGATTTCCTTTTCAGCTTTTGCTGGAATACTTACGGATTCGCAGGCATCCGCTACCATAAGGGGGCCGTCATTCCAGGGCGCAGTAGGCGATTTTTTCGTCGTCAAACCTAATCAACTTTCTTATTCAGAATCAGGAACCATGGTACAGACGAGCATAACAACTCGAGTTTTCGACACCTCGAATTCGTTGCAGGGATAGTAAATATGGACGATTATCGTCAATACAGAATGCCTATGACTGCGCATTCCACGAACATTCAGCGGTCAATATTCTAGATGGCAGGATAATACAGAGCGCCACAGTTTAGGGCAAACAAAGAGGCGGTCGAGTCCGGCGTTGGATGAATTGCTTGAACAGCGCAAAGCAAATCGCCGAGCGGCTGCGCTAACCGCAACCGCCCGGCGATGCAGGCGACGAAATGCGAGGTGTCGAGTAAAGCTTATTTCGACGTGCTCGGAGCGGCCGTTGCCGCAGCCTGTTTCTTCTTCGCCGAATGATGCCCGATCGCGCAGCCGGCGGCAGCCCCGGCAACGCCATGCTTGCCTGCCATGTGACCAACGACGGCGCCGGCAACGGCGCCTTTGCCGCAGCCCGCGTGGGCGGAGGCGGCAACGAACGCGAGGACGACGGGGGCCAGGGCAAATTTCAGTTTCGCTTGCATGATGATTTCTCCGTGTGTTTGTTCGAATGCACAACGTAAGCCGCCGACTTTGCCTGGACCGTGCGTTCGCGAACACATTACCGTCTTGTAATCTTCGTCCCTCAGATCTGGGCAATCCCCCCATCGACAAACAACTCGATCCCCGTCACGAAACTGGCGTCATCCGAGGCCAGGAACACGGCCGCCTTGGCAATCTCGTCGGGGTCGCCCACGCGTTCCATCGGGATCTGCGACGCGAAGTGATCGAGCAAGCCCTGCTGGCTTGCCTCGTCGGGCCCGGCGAGTTCGACCAGTCCCGGCGTCTTGATGGGTCCCGGGCTGAGGGTGTTGATGCGGATGCCGCGGCCTTTCAGGTCGAGGATCCAGTTGCGGGCGAAGGCGCGCACTGCCGCTTTCGACGCCGCATAGACGCTGAAGGCTTCGGTGCCGCCGCTCGCCGCCGTCGAGCCGGTCAGGATGACCGAGGAGCCGGCGCCGAGCAGGGGCAGCGCCGCCTGGACCGTGAACAGGGTGCCCTTGACGTTGCGCGCGAAGGTGTCGTCGAAGTGGTCTTCGGTGATCTGCCCCAGCGGCAGCAGGGAGCCGCCGCCGGCGTTCGCCATCAGGATGTCGAGCTTGCCATGTTCGGCGCGGATGCGCCCGAACAGCTTGTCCAGTTCGTCGAGCCGGGATGAATCGACTTGTACCGCAACAGCCGAGGCGCCAATCTCGCGCGCCGCCGCATCCAGCTGGGCCTGGCGGCGGCCGGTGATGTAGACGAGTGCGCCCTCGGCGGCGAAGCGCCTGGCGACGGCGAGGCCGATGCCGGTGCTGCCGCCCGTGACGACCGCGATTTTTCCTTCAAGCTTGTTGGCCATGATCTTTCCTTTCGAGAGAGTGCGGCAGGGATTTGCCGGGACAACTGCAGTCTGCGCCTTCGCGCGGCGCTCGATAAGACAGGAAAGGCGCATAATATTCATGCGTAATCTGCATAAATAAGATCGATGAAAGATAAATAATGGATAAATTGACGGCGATGACCAGCTTTGTCCGTGCAGTCGAGACCGGCAGTTTCTCGGCCGTGGCGCGCGAGCTGGGGATCGGCCAGCCCAACGTCAGCCGGCACATCGCGGCGCTCGAGCAGACCCTGGGCACGCAGTTGCTGCACCGTTCCACCCGCCGCCTGACGGTCACGCCGGAAGGGCAGCGCTACTACGAGCAGGCGCGCCTGGCGCTGGATGTGATCGGCAAGGCCGAGTCGGACGCCAGGGGACAGCAGAATCCCCAGGGTTTGTTGCGCATCGCCTGCTCGCCGGCGCTCGGGGTCGAGAAGATCATCGGCGTGATGCCGGCCTTCATGGCGCGCTATCCGGACATCCGGCTGGACCTGCGGCTCAGCGACGCCTATGCCGACCTGGTGGCGGAAGGCCTGGACCTGGCGATACGCGGCGGCGTGCTGGCCGACAGCGCGCTGCGGGCGCGCCGCATCGGCAGCTCCGAGCGCGTCCATGTCGCCAGCCCGGCCTACCTGGATGCCTGGGGCACGCCGGAAACGCCCGACGACCTCGCACGCCACCAGTGCGTCCTCTACACCTACATGGCCAGCGGCGACACCTGGCCGTTCCGCGACGGCGACAAGCCGGTCAGCGGCCGTATGCGGATCGACAACCTGGAGGGCATACGGCGCGCGGTACTCGACGGCATCGGCATCGGCTACCTGCCCGGCTGGATGGTCTGGGAGCACGTGAAGAACGGCAGCCTGCGCGTCGTGCTGGCTGCCCATGCGATGCCGCCGACGCCGCTGCACGCCGTCTACGCGGCCCAGCGCCTGCTGCCGCGGCGGGCGGTCGTCTTCATCGACTACCTGGCCGCCGTGTTTGCCGACACCCCCGGCTTGAATGGGGTGCCGCTGGCGGCTTGAGCGGCTGCGCCCTGTCTCTCAGGTATCCGGTCCGCGTCCCCAGAACCTCTGCATCGACAGGAAGGTGTACGACGCCGTCCATCCGATCAGCAGCATCCCGTTCAGGGCCTCCAGCCCCGCCAGCAGCCGCAAGTCGCCATGCGGCAGCACATCGCCATACCCCAGCGTCGTATAGGTCTCCGCGGAAAAGTAGAGGCAGCGTGAAAACGGCAGCGGACCTGGCTGGCCCATGCCGCCGATGTCGAACTGCGTGGCCAGCACGTAGTAGGCGGCTCCGTACATCAGGATTTCGATGAAGTGCGCCGCGAACGCGCCGAGGATCACGAAGACGAGCTGCATCCGCGGACGGATGCGCAGCAGGGGCAGGCCGGCGCTCAGCAGGCGCAGCACCTCGTAGTGGACGAAGGTCGTGGCGACCAGCAGAAGCAGGCAGGTGAGGGCGGCGATTTCCATGGTGGGCAGCTTAGCCTGAAAAGTCGGATTGCTGGTTTAATACTGCACTTGGGTTCCCGCCTGCGCGGGAACGACGATGCACCCGCCAACACAAGGAGCCTCTACATGAGCATCGCATTCATCGGCCTCGGCGCCATGGGCCGGCACATGGCCGCGAACCTGCTGGGTTCCGGCCAGCCGGTCCACGTCTGGAACCGCAACCCCGACCCCGTGCGGCTGCTTTCCGCCAAGGGCGCCAAGCCGGCCGCCAGCGCCGCCGAATGCGGCATCGCCGACGTCGTCTTCACGATGCTGGCCGACGATAACGCCACGCGCCAGGTCATGGTCGACGGCGGCGTGCTGGACGCCATGGCGCCGGGCAGCATCCACGTCAACATGGCGACCGTCTCGGTCGCCTTCGCCCGCGAGATGGCGGCGCTGCATATGGAGCGGGGCGTCGGCTACGTGGCGGCGCCGGTGCTGGGCCGCGTCGACGTGGCCGAAGCCGGCAAGCTGAACATCCTGGCCGGCGGGCCCGACGAGGAGATCGTCCGCGTGCAGCCGCTGCTGGACCTGATGGGCCAGAAGACCTGGCGCTTCGGCGACGCGCCGGAGCAGGCCAACGCCGTCAAGCTGGCCTGCAACCTGACCCTGGCCTGCGCGATCGAAGCGATGGGCGAGGGCGCCGCGCTGGCCGGCAGCCACGGCATCCCGGCAGCCGGCTTCATCGACCTGATCACGAGCACCCTGTTCGCCGGCTCGCCCGTTTATAAGGGCTATGGCGGCATGATCGCGCGGGAAGCATACAGCCCGGCCGGGTTCAAGCTCTCGCTCGGCCAGAAGGACGTGCGGCTGGCGGTGCAAGCGGGGCGCGACAAGGGCCTGTCGCTGGCCTTCGGCGATGCGCTGCAGGCCGTGCTGAAGGAAGCCGTCGACCACGGCGATGCCGATCTCGACCTGGCTGCGCTGGGCAAGAACGCGGTGCGCAGGGGGCGGCAGAGGTAAAATCCGCTGATGGAAAAACTGATCGCAGAACTGACCCGCCTCTACCTGGCGCCCGAAGCCGTCACGCGCGAGGCGCTGGCCCAGCACGTCCTCGGCCAGACCACGCTGGCCATCAAGCTGACCACCGCCGATGGCCTGGTGCGCGCACTGGCCATCACCTTCCGCAAGGCCTTCGGCGACGGCGAGACCGGCCACTGGGAGCGCCTGTGCAAGGTGGCGAACGCGCTGCAGGCCGACCTCGGCGTGCCGACGCCGGCGGTGAGCATCGACGGCGCTTCGGCGTATCGCCTGTGGCTGTCGCTGGAGACGCCGGTGCCGGCCGACCAGGCCCAGGACTTCCTGGCGCTGCTGCGCCAGTCTTATTTTCCGGAGTACGAGCTGGCGCCGGATGCGGCCACCGCGCCGGTCTACCTGCCGCCCTGCCTGAACCCACGCAGCGGCAAGTGGGCGGCCTTCATCCATCCGGGCATGGGCGCGTCGTTTGCCGAGGAATCGGGACTGGAAGTGGCGCCGCCGCTGGCCGCGCAGCTGGGCTTCCTGGAAGGGCTGGACAGCATCGCCGACGAGCAGTTCCGCGAAGCGCTGCGCAGGCTCGAACGGCGGCAGGCGCCCGCGCCCGCGACACCGTCCGCGGAACCGGTATCCAGCGCGGCAGCCGATGCGCTGGCGGCCGAGCTGCCGCCGCAAGCACCCGCTGCCGCGCCGGTCACGCCACAGGCAAAGCCACGCACCAGGTCCGCATCGTCGACCGATGGCCTGCTGCTGAAGGACGCCAGCCTGGAAGACATCGTGCGCCACCTGCACGAGAAGAATATCGAGCCGACCTTCCGCTTCCTGCAGGGCCGCTGAGGATCAATCGTCCAGTTCGACCCCGACCCGCAGCGCCCAGCGGTCGGAGGCGTGCGTGGCGCCGTGGCCCAGTGCCACGCTCACCGCATGCCCGGACACCCGGGCATCCCAGGTCAGGTAAGCGGTTTCGCTGCGCTGGCTGCGCGGCGCGAAATCGCCGAACTTGCCGGCGTCGACGTGGTATTCGAGGCCGAGCGCATGGGTGTCGTTCAACCGGTAGGACACCTTGGCTTTCGGCGCGAAGCCCCAGCCTTTTTCTTCACCTTCCGAGGTGTACTCCAGGCCCGGATTGACCGTCAGATGGAAGCGTCCAGTGCGCAGGCCCAGGATCGGAAAGGCTTCGAGGACGAAAGCGCGTTCTTCGCCGACCGGCTTGATGCTGCCCGCTTCGATTTCGGCGCCCCAGTAGAAGCCGTCCGTACGATGCGGCGCGAGGTATTTGACTTCCGCATACGCGCCATGCGCATGCCAGCCGCCGTCCACACGGCTCACCGGCACCTTGACGCCGACGCTGACACGATCGCTGGCCCCGTACGCCAGCTCGCCCACCGCCTGCCACAGCATGCGTCCGGCAAAGTCGCTGTTGCGCGCGGTCTGCGACCAGCGCGCCGCCAGCTCCGTCGCCAGTTCGCCGCGGCGGGCGATGTCATCGCCATAGATCACGTCGATGTCGGAATCCGCCAGGGCGGGCAGGGCAATGGCGCCCAGCAGGACAGCCATCGCGAAAGAAGGAAGGGTAGGCATGATCGCTCGTCAAGACAGAAAGACGGCGATTGTATATTGAGTAATTTTTCCAATTGTCAAGAAAACGTTCCGCGCGCAGGCGCGTGCGGAACGTTTTATCGGCAGTCCGATCAGGCTCAGGGCTGCGGATTCCACCCCGCCCCATTACCGTAGGCCGCGAACACCCTGGCCCGCGTCGCGAAGCGGTTCGCCACATCGGCGTCGCTCAGCGCATAGCCACCCACGCGCGCGCGCAGGTCGATCGGCGTGCCATTCAGCGTGGTGCTGCCGTATTCGCGCCAGCCGGTGTCCGCATTCGGCACGGTCGGATTCGGCGCCGGCTGGCCGTTCACGCCCAGGCCCGCCCAGCCGGCGGTGGCGATGTGCGCGTCCATTTTGCAGTTGATGAAGGCGATGTTGTCCCAGGTCGCGGCGCCGCCCGGGCTGCGCGCCAGGTAGCTCGAGCCCGCCGGCACGTCGCCATGGTTCGGGCCGGGGCCGGCGCCGTGGGTCAGGCTGCTGTTCAGGAAGACGTAGCCGATGTCGCTCGCCACCGGCACGCGCGCCTGCAGCACGTAGCCGCCGCTGCTCGCATTCGCGCTGTCGCCGACGCTGCGGATCTCGCTGTTCTCGAACAGGGCCGCGTGGCTGCTGCCCCAGATGAAGTCGACGTTGCCGGCCACCAGGGTGTTGAAGAACCATGACCAGCCCTTCAGGTTCAGCGTGTCCTGCTCGCTGTAGAAGCTGGCGTTCTTCGCGATCATGCGCGTGTCGCTGTTGAAGTACACGGTTTCGGCCTGGCCCGAAATCGAGGCCGAGCGGATGGTCGTGTTGCGGATGCTCAGGTTATCCAGCACCAGCATGTCGGACGCCTCCACCAGCATCACCGCGCGCCCGCCCGCCGGCGAACCGGCGACAAGCGCCGACTGGCTGCTGCCGGTGCCCGAGTTCAGGGTCTCGTTGTTGGTGTAGCGGATGACGACGCCGTCGCGGCTCTCGCCGTGGATGGTGACGTTGTCCTTGCCGTTCAGGTAGAGCAGCTCGTCGTAGGTCCCGTTCTTCACCTCGATCGTCACCGGTGCGGTCTTCGCGGCATGTTGCATCGCGTGGTTCAGCGCGCCCTGCACGGTGCGGAAGTCGGCGTCGCCGTCGTCGTCCACTGTGATGGTGCCGGCGGTCGGCGCGGCGGCCTTGGTGGTGAAGGACCACCCGCCCAGCTTGCCGATGCCGACGAAAGGCAGCCCTCCCAGCGTGGTGTTGGTGAATACGCCATCCGAGATCGCCACGTAGTATTCGACGCCGTAGGCCAGCTTGCCGCTGTGCGGAACGACGATCGCGGTATTGCCCTCGATGCGGACCGGGGTCGTGTTCACGCGCCGCACCAGCGCCTGGCCGGGGTAGCCCAGCGCATCCGCTTCGTCGGCGGTGCGGATCACGTCCACCAGCGCATCGTCGCTCTTCCTGAAGATGCGGATGCTGCCATTCGCGCCCAGGGTCGGCGGCTTGTCGAAGCTCAGCTTCAGCACGGTGTCGACGTTGACCGCGGCGCCCTGTGCGGCCGGGCTGCTGGCGCCCTGCAACGGGTAGGTCTGGGTCGGCTGCACGAACTGGCCGCCGACGGTGGCGGCGATGGTGCGCGTCAGCGAAGGCTCGGAGCCGCTGGTGAAGACGATGCTGGCGCTGCCCGACGACAGCGGGCTCAAGATGACGGTGTTCCCGCTGGCGACCGCGCTGACCACGTCCGGCTTGCTGGACGCGACCGTGAAGCTGTCCGCGGCGCCGTCCGAGGTGACGGCGGTGACGGTGAACTGCTTCGGCGCGTCGCCCGCTTCGGCCGTGTAGGTGAGGGTGGATGGGTCGAGCGTCAGCTGTACCGGCTTCTGGCGCGGGTCGCCCACGCGCACGTCGTCGATCTGGAAGGATTTGTTGGCCGTGTACAGGCCGATCAGGCCGCGCTGCGCGAAGGCGGCGTCATTGACCGAGCCGAGCTTCCTGCCGTCCAGGTAGACCGTCAGCGTGCTGCCGATCAGTTCGAAGCGCACCGTGTAGAACTGGGCGTCCATCGCGATCGGGGTCTTGGTCTGGCTCGGACGGCTCAGCGAGCCGGCCAGCATCTTTGCGATTTCGACCTGGGTGCTGGTGGTGCTGCTCTGGACGTTCAGGCCGGCGCCGTACCAGTTGGACGGGTCGACGTAGCGCGTGACGAGGTAGAGCTGCTTGTTGCCGGTGGTGCTGTTGGCCATCGGACGGATGCGCGCTTCGACGTAGTAGTCGGCGGACGGCACGCCGCCAAATGCCTCCGGCTTCACCAGGGCCAGCACGCCGCCGGTCGTCGCGGCCGTGTACTGCAGCACCTTGTTGGCGCTGCCGCCGGCTTCCTCGGTCACGCGGAAGGAACCGTTTGGCCCGCCTGCTTGTCCACTGAGCGGCAGCAGGTTCCACTTGTCGGCGCTGCCGCCCTGGAAGTCGTCGCAGAAGTACAGGCCGCTGCTGGGGCAGTTCAGGGTCGGTCCGGTGTCGATCGTGGTCTTGCCGGTGCCGGTGATGCTCGTGGCCAGCTTGCCGCCGCCGGCCTGGGCCAGTGCATTCGCCTTGACCAGCGCGGCGGGGCGCGGCGTGAAGGCGTAGGGTGGCGTCCAGGTGGTGGCGCTGGACAGCGCGCAGGCCCCCAGCGGCGCGCCGTTCAGCAGCGAGCCGCTGTCCCTGAAGGTGCCGGCCGTGGCGTCGCCCGGATTCTTGACGATGGCGTCGCAGCTGGCCGCGCCCGCGATCTCGAACACGTTCGTATTCGACAGGACCTTCGCATTCGTGCCCGGTCCGATGCTGTAGCTGTTCTTGTAGACCGAAGCGGATTTACTGCCCGTGTAGTAGTTGTTGAAAAGGTGGACCTGGCCGAAGCGCACCCGCGGCGCGCGCGACTGGATGGCGCGGAACACGTTGTTGGAGAAGGTGACGCGCAGCTTGCCTTCGTCGCCGGTCGCCGAACTGCTCGAGCCGACCAGGTTGTTCTTGTCGTGCTCACCGAAGACGTTGTACGACACCGTCACGTAGTCCGAGGCGCTGCCGATGTCGACCGCGCCGTCGTGGCACTGCTTGACGTGGCCGTTCTCGATGGGCGCAAAATCATCCGTCACCGGCGCATCGGTGAAGGAGTTGTGGTCGATCCAGATGTGGTCCGATCCCGAGATGCCGATCGCATCGTAGGCCGCGTTCCAGTTGCCGGTCGACCCGTCCGTCGGATCCCACACCGGTTCGACGTCGCAGGGGTTCACGATCTTCAGGTTGCGGATGATGACCTGCGAGACGCTGGACAGCAGGATGTGGCCGTTCACCAGGCCGGCATTCGCGCCATCGCCGATCAGGGTGGTATTGCTCTTCAGGCGGATGGCGCCGCGCGCCGACTGGTCCGAGGTCGAGGTATAGGGCCGGCCTTCGGTCATGTCGATGGTGCCGGTCAGCTTGATGATCTTCGGGGCCGTGCCGCCGTTGGCGATCGCGGCCAGCAGCTGCGCGCGGTTGGCGACCGTGTAGACCTGTTCGGTGACGGCGCTCGCGCCGCCGCTGGTGCCGCCGGCCTGGCTCGCCCAGCCGTCGAGCGGCGCGGTGGCGCGGGCCGCGTCGACGCCGGCGCCGTGCACGCCGGCAGAGGCGGCGATGATGGCCGTGAGCACGGCCAGCGCTGGTTTCGGATTCGGCCGGCTCATCGCGCTCTCCTCGACGCCGCGGCGAGGCCCGCCGCGCCCAGCATCATCAGCGCGACGCTGGCCGGTTCCGGCACGTCGCCGCTGCCCGTATCCGCCGCGCCGATCTGCGCGCTCAGGGTGGCGAAGTCGCCGTTCCAGGTGAGGGCGCTCAGGTCCAGCGCGACCGTATGACCATCCAGCACCGACAGGCCGGGCGTGCCGCTGACCATGCTGCCGTCAAGGAGGGTGAAACTGCCGATCGGCGCGGCGAGCGTGCTGCCGAAGTCGAAGGTGAAGCGGTAGCCCGGGTCGCCGGGGGCGCGTTCGGGCAGCGGCATGTTGTTGTAGACGGTCAGCAGGCCGTCCGCTGCGAAGTCGAAGGCGAACAGGAAGTCGCCGGTGATGAACTCGACCCCGGCGCCCGGTTCGTGGACCTTGCTGGAATTGCTGCCGGCTTCAGCCTGGAAGCCATGGTCGAGACCGAGGATGCCGTCGGCCGCGCCCTGGTAGGTGGCGGTGACGGTCGCGTTATCGAGGGAAATGGGTGTTGCATAAGCCTGGCCGGTGGCGAGGGCCGCCAGTACCAGGGTCTCCATGATCGTTTTTTTCATTGTGTGTCCCGGTGATGTGTCGCTGCTGGACGTCGGATGACGCCAGAAAATATTATCACGGGGACATTTAATTGGTTGGGCCAATTCAATCGTCTCGCCAATTTTTTAGATTATTGTTGGAAATTGGTCAGACCGCACGGCCGGGAACGGGAACTGCTAGACTTTTCCGACACTTACAACGAGGAGGTTCCATGTCCCTGTCGATGTCCACCGTATCGGTACCCGCCTTCGTGCGCGGCCTGCGCATCCTGTCCACGCTGTTGAAGAAGGGCGAAGAGCACGCGGCGCAAGCGGGCATCGCGCCCGACGCGCTGCTCGGCGCGCGCCTGGCCGAGGACATGCTGCCGCTGACCGCCCAGATCCAGCGCGCCAGCGACACCGCAAAATTCGCGGCCCAGCGCATCGGCGGCGGCGAGGCGCCCAGGTTTGCCGACGACGAGACCAGCTTCGGCCAATTGCAGGAACGGATCGCGAACACCATCGCCTACCTGCAAAGCGTCGACGCGGCGCAGCTCGATGCCGGCGCGGCGCGCGAAGTGACGCTGAAGTTCGGCAGCTTCGGCGCCGACTTCACGGGCGAGAGCTACCTGCTGACCTTCGCGCTGCCGAATTTTTATTTTCACGTGGTGACGGCTTACGACATCCTGCGCAACCAGGGGGTGAAGATCGGGAAGCTGGATTATCTGGGGGCGTTCGAAGCGCCTACATCTGCCTGAACAAATCCACATAGTTCCGGCTCACCACCAGCTCCTCCTTGCGCCCCTTGAGCTTGACCAGCAGGCGGCCGCGGAAGTCGGTGCGGGTGCCGGCCACGTGGCGGGCGGCGACGATCACGCCGCGGTGGATCTGCCAGAACTGCTGCGCGTCGAGCTGGTCGCGCAGCTGGCGCAGCGGGGTGCGGATCAGGTGTTCGCCGTCGGCGATGAAGACGCTGGTGTACTTGTCGTTGCTCTGGAAGTAGACGACTTCGTCGACCGCGATCAGGCGCGTTTCCTGGCCCTGGGCCGCGCGGATCCACTGCAGCGGTGCAGCGACCGGGACGGGCGCGGCGTCCACTGGCGCGCCGGGTACGGGCACGCCGAGCTGGCGCAGCATCGCGGCCAGTTGCGAGGCGCTGTCCGGCAATGCCGTCGATGCCGGCGCCGGTGAAGCCAGCGCTTCCTGCAACCGCGCCACCGTGCGCTGCAAACGCGCCAGGCGTACCGGCTTGAGCAGGTAGTCGAAGGCTTCGCTGTCGAAGGCCTGCAGCGCGTACTGCTCGTGCGCCGTCGTGAACACCACGCGCGGCGCCTGGTCCCCTGCGCACAGCCGTCGCGCCAGGTCGAGGCCATTCAGGCCGGGCATCTGGATGTCGAGGAAGACCACGTCGGGCGCGAGTTCGTCGATCAGGCGCAGGGCCTCGATGCCATTCGGCGCGCGGCCGATCACTTTCAGCGCCGGCCAGGCGATGGCGAGCTGCTCTTCGAGGTAGCTGAGCAGATGCGGTTCGTCGTCGGCGAGCAGGGCGGTGGTCACGCTGGGTCCAGTGGCAGCAGCAGGCGCG
>CAJYXO010000205.1 GCA_913778765.1 uncultured Massilia sp. | reverse complement strand
GGGCGCCGGCGAACAGGTGCCTTTGCAGCGCCTCGGGCAGGTCGCGGTACAGGTGCGGCAGGTTCGACAGGCCGCCGCCCACCTCGACCTGCTGGCGCACGGCCTGGCCTGCGTCGTGCTCGGCCTGGACCCGCATGCGATCGTGCTGGGCGGCGGCCTGTCGAACCTGCCGCACCTGTACCGCGACCTGCCCGAGGCGCTGCAAAGGCACCTGTTCGCCGGCGCCCATCCGCCGCCCATTCTGCCGCCGCGCTTCGGCGATGCCGGCGGCGTGCGCGGCGCGGCGCTGCTGATCCGCCAACAATTGAACGACAAGGCCACGCCATGAACCAGAGTTCCCCCGTCCAGGAGATCGTCAAGGCGCACCGGCGCGGCGAGCCGCAGGGCCTGTACAGCGTCTGCTGCAGCCATCCGATGGTGCTGGCGGCCGCCATGCGCGTGGCGCTCGACCACGATACGTCGCTGCTGGTCGAAGCGACCTCCAACCAGGTCGACCAGTTTGGCGGCTACACTGGCATGACGCCCGCGGTGTACCGCGACTATGTCCTGGCCCTGGCCAGCGAACGCGGCTTCCCGGCGCAGCGCCTGGTGCTGGGCGGCGACCATCTCGGCCCGAACGCCTGGCAGCACCTGGACGCGGCCACCGCCATGCTGCATGCCGAGACGCTGGTGGCCGACTACGCCGCCGCCGGCTTCCACAAGATCCACCTCGACTGCAGCATGCGCTGCGCCGACGATCCGGCGCGCCTGCCGGACGAGACGGTGGCCGGGCGCTCGGCGCGCCTGGCCGCCATCGCCGATGCCGCGGCAAGCGCTGCGGGCCATGCGCCGCCGGTCTATGTGATCGGCACCGAGGTGCCGGTTCCCGGCGGTGAAGCCAACCTGCACGACGCCGGCGCCCCGACCACGCCCGACGCCGCACGCCGCACCCTGTCCGTGCACTGCCGCGCCTTCCTCGACGCCGGACTGCACGGCGCCTGGAAGCGCGTGATCGCGATGGTGGTGCAACCCGGCGTCGACTTCGACCACAGCAGCGTCCAGCACTACGACCCGGCGCCGGCGGCGGCGCTGTCCGGCTTCATCGCCGGCCAGCCCGGCCTGGTGTTCGAGGCCCACTCGACCGACTACCAGCGCGAGCTCGCCCTGCACCAGATGGTGCGCGACCACTTCGCGATCCTGAAGGTGGGTCCGGCCGCCACGTTCGCCATGCGCGAAGGCCTGCTGGCGCTGTCCAGCATCGAGGACGAGCTGGTGCCGGCCGCCGACGCCTCGCGCCTGATGCAGGTGCTCGACCAGGTCATGCTGAACAAGCCGGACCACTGGCGCAAGCACTACCACGGCAGCAGCGAGGAGCAGCGACTGCTGCGCCGCTATGCCCTCAGCGACCGTTGCCGCTACTACTGGGGCGAGGCGCCGGTGACGGCGGCGCTGGAACGCCTGTTCGCCAACCTGCGCCAACGCGGGATTCCCCTGCCGCTGCTCAGCCAGTACCTGCCGGACCAGTACCTGGACGTGCTGCAGGGCCGCTTGGCGAACGAGCCGCAAGCCCTGGTGGAACACCGCATCGGCCTGGTGCTGGCCCAGTATGCGCGCGCCTGCAGCCGCAACATGGCGGCAGTCGGCAAGGCCGCCGCTATCTGTTAAGCTCGGCACCTTTCCAACGCCCGACGAGCCGAGACCGAGACCATGCGAAATACCAGCCAGCGCCGCGAAACGATCCTGCAACTGCTTGCCCGCCAGGGCGCCGTCCAGGTGACCGAACTGGTGGAGCAGCTCGGGGTGTCGGCGGTGACCATCCGCCACGACCTGTCCGCGCTCGGGAGCCAGGGCCTGGTCACGCGCAGCCACGGCGGCGCGGTGCTGACGCGGGTGCCGCCGCCCGAGCAGACCATGCGCCAGAAGGACGCCCTCTACCACGAGCAGAAGGAGCGCATCGGCGCCTTCGCGGCTTCGCTGGTGGAAGCCGGCGACAACATCGTGATCGATTCCGGCACCACCACCATCTCGCTGGCCCGCAATCTCGTCGATGCGAGCGGCATCACGGTCGCCACGAACGGCCTGAACATCGCCTGGGAGCTGGCCGATGCGCCCGGCGTCGACCTGATCCTGACCGGCGGTCTGCTGCGCAAGCAGTCGCTGTCCTTCCAGGGCAGCCAGGCCGAAGCCTGCCTGCAGGTCTACAACTTCGACAAGCTGTTCCTCGGCGTGGATGGCCTCGACCTGCAATTCGGCGTCACCACCCACCATGAAGCGGAGGCCAGCCTGAACCGCATGATGGTGGAGCGCGCCAAACGCATCATCGTCCTGACCGACAGTTCCAAGTTCGGCCGGGTCAGCCTGCACCGCATCGCGCAGCTGGACCGGATCCATACCATCATCACCGATGCCGGCATCAGCCCAGAGTACCGCGAAGGGCTGCTCAAGCTGGGCATCGACTTGCATATCGCGGAATAGAGCGTGCTCCACGGCAGAATCCTCACACCCGACGGCTGGATCGCAGGCAGTATCCGATTCGGCGAACGTATCGAACAGATCAGCGAGGATGCTGCCGCCGCGGGCGGACCGTGGATCCTGCCCGGTTTCATCGACCTGCACGTGCACGGCGCCGGCGGCGTCGACATCATGCAGGGCGGCGACGCCGGCGCCACGGTTGCGCGCCACCACGCGCGCCACGGCACCACCGCCATGCTCGGCACCACGATGACGGCCCGCGAGAGCGCGATCCGCCAGGCGCTGCTCGGGCTGGCCGGCGCCATCGCCGACCGTCCCGCCGGCGGCGCGCGCCTGCTGGGCGTGCACCTGGAAGGTCCCTTCATCAATCCGGCGCGCCTGGGCGCCCAGCCGCCCGACGTCATGACCGCCAGCCTCGAACTGGTGCGCGCGCTGCATGCGATCGCCCCGATCCGCGTGCTGACGCTGGCGCCCGAGATCGACGGCCACCTGGCTTTGATCCCGCAGCTGGCGGCGCTCGGCATCCGGGTCCAGCTGGGCCACAGCGCCGGCAGCTACGAAGACGGACGCGCGGCCCTGGCGGCCGGCGCGGCCGGCTTTACCCACCTGTTCAACGGCATGAGCGCCCTGCACCACCGCGAACCCGGCATGGCCGGCGCCGCGCTCGCGCATGCCGAATACGCCGAAGTCATCCCCGACCTGCAGCATGTGGCGCCCGGCGCCCTGCGCGCGGCCATGCGCGCGATCCCGCGCCTGTACGGCGTGACCGACGCCACCTCGGCCACCGGCATGCCGGACGGCGAATACGCCCTCGGCAGCCAGCGCGTGTTCAAGTGCCAGGGCTGCGTGCGGCTGGGCAGCGGCTCGCTGGCCGGCAGCGCCCTGACCATGGACCAGGCGCTGCGCAATTTCGTCGCCATCGGCCTCGACCTGGCCGACGCCAGCAACCGGCTGTCGCGCTTCCCGGCCGACTACCTCGGCGAAACAGCGCGCGGCCGCCTGGCGCCCGGCGCCTGGGCCGATCTCGTCGTGCTCGACGACGCGCTGCGGCCGCTGGCCGTTTTCGTCGAAGGCGAAGCCATCGAATTCACCTAACGGAGCCACGATGCCACCCCTGCTTTCCGCCACCCCCGCCCGCTCGACCGCTTATCTGCTGTTCATCGCCGGCATGGGCGGCCTGCTGTACGGGATCGACGTCGGCATCATCGCCGGCGCCCTGCCCTACCTGGAATCGACCGCCTCGCTGGCCTGGAAGCTGGGCGCCCAGGAGCTGAGCTTCATCGTGGCCGCGGTACTGCTCGGCTCCGTGCTGTCCTCGCTGTTTGCCGGGGCGCTGGCGGACCTGGTCGGGCGGCGCGCGGCCATGGCCCTGTCCGGCGCGCTGTTCGTGGCCAGCATTCCGATGATCGCGCTGGCCGATGGCTACCTGCCGCTGCTGCTCGGGCGCCTGCTGCAAGGCGTGAGCGGCGGCCTGATCGGCGTGATCGTGCCGCTCTACCTGGCCGAATGCCTGCATGCGCGCCAGCGCGGGCGCGGGGCGGCCCTGTTCCAGCTGCTGCTGACGGTGGGCCTGGTGGCGGCCGCGGTGATCGGACTGGTACAGGCGCGCAGTGTGGAAACGGCGGCCCAGGCCGCGGCGGCGCTGCCGGAACAGCTGCGCGCGGCGGCGGTGCTGAGCGCGAAAGACCGTGCCTGGCGCGCGATCTTCTGGATGTGCCTCGCGCCCGGCGTGGTGTTCACCGCCGGCTGCGTGCTGCTGGCCGAGTCGCCGCGCTGGCTGGCGCGGCGCGGCCGGCTGGACGCGGCCCGCGCGGCGTTGCTGCGCACCCGCGATCCGGCCGAGGCGGAACAGGAACTGGCCGACATGCGGCGCCTGCCGATGGCGCGCAGCGCGGCCGATTCGCTGCTTTCGCGCCGCTACGTCTTTCCCTTCCTGCTGGCCTGCCTGATCCTGGCCTGCACCCAGGCCACCGGCATCAATTCGATACTGGCCTACGTGGTCAACATCCTCGATCGCGCCGGCCTGCCCGGCGCCACCGCGAACGCCGCCGACGTCATGCTCAAGCTGGTCAATGCCCTGATGACGATGCTGGCGGTATTCCTGGTCGACCGCCTGGGCAGGAAATCGCTGCTGATGCTGGGCAGCGCCGGCATTGTGGTCGCCTCGCTGGCCGCCGGCTTGCTGTTCCACGACACCGAGTCGCGCCAGCGCGACGTCGGCGCGGCGGTGGCCGCCATGGCGGCGGGCGACAGCCTGGCCCTGCGCCTGGATGCCGCCACCCTGCGGCGCCTCGGCGCGGCGCCGGATGGCGGCGCCCAGGTGCTGACCGTGGCCTATGCCTACGGCCCTTTCACGAACGTGCAAACCTTGCGCAGCGACGATCCCGCCCTGCCGCTGCTGCAGGCGCGCCGCGCCGACGCCGTGCAGCCGGACAGCGTGCTGGGCAAGGCGTTTCGGCGCCTGCACCTGAATCCTTTCCCCGATCCTGCCGCAGCCGGCGGCGCGCCGCTGGTCATCGAAAGCGCACGTCTCGGCGCCCTGCCGCCGCCCGAGCGCGGCTGGCAGGTGGCGCTGGCGATCGCCGTGTTCGTCGCCAGCTTCGCGGTCGGCCCGGGGGTGTGCGTGTGGCTGGCCCTGTCCGAGCTGATGCCGACCCGGATCCGCTCGAACGGCATGAGCATCGCGCTGCTCGTCAACCAGTTCGTCTCGACCGCCTTCGCGGCCCTGTTCCTGCCGATCGTCGGCCGGCACGGCTATTCGGCGGTATTCTTCTTTGGCGCGGCATGCTCGGTGGTCTACTTCCTGGCCGCCGCCTTCCTGCTGCCCGAAACGCGTGGCAAGACGCTGGAAGAAATCGAAGCCCATTTCGCGGGGGCCAAGGCAGGTTGACCTTGTGCTCGCGATCCTGATAGATGAAAATAGGAAACAATTAATCCTTTAGTAATGTCATCTTGAAGATCGCGACACCGGATTTGCCGGCCACGGGCCCCGCCGCGCCCGCCGCCGCCACCCACCTGCCCTACCGCCGGGACATCGACGGCCTGCGCGCAGTCGCGGTCCTGGCCGTGGTCCTGTACCACGCCTTCCCGAACCTGCTGCCGGGCGGCTTCATCGGCGTCGATGTCTTCTTCGTCATTTCCGGCTACCTGATTTCCAGCATCCTGCTGCGCGAACTGCAGCAGCGCCAGTTCAGCATCGCCGCTTTCTACGCGCGCCGCGTCAAGCGCATCTTCCCTTCGCTGCTGGCGGTCATGCTCGCCTGTCTCGCCTTCGGCTGGGTCGCCCTGTTCCCCGACGAATACGGCCAGCTGGGCAAGCACGTGGGCGGCGGCGCCAGCTTCGCCGCCAATTTCTTCTACTGGGCCCAGGTCGGCTACTTCGACACCAGCGCCGATACCAAGCCGCTGCTGCACCTGTGGTCGCTGGGGATCGAGGAACAGTTCTACATCGTCTGGCCGGCGGTGCTGGCGCTGGCCTGGCGCCGGCGCGCCAACCTGCTGGCCGTGACGGCGATGCTGGCCGTGCTGTCGTTCGCGCTGAACGCGGCCGGCATCGACCGCCACGCCACGGCCACCTTCTATTCGCCGCTCAGCCGCGCCTGGGAGCTGCTGGGCGGCGTGCTGCTGGCCTGCGCGGCCCACGGACGGGCAGCGCCGGCATCGGCCGGGGCAAGGCAGAACACCGCCGCCTTCGCCGCCGTGCTGCTGCTGGGCGCCGGCCTGGCCTCGATCACGCCGGCCCACTTCCCCGGCTGGCGCGCGCTGGCGCCGGTCCTGGCGGCCATGCTGCTGATCGGCGCCGGCCCGCGCGCCTGGTTCAACCGGGTGGTGCTGGGCAGCCGGGTCATGGTCGCGATCGGCCTGATCAGCTATCCGCTCTACCTGTGGCACTGGCCGCTGCTGTCCTTCGCCCAGATCGTCGAGGGCCACCTGCCGGCGCCGCGCATCCGCGTTTTCGCGCTGCTGGCGTCGGTGGTGCTGGCATGGCTGTCCTGGCAGGTGCTGGAACGTCCGCTGCGCCGCCTGAAGGGGCGCAGCGCCCGCCTGGCGGTGGCCCTGCTGTGCGCGCTGATGGCGGGCACCGGCCTGGCCGGCGCCTGGCTGTACCAGAACGAGGGTCTGCCCCAGCGTGCGGCGATCCAGGACAACCTGGCCAACCAGAAGGCCTTGCTGATCGTCGAAGACAAGGCCAACGCCGCCGCCTGCAAGCAGCGCTACGGCTTCGCCTCGGACTACGAATACTGCATGCTCGCCTGGCCGGACCGCGATCCGACCGTGGTGCTGCTCGGCGACAGCCACGGCTTCCACGTCGCCGCCGGCCTCACCGCCTACTACAAGAGCAAGGGCGAGAACCTGCTGTATCTCGGCACCCGCCATCCCTACTGGGGCCTGCCGGCCGGCGACGATCCCTACCAGAAGGCGACCCAGCCCATGCTCGAGCTGGCGCTGAACACGCCCTCGGTGAAGACGGTCGTGTTCTCGGCCCACCTGAAGCTGTTCCTGGGGCCGGGCGGCGAAGTGGCCGTCGACGCCGCGCGCGAGACCTACCGCCGCCTCCTCGCCGCCGGCAAGCGCGTGATCGTGATGGAAGACGTCCCGATCCTGCCTTTCGATCCGCGCACCTGCATCAAGCGCGCCGGCGTCGCCTCCTCGGCCACCACCACGCCCTGCGCCATCCCGCGCGCCGCCTGGGACCAGGAAATCGCCGGCCACGAGCAGGTGCGCCGGCAGCTCGAGCGCGAATTCCCCGCGATCGCATGGTTCCGCGCTTCCGACGCCCTGTGCGACGAACGCGCGTGCCGCGCGATGATCGGCGGCCGCCTGATGTACCGCGACAACAACCACCTCAGCCACGACGGCGACCTGCGGGTCGGCGGGTATTTCGCGCGCTGGCTCGACCGGCAAGGTGGACCAAAGGGCCATTGAGCCGGATCGCTAGTGCCCAAAGCAGGCAAAACACCCTAGAATAGGTTGATTCACGGAAATCAACCATTCTTCGCCTGCCCATGCAACCGGACACCCTCCTCTTCGCCCCCGCCGCCAGCCTGATCCCGGCCATCGCCGCCGCCATCTTCGGCCTGCTGATCGGCAGCTTCCTGAACGTGGTCGTGCACCGCCTGCCGATCATGCGCCAGCGCGAGATCGACAACTACATCGCCGACAAGGAGGGCAAGCCGCTGCCCTTCCCGGAGCGCTACAACCTGATGGTGCCGCGCTCCGCCTGCCCGCATTGCGGCCACCAGATCACGGCGCTGGAAAACATCCCGGTCATCAGCTGGCTGGCGCTGCGCGGCAAGTGCAGCAAGTGCAAGGCACCGATCTCGGCCCGTTACCCGATCGTCGAAACCGTCAGCGGCATCCTGTCCGGGCTGCTGGTCTGGCATTTCGGCAGCGGCTGGGTGGGCCTGGCGTCGCTGGTCTTCGCCTACCTGCTGATCTCGATGACGCTGATCGACGTCGACCACAAGGAGCTGCCGGACGACCTCACCTATCCGCTGCTGTGGCTGGGCCTGCTCATCAACCTGGACGGCAACTTCGTGCCGCTGCGCGAGGCGGTGATCGGCGCCGCCGCCGGCTATATGGTCCTGTGGACCGTGGCGCGCCTGTACCAATTGGTGCGCGGCCAGATCGGCATGGGCGAAGGCGACTTCAAGCTGCTGGCCGCGCTGGGCGCCTGGTTCGGCTGGAAGATGCTGCTGCCGATCATCATCCTGTCCTCCTTGGTCGGCGCCGTCGCCGGCATTGCCATGATCGTGGTCGGCCTGACCAAGAAGGGCCAGCACATCCCGTTCGGCCCCTACCTGGCCGGCGCTGGTATGATCGCCCTATTCTACGGACCCGAACTGACGCGCCTGGCGATGGGGCTGGCGCAGCCTTGAATGGCCTCCCATGGATAGCCCGGATTTCACCCGCTTCAGCGTCGGCCTGACCGGCGGCATCGGCTGCGGCAAGACCACCGTCGCCGACCTGTTCGCCGCCCGCGGCGCCTCGGTCATCGACACCGACCAGATCGCCCATGCCCTGACCGCCCCGGGTGGCGCCGCGATGCCGGCGCTGGTCGCCGAATTCGGCGCGGACTTCGCCGCCCCCGACGGCGCCATGGACCGCGCGAAGATGCGCGCACTGGTGTTTGCCGACCCCGGCGCGCGCACCCGCCTGGAGGCCATCCTGCACCCGCGCATCCGCGAAGCCACGGCCGCGGCGGCCTTGCTGGCCACCGGCCCTTACGTGATCTTTGTGGTGCCGCTGCTGATCGAGTCCGGCACCTGGCGCGGGCGCGTGGCGCGGGTGCTGGCGATCGACTGTCCGGAAGAGGTGCAGGTGGCGCGCGTCATGGCGCGTAACAATCTGCCGGAAGCCCAGGTGCGCGCCATCATGGCGGCCCAGGTCTCGCGCGCCGAACGCCGGCTTGCTGCCGACGACATCATCCTCAACGACGACGGCCTGGACGCCTTGTTGCCACAGGTGGAACGCCTGCACGCCTTTTATCTTGACGAAGCGGCAAGATTGGCCGGCCTGCCGAACGAGCGTTTGTAATTTTGCCCATCATGGTTCAGAATCACGTGGTCGCGCCAGCCCACGCCGAGAGGAATGCCACTTTGATCGTCTACGAATACCCATTCAACGAGCGGATTCGCACGTTGTTGCGGCTCGAGGACCTGTACGAGAAATTCAAGTTCTTTGTGAACCAGGAGCATCCTCTGCAGCACCACGTCGCGCTCGCGACGATCTTCGACATGCTGGAAGTGGCAGGCCGCGCCGATCTCAAGTCCGACCTGCTGCAGGAACTGGAACGCCAGAAGCAAAGCCTGCTGGGCTACCGCAGCAACCCCGCCGTCGCCACCGAGATGCTGGACGCCGTGCTCGCCGAGCTCGACACGGTCAGCAATGCCCTCGCCAAGGCCCAGGGCAAGACCGGCCAGAACGTGCGCGACAACGAATGGCTGATGAGCATCCGCGGCCGTACCGTGATGCCGGGCGGCGCCTGCGAATTCGACCTGCCCTCCTACTACGCCTGGCAGCACCGCTCCGCCGCGCAGCGCCATGCCGACATCGCCGCCTGGTTCGCGCCGCTGGCTCCGCTGTTCGACGCGCTGGCCTTGGTCTTGCGCCTGCTGCGCGATTCCGGCGGCCCGGTCAAGATGATCGCCGTGGCCGGCAGCTACCAGCAGATGCTGCAGGGGAAGGTCTACCAGATGCTGCGCCTGTCCATCGACGAGAACCTGGGCGCGATTCCCGAAATCTCGGCCAACAAATACATGCTGTGGGTACGTTTCACGAGCCAGGGCGGGGACCTGAAACCCAAGCCCCTCGAAGACGATGTACCATTCGAGCTCACCCTCTGCAATTTCTGAATCTGTCATGACTGTCGTTGCCTGCCCCACCTGCGGCAAAAAAGTGGAATGGACGCCTGCGAACAAGTTCCGTCCTTTCTGCTCCGAACGCTGCAAGCAAATCGACCTCGGCGCCTGGGCCGAGGAAAAGTACGCGATCCCGGGCGCCACGCCCGGCGATGCCCAGGACGATCCCTTGGACGACCGCTAAGCCGGCAAGCCTCGCCCGGCATCGCTGCCTGCACAGGTGTGGACGGACTGTTATAGTCATCGTTCACCTTGTCAGGAGCGAGCGATGCAGAAACGCACACTAGGAAGCCTGGAAGTCTCGGCCCTCGGCCTGGGCTGCATGGGCATGACCCACGCCTACGGCCAGGCGCCCGACCGGCAGGCGATGATCCAACTGCTGCGCAGCGCGGTCGAGCGCGGCGTGACCTTTTTCGACACCGCCGAAGTCTACGGTCCGTTCAACAACGAAGAGCTGGTCGGCGAGGCCCTGGCGCCGCTGCGCGACCGGATCGTGATCGCCACCAAGTTCGGCTTCGCGCCCGACCCCAACGGCGGCGCGCGCTGGAGTGGGCTGGACAGCCGCCCGGCGCACATCCGCGAAGTCACCGAGGCCTCGCTCAAGCGCCTGAAAACGGACCGCATCGACCTGCTCTACCAGCACCGCGTCGATCCGAACGTGCCGATCGAAGACGTGGCCGGCACGGTCGGCGAGCTGATCTGGGAAGGCAAGGTGAAGCACTTCGGCCTGTCCGAAGCCGGCGCCGACACCATCCGCCGCGCGCACGCCGTACAGCCGGTGACCGCGCTGCAGAGCGAATACTCGCTGTGGACGCGCGAGCCCGAGCAGGAGATCCTGCCGCTGCTCGAAGAACTCGGCATCGGCTTCGTGCCTTTCAGCCCGCTGGGCCGCGGCTTCCTGACCGGGAAGATGGACGAGACCACCCGGTTCGACAGCAATGACTTCCGCATGAGCCTGCCGCGCTTCACGCCGGAAGCACGCAAGGCCAACCAGGCGCTGGTCGATCTGCTGGGCCAGGTGGCGCAAGCGAAAGGCGCAACCCCGGCCCAGGTGGCGCTGGCCTGGCTGCTGGCGCAAAAGCCGTGGATCGTCCCGATTCCGGGCACCACCAGGCTGCAGCGGCTGGACGAGAACCTGGGCGCCGCCGCCCTGCATCTGACGGCCGAGGACCTGGCCGGCATCGATGCGGCAGCCAGCAGGATCACGGTGCAGGGTGCGCGGTATCCGGAGCATCTGGCGCGCCAGGCCAAAGGCTGAAGGCCCGCGCCTGTTCAGTCAGCGCGCGGCGCCGGCCGCTTGCAGGCCGGTCGCCTCGATGGCCTCCGCGCTGGCCGGGGCGGCCAGGAAGCGCAGCAGCTTGCGGCCCTCGTCCGCATGCCTGGCGCCGCGCACCAGGGCGCCCGAGAACTGGGTCTGGTGCTGCACTGCCGACGGCAGCAGGCCGACGATGTCGATCCCCGGCACCGGTTTCAGCTCGCTTTGCTGCTGGCAGCCGAAGTCGGCTTCCCCATGGGCGAGGATCTCGCCCACCGGCGTGGCCGGAATCTGCGCCGCCTTGCCTTCCATCTGCTGCTTGATGCCGAGCTTGTCCATCAGTTCGCGACGGATGTATTCGCCGCTCGCGCTGTCCGAATAGGCCACGTGCCGCGCCTCCAGGAATGCCTTGCGCAGGCCGTCGACGGTCGAGATGTCCGGCTTCGGCGCGCCGTGCCGGACCGCGCAGGCAATCGGAGAATCGGCGAGCACCACCTTGCTGCCAGGTTCGAGGCGGCCCTCGGCCATCAGCTTGTCGAGCGCGTCGCCGACCATGATGACGACGTCGATGTGCTCGTCGCGCGCCAGGCGCGCCGGGATCGCGTTCCTGGTGGTGCCCATCGACGGCCCCCATCCGGACACCAGATGGTCGCCGCTGGCGCGCTCGAAGGGACCGGAAAGGTCCTTGTAGGCCTGGGCGAAACCGCCCGAGCTGACGACGTGGACGTCGGCGGCGTGGGCCGCGGCGCTGGCTGCCAGCGCGAAAGCGGCGAGCGCCGCGCCGGCCTTGTGTTTCAGGTGTCGTGGTCGCATCGGATTCTCCTGGTGTGCACGTTCGATCAGTACGGCAATGATGGACCAGGAAAACTGATTTGATAATTGCAATTATCAGGACGATTCTTGCGGCATGCGCATCAATTGCCCGACGCACGAGGACGCGGATTCAATCCCGCGTTGCCCAACGCAGCTTGTCGAGCCATTCCAGCAGCGGAATCGTGGCCGGCAGCAGCGGGCTGACGGAATAGCCGCCCTGCCACGCGAAGGCTTGCCCCTCCAGGCTTTGCGGCTCACCGATCCACTCGCGGCTGATGTAGAAGTACAGGCGCACGTGGGCGTGTTCGTAGACGTGTTCGACGCAGCACCAGGGATCGGCGCTGACGATCTGCACGCCCAGTTCCTCGACGAATTCGCGCTGCAGCGCGTGGAAGATGTCCTCGCCCTGCTCCACTTTCCCGCCCGGGAATTCCCAGAAGCCGGCATAGGGCTTGCCTTCGGGGCGCTGGCCCAGCAGCACGTCGCCGTTTTCGCGCATCAGGACGCCGACCGCGACGTCGACCGGCTTGTTTACTTCAGACATTCACTTGTTCCTGTTCCGGCGCGGGCGGCAGCTTGCCCGCATAATCCTTGGCGAACTGCCAGGCCACCCGGCCCGAACGCGAGCCGCGTCCCAGCGCCCAGCGCAGCGCCTCCGCGCGCGCCGCTTCGACCTGCTGCGGCGTGCAGCCGAAGCTGTGCAGCCAGTGCGCGACGATGTCCAGGTAATCGTCCTGCCTGAACGGGTAGAAGGACAGCCACAGCCCGAAGCGCTCGGACAGCGAGATCTTTTCCTCGACCGTCTCGCCGGGATGCAGGTCGCCGTCGTCGCCGTGGCTGGCGCCGGCGTTGTCCGACATCTTTTCCGGCATCAGGTGGCGCCGGTTCGAGGTCGCGTAGATCAGCACATTGTCCGACTGCGCCGTGATGCTGCCGTCCAGCGCCACCTTCAGCGCCTTGTAGCCGGCTTCGCCCTCTTCGAAACTGAGGTCGTCGCAAAAGATCACGAAGCGCTCGGGCCGCCCAGCCACCAGGTCGACGATGTCCGGCAGGTCGGCCAGGTCGGCCTTGTCGACCTCGATCAGGCGCAGGCCCTGGCTCGCAAAGCCGTTCAGGCAGGCCTTGATCAGCGAAGACTTGCCGGTGCCGCGCGCGCCGGTCAGCAGCACGTTGTTGGCCGGACGGCGCTGCACGAACTGGCGTGTGTTCTGCTCGATCTGTTCCTTCTGGCGCTTGATGTGCTGCAGGTCGTCCAGCGCGATGCTGGACGCGTGCAGCACCGGCTGCAGATATTTTCCACCCGTGCCCGCGTTGGCGCCGGGCCGCTTGCGCCAGCGGAAGGCGAAGCTGCGCCCCCACTCCGGCTCGCGCGGCACGGCCGGGGGCAACATCGCCTCCAGCCGGGCCAGCAGGTTCTCGGCGCGGTGCAGGAACTGGTCGAGCTGGTTCATGCTGCGCTGCGCTTACGAACGGTAGTCGGCGTTGATCGAGACGTAGTCGTGCGACAGGTCGCAGGTCCAGACGGTGGCGTTGGCGTCGCCGCGGCCCAGCTCCACACGGACCAGGATCTCGGCCTTCTTCATCACGCGCTGGCCGTCTTCTTCCTTGTATGCCGGATTGCGGCCGCCGGCCTTCGCCACCAGCACGTCGTCCAGGTAGAGGTCCAGCTTGGCGGTATCGAGGTCGTCGACGCCCGCATAGCCGATCGCGGCCAGGATGCGGCCCAGGTTCGGGTCGGAAGCGAAGAAGGCGGTCTTCACCAGCGGCGAGTGGGCGATCGAATAGGCGATCTTCTTGCACTCGTCCATGTCGCGGCCCTGCTCCACCGAGACGGTGATGAACTTGGTTGCGCCTTCGCCGTCGCGGATGATCTGCTGCGCCAGGTGGGTCGCGATGCCGGTGACGGCGTCGCGCAGGGCGACGTAGTCCGGGCTGTCGACCGCGTCGACCACCAGCGAGCCGGCGCCCGTCGCCATCAGGATGAAGGAATCGTTGGTCGAGGTGTCGCCGTCGATGGTGATGCAGTTGAAGGAACGGTCGGCGGCGTAGCGCACCAGTTCGTCCAGCACCGGCTGGGCGACTTTCGCGTCGAAGGCCACGTAGCCCAGCATGGTCGCCATGTTCGGCTTGATCATGCCGGCGCCCTTGCTGATGCCGGTGAAGGTGACGGCGTGGCCGCCGATGGCGGTGGTGACCGACGCCGCCTTCGGCTGGGTATCGGTGGTCATGATGGCTTCGGCCGCATTGAACCAGTTGTCCTGCTTCAGGTTCGACACGGCGGCCGGCAGCGCGGCGACGATCTTCTGCACCGGCAGCTGTTCCAGGATCACGCCGGTGGAAAACGGCAGCACCTGCTGGGCGTCGATGCCGAGCAGGCGCGCGACTTCCTCGCAGGTGGTCCGGGCGCTTTGCAGGCCCTGCTCGCCGGTGGCGGCGTTGGCGTTGCCGGTGTTGACCACCAGCGCGCGGATCGGCTTGCCGCCGTTGGCCACGGCCGCCAGGTTGGCCTTGCTCACCTGGACCGGCGCGGCGCAGAAGCGGTTCTTGGTGAACACGCCGGACACGGTGGCGCCTTCAGCGAGTTTCATCAGCAGCACGTCCTTGCGGTTCGGCTTCTTGATGCCGGCTTCGGCAAAGCCGATGTCGATGCCGTTGATGGGCTTCAGCTCACTGGCGACGGGCAGAGGGGAATTGACGGCCATGGTGTTCTCTTCGCTAAAAAAGAAAGATTGACGAATCCGTTATTGTACCGCCAGCCGCCGCCGGGCAGCGCCGCGCCGGGGTGAATGACTTTTTAAGACGAATAGTTAATAATCAGAAACATAACAACGAATCCCTGTCCCGTGAAAACTGCGCTCACTTCCTCGCTGCTGGCCGCTTCCTTGATGGCCGGCCTGCCATCGCCGCCCGCCGTTGCCGCCGGCCAGGCGCCCGCTGCCAACGACGCTGCATCACCCGTGGCCAGGCCCGCCCCCGGCCCGGTCGCCGACGCCCTGCAATCGGCCCTGCGCGAACTGCAGCTGGCCCAGGATGCACGCCAGCCGCTGCACGTCCAGCTCGACAGCATGGCGGCGGTCCGCTATACCCCGGAAACCGCGGCCAAGCTGCGCGCCGTGTTCGGCAACGAGCGCCCGATCGTCGTCGAACGCCAGCCGGCCAAACCGGGACGCCTGCTCTACCGCGTGCGCCTGCAGCCGCTGCACTACAGCGGCAAGGACGATGCGCGGGTGGACTGGGACGAAGCCCTGCTCGACCTCGACATGGACCAGGCCGGCAAGGCGGTCGACTTTTCGGGCCACTGGAACACGCTGGCCGGCGGCGACCCGGCGTTCCGCCTGAGCGCGGAGAACATCAGCCTGTCCGGGCGCCAGCAGCGCAGCCGCGACAAACTCTGGTTCGGCAATGGCCAACTGCGCGTCGGCCGCTTGCGCGGCGAGACCCCGCGGACGCCGAACGCCGGCGCCGACCTGACCATCGACGACTGGCGCATGGACTGGCGCACCGTCGAGCATCCGAAGACCTTCGACATGCAGTTCCAGCAGCGCATGGCCAGCATCGCGGCGGCCGGCGAACAGGTCGAGGACCTGCATGTCGACATGCGGATCGTGAACATCGACCGCGCGTCGATGGTGGCGCTGCAGGCGGCCGGCGAGCGCCAGCGCCAGCAGCTGAAGGGGATGACGTCCGAGCAGCAGCTGGCCGCCATGAAGCCCATGTTCCAGACCCTCGGCAAGGCCGCGATCCTGCGCGGCTCGGCGCTGGAGATCGACGAGATCAGCGCGCGCTACCGCGGCAACAAGGCCAGCATCCGCGGCCGCGTGGGCCTGCAGGGCGCGGTCGAAGCCGACCTGCGGAACGTGACGGCGCTGGTGAAGAAGATCGTGGCGCGCTTCGAGATCCGGGTGCCGGTCGCGATCGTGCGCGACATCGCCGGGGTCGTCGCCGAACGCCAGGCCAGGCAGCAGGGCGCGGCCGCGAACCCGATGCCGCCGGCCCAGATGGGCCAGACCATCGCCGACGTCATCGTCGGCAAGCTGGTCGGCGGCGGCTATGCGCGCATCGAGAACGACGAGCTGGTGTCGACCGTCGAATTCCGCAACGGCAGGCTGACCGCCAACGGCAAGGAAGTGACGCTGCCCAAGCCGGCGCCGGCACCCGCTGCCCCGGCATCGGGACAGCGCTCGAACCTGCCGCCGAACGCCCTGCAGGCGCGCCGCATCGAGGACAGCTGCCGCCTGCCGGACTTCCCGGACGAAGTGATCGCCCAGGACCTGCCCCTGCACGCGGGCTTCGCCTGGCGCGTCGACGAGACCGGCAAGGTGGCGAACGTGCGCGTCACCGCGGCCAGCCGGTTCCCGGCCTGGGACCGGACCATGCTCGACGTGCTGGGCCAGTGCCGCTACATCCCTGCCCTGCAGGACGGCAAACCGATCGGGCTGCAGGTCGACTGGAGCGTGACGCGCAGCCCGGGCGGTCCGCGTTCGCCGGTGCCGGCGCCCTGAGGAAGCAACCATGACCGAGACCCAACGCAGCGTCCTGAGCGCCTGCTTTTCGCTGGCGATCATCCTGTTCGCGCTGTTCGTGACCCAGCGCTTCGTACTGCCGCTGCTGTGGGCCGCGATCCTGTGCATCGCCACCTGGCCGCTGTACCGGCGCGCACTGCGCCTGCTGGGGGACCGCGAAATACTGGCCGCGGCCCTGACCACCATCGTCGTCGCGCTGGCCTTCATCACGCCGCTGGCGCTGGGCATCGCCCAGGCCGCGCACCAGGCGCCGGCGCTGGCCCAGCTGGTCGCCAGCGCCAACACCGAAGGCCTCGCGGCCCCGGCCTGGCTGCTGCGCATCCCGATGGCCGGCGACGCCATCTACAACTGGTGGCAGGCCACGCTGGGCCAGCCGCACGGCCTGGCCCACCTGCTGCACGACGGCTCGGTGGGTCACATGCAGTCGGCCAGCGAGGTGCTCAAGCGGGTCGGCAGCGGCACCCTGCACCGCCTGATCGACATCGCCTTCGCCTTCCTTTGCCTGTTCTTCTTCTACAAGGATGGCCATGCGCTGCAGGGCCAGACGGCGGCCATCGGCGCCCACCTGATCGGCGCCCAGCGCTGGACTTTGTATGCGCTGAAGGTGCCGACCGCGGTGCGCGCCACCGTCAACGGCCTGGTGCTGGTGGGCCTGGCCGAAGGCGTCCTGCTGGGCATCGGCTACCAGTTCGCCGGCGTGCCGTCGGCGGTGCTGTGGGCCGCGGCCACCGGCGTGCTGGCCATCATCCCCTTCGGCGCGCCGCTGGCCTTCGGCGCCGTCTGCGCGCTGCTGCTCTACCAGGGCAACCCGGCGGCCGCCGCCGCGATCGCCGCCTGGGGCTTCGTGGTGCTGTTCGTGGCCGACCACTTCGTGCGCCCGGCCATCATCGGGAATGCCACCAAGCTGCCCTTCCTGGCGGTGCTGCTGGGGATCCTGGGCGGGGTCGAGACGCTGGGGTTGATCGGGCTGTTCGTGGGTCCGGTGGCGATGACCCTGTTCGTCACCCTGTGGCATGAGGAGAAGCGCTTCCGGCATGCGCGTCCCGAAACCTATTGACCCTCACGCCACGTCAGGCTCCAGACTGAGGCTACGCTGAAGAAAGGAGCTGCACGATGCTGAAAGTGGGAGAACTCGCCGCGCTTGCCGGACTCACGGTACGCACGCTGCATCACTACGACAGCATCGGGCTGCTCCAGCCTTCCGCGCGTTCCGATGCCGGTTACCGGCTCTACGACCGCGACGACGTGGCGCGCCTGCACCGGATACAGGCCCTGCGTTCGTTCGGCATGGGCCTGGCCGACATCGGCCTTTACCTGGACAGTCCGGAAGGCAGTCCGCTGGCCGTGGTCGAGCGCCAGTTGCGCGCGCTCGACCGTCAACTGCGGGAAGCGGCCCGCGTGCGCGATCAGCTGCAGCGCCTGCACGGCGAGCTGGCGGCCGGCCGCCAGCCGGACCTGTCCACCTGGCTGCACTCACTGGAGCAGATGAGCATGATCGAAAAATACTTCACGCAGGACGAACTGGCGCGCCTTCCGATGTACACGGACGAGGCCATCAAGGCGCAATTCAAAGGGATGGTCGACGAAGCGATGGCGCTGATCCGCACGCAGGTGGCGCCGGATTCGGACACGGCCAAGGAACTGGCGCGGCGCTGGCTGGAAGCCTTCGGGCGCGGCACCGGCGGCGACCCCGAACTCGCCGCCCGCATGAACCTCATGGCGCAGCGCGAAAAGGAAGCCGCGGGCATCCCGCCCGAGCTGATGGACTACATGATGGCGGCGATGGGCGCGGTGAAGCACGAAGTCTGGGCCCGCTACCTGGCGCCCGACGTGCTGGCCCGGATGCGCAGCCACTATGCCAGCCGCGGCCAGGAATGGACCGTCCTGATCGGCCAGGTACGCGAACAGATGCGCGCCGACCCGGACGCAACCCAGCCGGCTTCCCTGGCGCTGGGACGCCAATGGATGGCGCTGTTCCACGACATGATCGGCACCGATCCGGACGTCGTCGCCGCCTTCCGCCGCGCGACCGAGGAGCAGCCGATGCTGCGCAAGGGCTCGGGCATCAGCGACGAGGTGATCGCGTGGCTGCGCAAGGGGCTGGCGACGGCACAGTAATCGTTCATGCAAAAACGTCGTCCCCGCGAAGGCGGGGACCCGAGTTCTGCGTGCGTTACAGGAACGCATACAAACTTGGGTCCCCGCCTGCGCGGGGAGTCGGGTCGGGCAATGCCCGGCACGACGTGCATCTGCTACCGGCTTACGCCAGCTTGCCGTGGCAAGCCTTGAACTTCTTGCCGCTGCCGCAAGGGCAAGGATCGTTGCGGCCGACCTTCATGCCCATGTAGGTGGTGGCCGGGTCGTCGCTCACCGCGGTGGTGTCCGCGGTCACGGCCTGCGGCGCCATCAGTTCTTCCGGCGCGGCGGTCGGGTCGAAGTCGGCGTGCTGGTAGTTGACGTTCTCCAGGTGCGCCGCGGCCGCCTGCATCGCCGCTTCGGCCGCCTCGACTTCCTCGCGGGTCTGGATGCGGACCGTCATGACGGTGCGGATCACTTCGTTCTTGATCTGGTCCAGCATCGCGCCGAACAGCTCGAAGGCTTCGCGCTTGTACTCCTGCTTCGGGTTCTTCTGGGCGTAGCCGCGCAGGTGGATGCCCTGGCGCAGGTGGTCCAGCGCCGCCAGGTGTTCGCGCCAGTGCGTGTCGATGTTCTGCAGCATGACGTTGCGCTCGAAGCCGCCGAAGGCTTCCTTGCCGACGATGCCGACCTTGCTGTTGTACGACTCGTCGGCGGCGGCCAGCACGCGCTCGAGGATGTCGTCGTCGTTCAGGTTCGGCTCGTCCTCCAGCATCTGCGCCAGCGGCACCGGCAGCGACCATTCGTCGTTCAGCACGCGCGCCAGCGACGGGATGTCCCACTGCTCTTCCACCGACTCGGCCGGCACGTAGGTGCGCACCACGTCGGTGAACACGCCGGTGCGCAGGCTGGTGATCAGTTCGGACATGTCGGCCGCTTCCAGTAGTTCGTTACGCTGGGTGTAGATCACCTTGCGCTGGTCGTTGGCGACGTCGTCGTATTCGAGCAGCTGCTTGCGGACGTCGAAGTTGCGGGCCTCGACCTTGCGCTGCGCCGATTCGATCGAGCGGCTCACGATGCCGGCTTCGATCGGTTCGCCTTCCGGCATCTTGAGGCGGTCCATGATCGCGCGCACGCGGTCGCCGGCGAAGATGCGCAGGAGCGGATCGTCGAGCGACAGATAGAAGCGCGAGGAGCCCGGGTCGCCCTGGCGGCCCGAGCGGCCGCGCAGCTGGTTGTCGACGCGGCGGGATTCGTGGCGCTCGGTACCGATGATGTGCAGGCCGCCCTGCGCCACCACGTGGTCGTGCAGCGACTGCCATTCGTCGCGCAGCTTTTGCGACTGTTCGGCCTTCTGTTCCGGCGACAGTGCTTCGTCGGCTTCGATGAACTGGATCTGCTTCTCGACGTTACCGCCGAGGACGATGTCGGTGCCGCGGCCCGCCATGTTGGTGGCGATGGTGATCATCTGCGGACGGCCGGCCTGGGCGATGATTTCCGCTTCGCGGGCGTGCTGCTTCGCGTTCAGCACGTTGTGCGGCAGGTTCGCCTTGCTCAGGATTCCGGACAGCAGTTCCGAGTTCTCGATCGAGGTGGTGCCGACCAGCACCGGCTGGCCGCGCTCGTAGCAGTCGCGGATATCGGTGAGCATCGCGCCGTATTTTTCCTCGGCCGACTTGTAGACCTGGTCCTGGCGGTCCTTGCGCTGCGAAGGCTTGTTCGGCGGGATGACCACGGTCTCGAGGCCGTAGATCTCCTGGAATTCGTAGGCTTCCGTGTCGGCGGTACCGGTCATGCCGGACAGCTTGGTGAACATGCGGAAGTAGTTCTGGAAGGTGATCGAGGCCAGGGTCTGGTTCTCGTTCTGGATGCGCACGCCTTCCTTGGCTTCCACGGCCTGGTGCAGGCCGTCGGACCAGCGGCGGCCCGTCATCAGGCGGCCGGTGAATTCGTCGACGATCACCACTTCATTGTTCTGCACCACGTAGTGCTGGTCCTTGTGGTACAGGACGTGGGCGCGCAGCGCCGCGTACAAGTGGTGGATCAGGGTGATGTTGGCGGCGTCGTACAGCGAAGCGCCTTCCGGCAGCAGGCCCATCTTGGTCAGGATGGCTTCGGCCTTTTCGTGGCCGGCCTCGGTCAGCAGCACGGTGTGCGCCTTCTCGTCCTTGGTGTAATCGCCCGGGACTTCGACCTTGCCTTTGCCGTCCGGGGTTTCTTCGCCGATCTGCAGGGTCAGCATCGGCGGGACGGTGTTGATCTTGTGGTACAGGTCAGTGTGGTTCTCGGCCTGGCCGGAAATGATCAGCGGGGTACGCGCTTCGTCGATCAGGATCGAGTCGACCTCGTCGACCACGGCGAAGTTCAGGCCGCGCTGCACGCGTTCGCGTGCTTCGTAGACCATGTTGTCGCGCAGGTAGTCGAAACCGTATTCGTTGTTGGTGCCGTAGGTGATGTCGGAACCGTAGGCCTGCTGCTTGCTGTCGTGGTCCATCTGCGACAGGTTCACGCCGGTCGTCAGGCCGAGCCAGCCGTACAGGCGGCCCATCTGCTCGGCGTCGCGCTGCGCCAGGTAATCGTTGACGGTCACCACGTGCACGCCCTTGCCGGACAGGGCGTTCAGGTAGACTGGCAGGGTTGCCATCAGGGTCTTGCCTTCACCGGTGCCCATCTCGGCAATCTTGCCGTAGTGAAGAACCATGCCGCCGATCAGCTGCACGTCGAAGTGACGCATCTTGAGGACGCGCTTGGCGGCTTCGCGGCAGACGGCAAACGCTTCGGGCAGGATGTCGTCGAGCGCAGCGCCGCCGGCGATCCTTTCCTTGAATTGGGGGGTCTTTGCCTGGAGTTCGGCGTCCGACAGCTGTTCCATCTGCGGCTCGAGCGCGTTAATCTCGCGCACGGTTTTTTGGTATTGCTTGAGCAGTCGCTGGTTACGGCTGCCGAAAATCTTGGTCAGGAATGACATGCTGTGTTCTTAAAAAGTACGCCGCGAAAAAGCCATGGATGATATCAAAATAATATCCGCCGAAGACCGCCTATGGCAAAAAGCCACCGATTTTATCATGCGATCCGGCCACACTTGGGGATGAAGGACCGTATCACAAGTGCAAGCGGACAAAGAATGTTATCAAATTGCACTTGAAAGCGCGTTTCCGTACGTTTCCTTTTTGGGCGGGCTGCTCCCTGTGGTATGTTCCGAGCCATGACGTCCTCCGACAAACCTTTTCATATCTACGGCACCCGCGTGCGCCGCACCTCGATCGAGGCGACCGACTTCCTGCGCCGCAACGACCGCCTGGCCAGCCTGCTGCCGGCAGCGTCGCGCATGGCGAGCCTGCAAAAGGACGTGCGCCTCATCCTGCCGCCGATGTACGCGAACTGCGAGGCATTGGCGATCCAGGAAGGCGTGCTGACCCTGGCCGTCCCCTCCTCCGCCGTGGCGGCCAAGCTGAAGCAGCAGACGCCCAAGCTGCAGGCGGCGCTGCAGAAGAAGGGCTGGCAGGTGGATTCGGTGCGGATCAAGATCCAGGTGGGGCGTTCGCTGCCGGCCGAGGCGTCGGCAAGCCTGAAACCGTCATCGCTGGAGCTGCCGCCGACGGCGGTGCAGGCGTTCGAGGAGCTGGGGGATGCGCTGCCGGCTTCGCCGCAGAATGCGGAATTGATCGCGGCGATCAGGCGGTTGGCGGAGAAAAGGAAGAAGCGTTAACGTGTCGTTCCCGCGCAGGCGGGAACCCAATTTCGGTGCGCTCCAATATCGTTTCAAGCCAACGCTAAGCAAACACACTTGGATTCCCGCCTGCGCGGGAACGACGTTGGATGTTTCGCGGGAACGACGGTGCTCAGGGCCTCAGGTTAAAGCCCACTCCCGTTCCATCTGCGCTCCATACGACACCGGCGCCTGCGCCTGCTGTTCGAAGGTGACGATCTCGTAGGCTTCCGGATGCGCCAGCAGCTCGCGCAGCAGCAGGTTGTTCAGGCCGTGGCCCGACTTGTGCGCTTCGTAGCCGGCCAGCAGCGGATGGCCGACCAGGTACAGGTCGCCGATCGCATCGAGGATCTTGTGGCGCACGAACTCGTCTTCGTAGCGCAGGCCGTCCGCATTCAGGATGCGGTACTCGTCCATGACGATCGCGTTTTCCAGCGAGCCGCCACGGGCCAGGCCCATGCCGCGCAGGCTTTCGACGTCCTGCATGAAGCCGAAGGTGCGGGCGCGCGCGACGTCGTGCACGTAGGAGACCTTGCCGAAGTCGACCTCGGCGCGCTGCATGGTGCCGTCGACGGCCGGGTGGTTGAATTCGATGAAGAAGTCGAGCTTGAAGCCGTCGAACGGGGTCAGGCGGGCCCACTTCTCGTTGTTGCCGCTGCCCTGGCGCACTTCGACGGGCTTCAGCACGCGGATGAATTTCTTGGCCGCGGCCTGCTCCTGCACGCCGGCCTGCTGCAGCAGGAACACGAAGGACGAGGCCGAGCCGTCCATGATGGGAATTTCTTCGGCGGTGACGTCGACGTAGAGGTTGTCGATGCCGAGGCCGGCGCAGGCCGACATCAGGTGCTCGACGGTCGAGACGCGCGCATTGTCCTTGCTCAGGACCGACGCCATGCGGGTGTCGCCGACGATTTCTGCGTTCGACGGAAACTCGACGATGGGATCGAGGTCGACGCGGCGGAACACGATGCCGGTATCGACGGCAGCCGGACGCAGGGTCAGTTCGACCTTGGTGCCCGAGTGCAGGCCGACGCCTGTCGTGCGCACCAGCTGTTTGATTGTTCTTTGTTTGAGCATCCCCCGATTATATCGTAGCCCTCCCGCCTGCGCCGGAGGCCGGCCTGGTTCACAGGGGCCAGGTGGCGGGAACACCACGTTTCAGGGATGTTCGGTCTCCGCCTGCGCCGACTGCACGCCCGTTTCGTGGCGTATCAGGTACAGGCCGCTGCCGATGATGATTGCCGCGCCGATCAAGGTATATTGATCGGGCAAGGTTTTCCAGAAGATCCAGTCGATCGCCACGCCGCAGGCCAGGGCCGTGTATTCGAAGGGTGCGACCACCGAGGCTTCGCCGTGGCTGAAAGCCTCGGTCAGCGCCAGCTGGGCCAGGAAGCCGCTCACCGCCAGGCCCGCCAGCAGCGGCAGGTGGCGCGATTCGACCGCGGTCCACGCCGGCAGGGCCAGCGCGGTGGCGCCGATGGCCATCATCAGCATCAGCCAGAACACCATCTGCTCGCTGCTGTCGCTGCGCGCCAGCACCCGCCCGGTCACCGCCGACACCGCGTAGCACACGGCGGCCACCAGGATCGCCACGCCGCCCATCGTGAGGAAGCCCGCCCCGCTCGGCCGCAGCACCACCAGCACGCCGGCCATGCCGACCGCGATCGCCAGCCAGCGCGCGCCGTTGACGCGCTCCTTCAACACGAACACCGAGAGCGCCGTGATCAGGATCGGGCCGATGAAGAAGATCGTGTAGGCCTCTGCCAGCGGCAGGTCGCGCACGCCGTAGGCGAACAGCGCCAGCATAACGATGCCGATGGCCGCGCGCAGCAGGTGCAGCGGCCAGCGGATGCGCAGGATCGAACGGAAGCCGCCGCGCCAGGCCACGTACACGCACACCAATGGCAGCGAGGACAGCGAACGCAATGCCGCCACCTGCATCGGCGGGAACTGCGCGGACAGCATCTTCATGATGGTGTCCATGATCGAGAACATCAGCACCGCCGCCAGCATCGCCTGGATGCTGCGCAGGTTACCGGACAGGGCGTTCGCGGTCTTCAAATGGCGGTCTTCGGCTTAGCCGAGCTGTTCGAGCAGCTTCTCGGCCGACGAGACCTCGAAGCCGGTGGTTTCCACGTTCAGCTGCTTGACCACGCCGTCGACGACCAGCATCGAGTAGCGCTTGCTGCGGGTGCCCATGCCGTGCTTCGAGAAGTCGGCATCCAGGCCCAGGGCCTTGCTGAAGGCGGCGTTACCGTCGGCCATCATGCGGACGATGCCGGTGGCCTTCTGGTCGCGGCCCCAGGCGCCCATCACGAAGGCGTCGTTGTCCGACACGCACCAGATTTCGTCGACGCCCTTGGCCTTCAGCTGGTCGGCCAGCTGGATGTAGCCCGGCAGGTGCTGGGCCGAGCAGGTCGGGGTGTAGGCGCCCGGCAGGCCGAAGATGGCGATGGTTTTACCCTTGACGAGATCGGCCGTATTGAAGGTGTTCGGGCCGAGCGAGCAGCCTTCGGTTTCGGTCTCGATGAACTCGGACAGGGTGGACTCCGGCAGGCGGTCGCCGATCTGGATGGTCATGGTCAATACTCCAAGGTTGTGATGATCAGAACCCGCAAGTATGCCTGATCTGGCGAAATTCGGGGTCAGACCACTTTTTTGATCAATTTCCCAAAAAAGTGCTCTGACCCCGAATTTAAAAAACAAAAAGCCCGTACCGCTTGGCCGGTACGGGCTCGTTGCCATCATGGAGCGCCGGTGGTCAGCCGGCTGGAGTGTGCTCGCTGAATTGCTTAGTCGGCTTGCTTGCGCAGGAAAGCCGGGATGTCGTAGGTCTCGACGCCGTTGTTCTGCATCGCGCGGACCTGCTCCGAGGCCTGCTCGCGGCGCCACACGGCCGGCTGCTTCATGCCTTCCATGCCGCCGGCGCCGGTGATCGAGCCCATGCCCATGCCGCCTGCCGACACGGTCGCGGCGCCCGACATGACCGGTGCGTTGTAGGTACCGGTACGCAGCACCTGCTGCGGCTGCACCAGCGAGATGTTGGCCTTGTTCTTGCCCAGGCCGGTCGCGACCACGGTCACGCGCAGTTCGTCGCCCATCTCGTCGTCGTAGGCGATGCCCTGTGCGATGGCGGCGTCGGGTGCGGCGAAGGCGCGCACGGCGGCCATGACTTCCTTGATTTCTTTACCTTTCAGGCCGCGCGATGCGGTGACGTTCACCAGCACGCCCTTGGCGCCCGACAGGTCGATACCGTCCAGCAGCGGCGAAGCCACGGCCTGTTCGGCGGCGATGCGCGCACGGTCCACGCCCGAGGCGGTGGCGGTGCCCATCATGGCCTTGCCCTGCTCGCTCATGATGGTCTTCACGTCGTTGAAGTCGACGTTGATGTGGCCCGGCACGTTGATGATCTCGGCGATACCGGCCACGGCGTTGTTCAGCACGTCGTCGGCATGCTTCATCCATTCCAGCATCGAGTCGTCTTCGTAGATGTCTTCCAGCTTCTCGTTCAGGATCACGATCAGCGAGTCGACGTGCTTGGTCAGCTCGGCCAGGCCGGCGTCGGCGACGTCCATGCACTTCTGGCCTTCGTAGGAGAACGGCTTCGAGACCACGGCGACGGTCAGCGCGCCCAGGCTCTTGGCCACTTCGGCCACGATCGGCGCCGCGCCGGTGCCGGTGCCGCCGCCCATGCCGGCCGCGATGAAGACCATGTGCGCGCCGCGCAGCGAATCCTCGATGCGCGCGCGCGATTGTTCCGCCAGCTGGCGGCCGACTTCCGGACGCATGCCCGCGCCCAGGCCGGACTCGCCGATCTGGATGATGTTGTGCGCGCTCGAGGCGGCCAGCGCCTGCGCGTCGGTGTTTGCGGCGATGAACTCGACACCGGAAACACCCCTGTTGATCATGTGCTGCACCGCATTGCCACCCGCGCCGCCCACACCGACAACCTTGATGACGGTGCCCAGTGATGCGTTATCGACCATATCAAACTCCATGATGTGACTCCTAATCTCAATGTGCCGTTTCCAAGCTGCAGACCTCATCGACAGCGATCAGATCTGAAGGTTGGAAACGCGCGTCTATTTTAAAAATAATTTACGAACTCTACCAAGCAAAACCGTTACCACTTGTATCGAAAGTACCGTTAAACCTGCTACGCGTTGCATTTTGGGCCTGCGATGCTCGCTGTACTCAAGTACAGCTGCGCGTCTCGACCCAAACTGCCGCCGCTCGCGACGGTTTTCCGGCACTTTCGTGCTTTAAAAATTCCCTAAAAACCACTCCTTCATGCGTTGCCACACCGCTTTCACCGATCCATCCTGGCGCGTGACGATGTGTCCCCGCAAATACTGCTTCTTCGCTTCCAACAACAGGCCGAGAACCGTCGCGTAGCGCGGGCTGCGCACCACGTCGGCCAGTTGGCCGCGATACTCCGGCGTGCCGAGGCGCGCCGGTTTCAAAAAGATGTCTTCGGCCATCTCGATCATGCCCGGCATGATCGAAGAACCGCCGGTCAGCACGATGCCCGACGAGAGCACGCCTTCGTAGCCGGATTCGCGCACCACCTGGTGCACCATCGCGAACAGCTCCTCGACGCGCGGCTCGATCACGGCCGCCAGCGCCTGGCGCGACAGCGAACGCGGACCGCGGTCGCCGAGGCCCGGCACCTCGAGGCTCTCGCCCGGATCGGCCAGCACCTGCTTGGCCACGCCGTAGCGGATCTTGATTTCTTCCGCTTCGCCGGTCGGGGTGCGCAGGGCCATCGCGATGTCGCTGGTGATCTGGTCGCCGGCGATCGGGATCACGGCCGTGTGGCGGATCGCGCCGTCGCTGAACACCGCGATGTCGGTGGTGCCGCCGCCGATGTCGATCAGCACCACGCCGAGTTCCTTCTCGTCGCCGGTCAGCACGGAATCGGCGGACGCCATCGGCTGCAGGATCAGGTCCGAGACCTCGAGCCCGCAACGGCGCACGCACTTTACAATATTCTGCACCGCGGACACCGCACCTGTAACAATGTGCACGCGCACCTCGAGGCGGATGCCGCTCATGCCGATCGGCTCGCGCACGTCTTCCTGGTTGTCGACGATGAATTCCTGCGGCACCGTGTGCAGCAGCTGCTGGTCGGTCGGGATGTTGACCGCCTTGGCCGTCTCGATCACGCGCGCCACGTCGGTCGCGGTGACTTCCTTGTCCTTGATCGCCACCATCCCGCTCGAGTTGAACGAACGGATATGGCTGCCGGCGATGCCCGCATACACGTTGCGGATCTTGCAGTCGGCCATCAGCTCGGCTTCTTCGAGCGCGC
>CAJYXO010000204.1 GCA_913778765.1 uncultured Massilia sp. | reverse complement strand
GTCCGGCCGCGCAGCAAGTCGCCGCACCGTCCGGACAGGGGCTCGCGGCGGTGTAGCACAGCGCGATCCCTTGCGTGCTCGCCCGGACGTAGACCGGGCGGTTCTGGGCGATGGCGAGCTTCTGGGCATAGCGCAGCATGGCCGCGCCCTGCTCCGCGTAGGCCGCCGCATCGAAGCCGCTGCGGCTGAAAAAACGCGCGGCGCCGATGGCGCCGAGGATGCCGATCAGGATCAGCACGACGATCAGTTCGACCATCGTGAAGCCTCCCGATCGGCGGCTTGGCATGGAAGCACGGCGGCGCGGAACGGACGGCAAATGCTGCCCAGTGCGGTCAAGCATCCACCTTGCTCCCACTTTGCTTAGTTGCAGCCGGCAGCGCTGATGGTGGGGGCGATCACCGGCGGGGTGGCGCTGTCGACCGCGTTCGTATAGGTGAACTGGCAACTCGCCGCGGTTGCCACGCCGCGCGGCGAGACGGTCAGCACGCCGCCGGTGGCGGAAATGTTGTAATCGTTCACATCCAGACCGGCGGCAGCCGCCAGGTTAGCATTACCGGTCGGATAGCCATTCGTGATGTTGACGGTCTGGTTTTCCATGGTGACGGTGGTGCCGGTGATGCCGATCAGGACCTTGCCGTGTACCATGGCGGAAACCGACGCCACCGAGGCCTTCGCCGCCTGCAGCTTGGCGGCGCGCGCATCCCCGCTCAGATCCGAAAACTTCGGCAGCGCAGTCGCCGCCAGGATGCCCAGGATGACGATCACGACGATCAGTTCGATCAGGGTGAAACCGCCCTGCGCCTGGACTTTGAAATTCTTGTTCATCAGATTCTCCGATTGAGGTGCGGGTTTCACGCCGCTTGTAGTGGTTAACGACCGCCTATCCGCCGACTTGATTCAGGGCCAGGCTGATGTTTTTATTGCGAACAAATTCTACCTTGAATTTGAGCAATCTTGATGTACCGAAAGAAAAACTTTCGGTATTTTTGGGCAAATACACAAGCATTCTGTCGCGCGGGTCAAACACCCAACCGGCCTGGCCAATCTCCTTGGGATCCGGCGCGTAGTATTCACCCAGATAATTTGCCGGTTTCCACGACAGCCAGTTGATCGGGTTTTCGGCGGCGAGCTTCTGCAGCTCCAGCTCGCGGCCGCTCGAGGCCAGGTGGGCGGCGCGCGCCTCCAGCGAGGTCCGGAGCGACGTGACGACCTGGCGCGCAGCGACGATCTCGGCCTGTTCGCGGTAGTACTCGAAGCGGTTCAGCGCAACCGCGCTGACGATGGTGGACACCAGCACCACCAGCGCGAATTCCAGCAAGGTGAAGCCGCCCTGCCCGCGTTTGTGAAAAAAGCGCGTCATTTGTTGTGCAGGGCCGCCTTGCCCAGGTCCCAGATCGGCAGGAAGATGCCCAGCGCCAGCACCAGCACCATCGCACCGAGGAAGGTGATCAGGATCGGCTCGATCTGGCTCGACAGCGTCTTCAGTTCGTAATCGACCTCGCGTTCGTACATCATCGCGATCTCGTCCATCAAATCGTCGAGCGAGCCGGATTCCTCGCCCACCGCGATCATCTGCAGCACGATGGGCGTGAACACCTCGGCATTGGTGGCGGTGCGCAGGATGCTCTCGCCGCGCTCGACGCCGTCGCGCATCTGCTCGATGCGCATCGCCAGGTAGGCGTTGTCGGCGGTCTGCGACACTACCGTCAGCGCCTGCACGATCGGCACGCCGCTGCGGATCGACAGCGCGAAGCTGCGCGCGAAGCGGGCCATGGTCGCCTTGTGGATGATCTTGCCGGCGATCGGCAGGCGCAGCTTCCAGCGGTCCCAGGCCAGGCGGCCGGCCGTGGTGCGGGTCCAGGCGCGGAAGCCGAACACCGCGCCCGCGGCGCCGGCGGCGAAAGCCGGCCACCACTCGACCGTGAAGCGCGAACATCCGATCAAGATGCGCGTCATCAGCGGCAGCTCGGCGTGGAAGCTGTTGAAGACCTTCTCGAACTGCGGGATCACGAAGATGTTCACGACCACCATCGCCGCCACCATCGCGACGATCACGAAGGTGGGGTAGCGCAGCGCCGTCTTCACGCGCTCGCGCATGTCGCGGTCGAATTCGAGGTGGTCGAACAGGCGCAGGAAGACTTCTTCCAGGCGGCCGGTCATCTCGCCGACCCGCACCATCGACAGGTAAAAGGGCGTGAACACATCGGCATGGCGGCGCATCGCCACCGAGAGCTCGCGGCCGGCGTCGAGCGATTCGCGCAAGTCGCGGATCACCGCCGCGAAGCTCTTGTTGACGGCCGACTCCTGCAGGCCGGCCAGGCCGCGCATGATCGGCACACCGGATTTCAGCAGGGTGTAGAGCTGGCGGCTGAACAGCTGGACGTCGAGCGAGGTCACCTTCTTCCTGGTCAGACGCTGCCAGACGCCTTCCCTGGCGCCGCCGGCCGAGGCCGAGCCGGACGTGGCCTTGCGCGTGGTCGGGCTGATGTCGAGCGGCGTCACGCCGCTGCCGAACAGCTGGTCGGCGATGGCGCCGGCATCGAGGCCTTCGAGCACCCCGGCCACCAGGTCGCCGCTGCCGTTGCGGCCTTTGTAAGCGAAGAATGGCACGGCTTAGTCTTCCATCTGGTTACTGACGCGCATGGCTTCCTGCACCGTGGTCTTGCCCTGCACCGCCAGGCGCACCGCGCTGCGGCGCAGGGTCTCGCCGCGCATCTCGGCATGGGCCGCCTTCAGGAAGTGGCCGGGGTCGGGATGGTTGATCGCTTCGTGCACGGCGCGCGTCATCTCCAGCAGTTCGTAGACGCCGGTACGTCCGCGGTAGCCGGTGCCGTTGCAGTGCGAGCATCCGCGGCCGTGGAACAGCGGCACGCCGGCGGCGCGGTCGCCGAGCTCCGCGCGCAGCCAGGTGCGTTCCGCGGCCGGGGCCTCGTAGGGCTGGGTGCAGCTTTCGCAGATCACGCGCACCAGGCGCTGGGCCAGCACGGCCTGCAGCGAACCGCCCACCATGTAGCGCGGCACGCCCATGTCCATCAGGCGCAGCGGCGTCGAAGCGGCATCGTTGGTGTGCAGGGTCGACAGCACCAGGTGGCCGGTCATCGCGGCGCGCAGGCCGATCTGGGCGGTTTCCTGGTCGCGCATCTCGCCGACGAGGACGATGTCCGGGTCCTGGCGCAGCGCGGAACGCAGCACGCGTGCGAAATTCAGTTCGATCTTGTCGTTCACCTGCACCTGGTTGATGCCCGGCAGGCGGTATTCGACCGGGTCCTCGACCGTGATCAGCTTCTTCTCGACCGAGTTCAGTTCGCCCAGCGCGCTGTACAGGGTGGTGGTCTTGCCGGAACCCGTGGGACCGGTCACCAGCACCAGGCCGTTCGGACGCTGGACGATGGCGCGGAAGCGCTCCACCAGGCGCGGATGCATGCCGATCGCGTCCAGGCGCAGGTTCATGCCGAACTGGTTCAGCAGGCGCATGACCACCGACTCGCCGTACTGGGTCGGCATGGTCGAGATACGCACGTCGATGCGCTGGTTCTTGACCTTGACCGCGAAGCGGCCGTCCTGCGGCAGGCGTTTCTCGGAGATGTCGAGGTCGGCCATCAGCTTCAGGCGCAGCGCCAGCGGGGTCGCGATCTTGATGTCGGCCTCGGTCTGCAGGTGCAGCACGCCGTCGATGCGGAAGCGGATCTGCAGACGCCCGTCCTGCGGCTCGATGTGGATGTCGGACGCGCGCACCTGGGCGGCATCGTCGAACACCGACTGCAGCAGCTTCACGACCGGCGCTTCTTCGAGGCCGGAGTTCGAGGCCAGCGCGCCGAAGTCGACGGACGTCGTGTCGCCCAGGTCCTGTTCCAGCTCGCGCGCCAGGCCGGTGATCTCGCCGGTGCGGCGGTAGATGCGGTCGATTGCCTGCAGCACCTCGGTCTCGTTAACCACCGCCAGCTCGACGCCCTTTTTCAGCAGGCGCGCGATCTCGTCGTAGGCGAACAAATCGGTCGGATCGGAGACGCCCACCAGCATGGTCTCGCGGCGGTCTTCCAGCACCAGCGCACGGAAACGCCGCGCCTGGGTCTCGGGCAGCAGCCGGACCACGTCCTGGTTGATGTTGTAGAACTTGAGGTTGATGTAAGGGATGCCCATCTGGCGCGCCAGCGCGCCCGAAATCTGCTCCTCGGTCACATAATTGTTCTCGACGAAGACGCGGCCCAGCTTGCGCCCGGTGCGCTTCTGGTCGGCCAGCGCGGCATTCAGCTGCTCTTCCGACAGCAGCTTCTGTTGCACCAGGATTTCCCCGAGCCGGACTTTTTCTGGCCTCGCCATGACACCCTTTAACGTTTTGTAGGACTAGTCCTTCAATTGTAAAACAGAAAGTCGAGAAATTGACTCCCGGAATTAGTTTCTGTCGTGCATAGGTAACGTCAAGCCCGCATCGCATGTAATATGACCAACATCAAACCGGGGTCAGACTCCGATTTTTGGCAATAAACCGCGGGAAATTGCCAAAATCGGGAGTCTGACCCCGGTTTGGGGGATCTCAAACGGAGACAGAATGACAACTTGCCGCCGCCGTATTTTTCTGATGCGCCACGGTAGCGTCAGCTATTTCGATGAGGCCGGCAGGCCTTTCCTGCCCGAGACCGTCGCGCTGAATGAAGATGGCCGCCGCCAGGCCGACGCCGCCGGCCGGGCCTTCCGCGAGGCCGGCCTGCGCTTCGACCGCGTGATCGTGTCCGGGCTGCCGCGCACGGTGGAGACGGCGGCGCGCGTGCTGGCCGTCACCGGGCAGGCGATCGCGCCCGAGGTGTGGCCCGAACTCGAAGAGATCCGCGGCGGCCGCCTGTCGGCGATTCCGCCCGATGAACTGCAACGCGCCTTTACCGGCGCCTTCGAAGGCCTGGTGCCGGCGGAGCAGCGCTTCCTGGGCGGCGAGTCGGTGGGCGAGCTGATGGACCGGGTGCATCCCGCGATCGCCCGTCTGCGCGCGGACCGCGACTGGGACACGGTCCTGCTGGTGCTGCACGGCGGCGTCAACTGCGCGATCCTGTCGCTGGCCCTCGCCGGCCAGCGCCTGTTCCTGGGCGGGCTGGCGCAGGCGCCGGGCTGCATCAACGCGCTCGATGTCGGCGACGACGAGCGCGACTGGGTCGTGCGCTGCGTGAACCTGAACCCGCTGGACGCGCTGCAACCGTCCGCGCGGGCGACCACGATGGAGCTGCTGTACGCGCAGTACCGCACATCGCGCTGAAAGACAACCAAACGGAGACACCATGTTCGAAGAGATGATCGGCACCGGGCCGGTATCCGAGCGCCAGCGCTTCGATACCGAGGCGCTGGGCGCCTGGATGCGGCGGCACGTCGACGATTACCCCGGCGGCGCCCCCGCGGTCGAGCAGTTCAAGGGCGGCCAGTCCAACCCGACCTTCAAGCTCTCCAGCAAGGACAGGCACTACGTATTGCGAGCCAAGCCGGGACCGGCCGCCAGGCTGCTGCCGTCGGCCCACGCGATCGACCGCGAATTCCGCGTGATGGACGCCCTGCACAAGGCCGGCTTCCCGGTCGCGCGCCAGTATGCGCTGTGCCTGGACGAATCCGTGATCGGGCGCGCCTTCTTCGTGATGGAATACGTCGAAGGCCGCGTGCTGTGGGACCAGTCCCTGCCCGGTTTGCATCCCGCGGAGCGCGCCGCCATCTACGACGAACTGAATCGCGTGATCGCCCGACTGCACACGGTCGACTACGCGGCCATCGGCCTCGCCGACTACGGCAAGCCAGGCAACTACATCGCGCGCCAGATCGAGCGCTGGACCAGGCAATATCAGGCCTCGCAGACGGAGACGATCGAGGCGATGGAGCGGCTGATCGACTGGCTGCCGCGCCACATCCCGCCCGGCGACGACACCGCCATCGTGCACGGCGACTACCGCCTCGACAACATGATCTTCCACCCGCTTGAACCCCGCATCCTGGCGGTGCTCGACTGGGAACTGTCGACCCTGGGCCACCCGGCCGCCGACTTTTCCTACCATTGCCTGAGCTGGCACATCCCGCCGGGCCGGTTCCGCGGCATCGCCGGCCTCGACCTGGCGGCGCTGGGCATCCCGGACGAAGACGCCTACATCGCCGCCTACACCCGCCGCACCGGCCGCACGATCCGGCGCGAGGACTTCGACTTTTATCTGGCCTATAACCTGTTCCGCCTGGCCGGCATCATGCAGGGCATCATGAAGCGCTACGTCGACGGCACCGCATCGAGCGCCCAGGCCCTCGAGAACGGCAAGGCCGCGCGGCCGATGGCGGAGATGGCCTGGCAGTTCGCCCAACGGTGATGGCTTCTCGACAGGCCGACACTATATAAGGAGTAAGTCGTGAATTTTGCGTATTCGAATCGCTGCAAGGAACTGCAGACCCGCCTGCTCGCCTTCATGGACGAGCATGTCTACCCGAACGAGAAAGCCTTCAAGCAGGAGGTCGACGAAAACGGCCGACAGCACGGCAACCGCTGGCTGCCGACCAGACTGGTGGAACGCCTGAAACCGCTGGCGCGCCAGCAGGGCTTGTGGAACCTGTTCCTCCCACGCTCCGAACGCGCGCCGGAGGGCCTGTCCAACCTCGACTACGCGCCGCTGTGCGAAATCATGGGCCGCGTGGCCTGGGCGCCCGAGGTCTTCAACTGCTCGGCGCCGGACACCGGCAACATGGAAACGCTGGAGCGCTACGGCCTCGAAGAGCACAAGCGGCAGTGGCTGGCGCCCCTGTTGAACGGCGAGATCCGCTCGGCCTTCGCGATGACGGAACCGGACGTCGCCTCCTCCGACGCCACCAACGTCGCCACCCGCATCCGGCGCGATGGCGACAGCTACGTCATCGACGGCCACAAATGGTGGATCTCCGGCGCCGGCGACCCGCGCTGCAGGCTCTTCATTGTGATGGGCAAGACCGACCCGGATGCGGACCGCCACAAGCAGCAGTCGATGATCCTGGTGCCAGCCGACACGCCCGGCATCACCGTCAAGCGCCCGCTGCCGGTGTTCGGCTACGACGACGCGCCGCACGGCCATTGCGAGATCGTGTTCGAGAAGGTGCGCGTCCCAGCCTCGAACATCCTGCTCGGCGAGGGCCGCGGCTTCGAGATCGCCCAGGGCCGCCTGGGTCCCGGCCGCATCCACCACTGCATGCGCGCGATCGGCGTGGCGGAACGGGCATTGGAACTGATGTGCCGGCGGCTGGACAGCCGGGTCGCCTTCGGCCGCAAGATTTCCGAACAAGGCGTGTGGCGCGAACGGATTGCCGAAAGCCGCATCCGGATCGACACCGCACGCCTGCTGACCCTCAAGACGGCCTGGCTGATGGACACCGTGGGCAACAAGCAGGCCCAGTCCGAGATCGCGATGATCAAGGTGCTGGCGCCCACCGTGGCCCAGCAGGTGCTGGACTGGGCGATCCAGGCGCATGGCGCGGCCGGCGTCTCCGACGACTTCCCGCTGGCCTACCAGTGGGCCGGCAACCGCACCCTGCGCCTGGCGGACGGTCCTGACGAGGTGCACCGCAACGCGATCGCCAAGCTCGAGTTGACCAAGTACCAATGAACGTTGCGCCCCGCTGACGGTCGACAGCAGGCGCAGGATTTTTCCGCACGGCAAAATCATCGCATCCTTTCCGTCGGGGGCCGGCCTCAAGTAACATCCACGATGGCGGTGCATGGGCTCCGCATCATGTGGAGCTCGTGGGGTCTTGTTTCAACGTCGTTACCTTCCGTCGATCCGGGCGCGCCTGATCGCCCTGGTGTTCGCCTGCGCGCTGCCGATCCTGCTCGGCTATTTCGCGTTCGCGCGCGATGCCGACCGGCGCGAGGCCCAGCACGTGGCCCAGGACGCGCAGATGATCGCGCGCGCCCTGGCGGCGGCCGTCGACCGCGACCTCGATAACGGCGAAACCGCCGCGCGCGCGCTCGCCAGCCAGCCCAGTCTCGCCACCGGTGACCTCGCCGCCTTCTACGCCGCCGCGCGCCGCCTGCTGCGCCCCGAATTTCCCGTCTACGGTTTCGTCCTCAGCGGCGCCGACGGCGTCGACCTGCTCGACACCCGCCACCCCTTCGGCACCCCGCTGCCGCCCAGCGGCAACGAGGCCGACGTGCGCCAGGTGTTCGAGCGCGGCGAAGCCGTCACTTCCGGCCTGCACCGCGGGAACAGCGCCCAGCCGTGGGTGATCTCGATCGCGGTGCCGGTCTGGCGCGAGGGCCAGGTCGCGTATGCGCTGTCGGTCGAACAGCGGCCGCGCCGCATCGCCGAGCTGCTGGCCGGCCAGCAGCTGCCCGAGACCTGGGACGCCCAGGTCTACGACAACCACGGCCGCTTGGTCGCGCGCAGCGGCGACGCGGTGCGCGGCATCGGCGCCCCGGTGCCGCCCGCACTGAGCGCGGCGCTGCGGCGCAGCCCGAGCGGCATGGCGGTGCTGCCGCGGGCCGGCCAGGACATCGTGAACGCCGCCTATGCCAGCACGCTGTCGCACGGCTGGACTGTGACGATCGGCTTTCCGCGCTATGCCGCGCGCGACCTGCTCGGACGTTCGCCCGGCACCACGCTGGCGGGCATCGGCGCCCTGCTCGGCATCAGCCTGCTGCTGGCCTGGGGCATCGGCGGCTCGATCGCGCGCGACGTCCGCAACCTGCTCGAGCCGGCGGCCGACCTCGGACGCGGCCAGCCGCTCTTGATTCCCGAGCTGCGCACCAAGGAAGCCGCCACCGTGGCGCGCGCCCTGCGCAAGGTCGAGGGCGACCTGCTGCAGTACCGCACCCGCCTGGAGGCGCTGGTGGCGGCCCGCACCAACGAGCTGCAGCGTTCCAGCGCCCTGCTCGCGACCGTGTACGCCTCCGCGCCGGTGGGCCTGGCCTTCCTCGACCGCGGACTGCGCATCATCATGGTCAACGACTACCTGGCGGCGGTAAACGCGATCCCGGCCGCCGACCACATCGGCCGCACCCTGCCTGAGCTGCTGGGCGAGCGCGGCGTGGCCATCGAAGCGCCCTACCGCCGCGTGCTGGCCACCGGCCGCCCGCTGATCGAAGTCGAGGACAGCGGCGCCTCGCCGGCCGAACCGGACACGATGCGCCACTGGATCTGCAGCTACTACCCGGTGTATGGGCCGGAGCGCGAGCTGGTCGGCATCAACGCCGTGGTGCTCGACATCACCGAGCGCAAGGCCCAGGAAGAACGCAACCGCGACAACGAAGCCCTGTTCCGCGCCCTGTTCGAAGGCTCGGCCGATGCCCACGTGCTGGTGGCGCTCGGCGCCGGCTTCGTCAGCGGCAACCAGGCCGCCGTCGAGCTGTTCGGCTGCGCCAGCATGGACGAGCTGCTGCAGCTGTCGCCGGCCAGCGTCTCGCCCGAATTCCAGCCGGACGGCCGCCGCTCCGACCAGCTCGCGCACGACTACATGCGGCGCGCGATCGACCGCGGCATCTGCCAGTTCGAATGGATGTACATGCGCCGCGACGGCAGCCTGTTCCACGCCGACGTGCTGCTGAACAGCGTCGAGATCGGCGGCAAGGGCATCCTCCACTGCACGGTGCGCGACATCAGCGCGCGCGTGCAGACCGACGCCGCCCTGCGCGCCGCCAGCCAGCGCCTCGAACAGAGCGAACGCATGATCCGCACCGTGACCGACCACCTGCCGGCGCTGGTCGGCTACTGGGACGCCGGACTGCGCTGCCAGTTCGCCAACCAGCCCTACATGGAATGGCTGGGCCGGCCCGCCAGCGCGGTGATCGGCCACACGGCCTGGGAACTGATGGACGAAACCCAGATGGCCCAGGTCATGCCCTACGTCGACGGCGTGCTGGCCGGCGAAGCCCAGTTCTTCGAGCGCCAGTTGACCCGCAAGGGCAGCGACAAGGTGATCCACGCCTGGGGCAGCTACATCCCGGACGTCGACGAGACCGGCGCGGTGCGCGGCTTCTACATGCTGCACGCCGACGTCTCCGAACTGAAGCGCACCCAGTCGCGCCTGGAAGAAGCCCTGCGCGCCGCCGAAGCGGCCAGCAGCGCCAAGGGCGAATTCCTGGCCAACATGAGCCACGAGATCCGCACCCCGATGAACGCCATCATCGGCCTCGCGCGCCTGCTCGAGGAAGCGGGCCTGGGCCGGCGCGAACGCAGCTACGTCGCGCGCATGCAGATGGCGGCGCGTTCGCTGCTGTCGATGCTGAACGACGTGCTGGATTATTCGAAGGTCGAGGCCGGCCAGCTGGCGCTCGAGCACACCGCCTTCGGGATCGACGACGTCCTGGCCAGCATCGCGGTGCTGAACGCCACCACCGCCTGGCACAAGGGCATCGAGCCGGTGTTCGCGGTGGCGCCGCAGGTGCCGGCGCGCCTGGTGGGCGATCCGATGCGCCTGCAGCAGGTGCTGCTCAACCTGGTCGGCAACGCGATCAAATTCACCGAGCATGGCGAAGTCGTGCTGTCCATCGATGCCGCGCGCAGCGAGGACGGGCGCGTCGAGCTGGCCTTCACGGTGCGCGACACCGGCATCGGCATCGCGCCGGAACAGCAGCGCCGCATGTTCGAAGCCTTCTCCCAGGCCGACAGCTCGACCAGCCGCAAGTACGGCGGCACCGGTCTCGGGCTGGCGATCAGCCGCCGCCTGGTCGAATTGATGGGCGGCGACCTGCAGGTCGACAGCGCGCCGGGACAGGGGGCGCGCTTCCGCTTCGCGGCCTGGTTCGGGCTCGACGGCGACAGCCCGGCGCTGCCGCCGGCGCCGCAGGACGCCAAGTCGGTGCTGGTCGCCGACGACAACGCCAGCAGCCGCGAGGCCCTGGCCAGTGCGCTCGAAGGCCGCGGCTGGGCGGTCGACCGCGCCGCCGGCGGCGCCGAGGCGCTGGCCCTGCTGCGCGGCGAACGCGCCTACGACCTCGCCTTCATCGACAGCGTGATGCCCGACCTCGACGGCGCATCGGTGCTGGCCTTCGCGCGCACCGACCGCGCGATCCCGATGCCGCGCTGCGCCCTGCTGGCCGCCGACCCGGAACGCGAGCGGCTCGACGCCGTGGCGGCCGACCTGCGCATCGGCGCGGTGCTGGCCAAGCCGTTCACGCCGGGCACGCTGGCCGAGGCCCTGGTCGCGCTCGTCGATGGGGCGGCGCCGGCGCCGCCGCCGGCAGCCGTTCCGCTGGGCGGGCGCCTGGCCGGTCTGCGCGTGCTGGTGGTCGAAGACAACCTGCTGAACCAGGAGGTGGCCAACTACGTGCTGCTGCATGCCGGCGCCAGCGTCGAATTCGCCGGCAACGGCCGCATCGCGGTCAGCATGCTGGCCGAAGGCGCGCAGGTCGATGCGGTCCTGATGGACCTGCAGATGCCGGTGATGGACGGCTTCGAGGCGGCCGCTGCGATCCGCGCGATGGGCTTGACCGCGCTGCCGATCCTGGCGATGACGGCCAACGCGATGGAAGAAGACCGGCTACGCGCGCTGCGGGCGGGGATGGATGGCTACCTGGCGAAGCCGATCGACGTCGACGAGCTGGTAAACGCGCTGCGGCGCCTGACCGGCAAAGGCGACACGACGCCCGCCGGAACGGCCGCCATGTCGCCGCAGCCGCCGGTGCTGCTGCCGGGGATCGACCTGAAGGCGACACTGCCGCGCTTTGGCGGCAGCTTTGCCGGCTTCGCGGCCGTGTTCCGGCGCTTCGAAAGCTCGCAGGGCGGCGTCGTCGGCGAGATGCGCGCGCTGCTGGCGCAGGGCGACCGGGCCGGCGCCGGGCAGCTGGCGCACCGCCTGCGCGGGGTCGCCGCCAACCTCGGCGCCACCGCGGTGGCCAGCCATGCGCTCGAGCTGGAAGAAGCGCTGCGCAGCGAGGACGAGGCGGCTCTGGCGCTGCGCCTGGCGCGGCTGGACGCGGCGCTGGCGACGGTGCTGGAGGCGGCCCGCGAACTGCCGGCCGACCCGGGCGCCGACGCCGGCGGCGGTGCGGCCGACAGCGGCATTGCCGGCGATGAAATGGAACGCAAGACGCTGCGGGACGCGTTGGCGCATTTACGTGATTTGCTACAGAATAACAACATGAAAGCCATGGCGCAGTTCGAATCGCTGCGCCCCGCCCTCGTGCGCCTGGCGCCGGCAGACGTGCCGCCGCTGGCGGACGCGGTCGCGCTGCTGCGCTTCGAGTCGGCGGAAGCGCTGGTGAGGCAACTATTGGAGAAGGAGGATGCATGGGTTTGAGCGACATGGCCGTCAACGGACGCATCCTGGTGGTCGACGACGCAATGGAGAACATCCAGATCCTGCACGCCGCCCTCCAGGATGAGCACGAGGTCCTGTTCGCCATGGACGGCCCGCGCGCGCTCGAGATCGCGCGCACCCAGCACCCGGACCTGATCCTGCTGGACGCGGTCATGCCCGGCATGGACGGCTATGCCGTGTGCCGCGAACTGTTCGCCACCGCCGACACCAGCGACATCCCGGTCATCTTCGTCACCGCCCTCAAGTCGCCGGAAGACGAAACCCGCGCGCTGGACGCCGGCGCCGCCGACTTCATCAGCAAGCCGGTCAACGCCGCCGTGGTGCGCGCGCGCGTGCGGACCCAGTTGACGGTGAAGCGCCAGCGCGACGCCCTGCGCGCCCTGATCCTGACCGATTCCCTGACCGGCGCCGCGAATCGCCGCGCCTTCGACGAGCGCCTCGACGCCGAATGGCGGCGCTGCGGACGCGCCGGACTGCCGGTGTCGCTGCTGCTGGTCGACATCGACCACTTCAAGCTGTACAACGACCATTACGGCCACCAGGCCGGCGACGCCACCCTGGTGCAGGTGGTGCGCGCCATGCAGCGCGCCGCCGCCCGCAGCCAGGACCTGGTGGCGCGCTACGGCGGCGAGGAATTCGCGATCTTGCTGCCCCAGCTCGACACCCACGGCGCCACCGGCGTCGCGCGGCGCCTGATGCACGAACTCGAGATGCTGGACCTGCCGCACGCGGCCTCGCCGACCAGCCCGCGCCTGACCGTCAGCATCGGCATCGCGGCCATGGTGCCGGGCGAGCACAGCCAGGCCTCAAGCCTGATCCAGCTGGCGGATTCCCTGCTCTACCAGGCCAAGGCGGGCGGCAGGAACCGCTACGTATCAAGCAACTGAGGCGGCCGAGCGCTTCCTGAACATGCCCATGCCCTCCACCGTGCAGACGGTCTCGCCATGCTGGTTGACGGCGACCCACGTCGACCACACGACGCCGCGGTCCGGCTTCGAGTTCGAGGCCTTGACCCGGGTGGTCTGGTAGCGCACGTTCAGGGTGTCGCCGGCGCGCACCGGCGCCAGCCAGCGCACGCCCTCCAGGCCCGGCGATCCCATGCTCGACGATTTCGCCATCAGGCCGTCGACCACCATCCGCATCATCATGCTGCAGGTGTGCCAGCCGCTGGCGATCACGCCGCCGTAGATCGACTGCGCCGCCGCTTCCCTGTCGATGTGGAAGGGCTGGGGGTCGAACCGCATCGCGAAGGCGACGATCTCTTCTTCGGTCACGCTGCGCGTGCCGAGGTCGATTTCCTGGCCCGGATGGAAGTCTTCGAAAGTCCACTCGACGCTCATGCGGCCGCCTGTGCGCCGAAGCCCGGCTGCGCCATGAAGCGCGCCAGGTGGTGATCGGCGTCGCCGAGGCTCAGCTCGAAGGTCGCCAGGCGCTTGAAGTAGTGGGCGGCCGGCAGTTCGTCGGTCACGCCCATGCCGCCGTGCAGCTGCACCGCCTGCTGGCCGACGAAGCGCGCGGCCTGGCCGACCCGGTACTTGGCCGCCGACACCGCCTGGCGCCGCTCAACCGGATTACCGCCGCGCAGGCGCACGGCCGCCAGCAGCGCCATCGAACGCGCCTGCTCAAGGTGGATATACATATCGGCCATGCGGTGCTGCAGGGCCTGGAACTTGCCGATCGGGACGCCGAACTGCTGGCGCGTCTTCAGGTAATCGAGGGTGGCCGCGAACAGCGCATCCATCGCGCCGACCGCTTCCGCGCACAGCAGGCCGGCGCCATAGTCGAGCGCCGCTTCCAGCAGGGGCCAGCCGGCGCCGGCCGCGCCGATCAGGGCGTCCGCGCCGACTTGCACGCCGTCGAAACGGACGTCGGCGGCGCGCTGGCCGTCCAGCATGCGGTAAGCGGTGATCCGCACGCCCGGCGCATCGGCCGGCACCGCGAACAAGCTGATGCCGTCTTCGTCGCGCTGGCCGCCGGCGCTGCGGCCGGAGACGACCAGCACGCCGGCCTGAAGCCCGTGCAGCACCGCTTTCTTTTCGCCGCTCAGGCGCCAGCCGTCGCCGACCGCTTCGGCGCGCGTGGCAATGTCGCGCATGTCGTGGCGCGACTGGCGCTCGCCCAGGGCGCAGGCCAGCTTCAGTGTGCCCGCCGCCACCCGCTCGAGCAAGGCGCCGTGGCCGCCGCCCAGGCGCAGGAATTCGGCCCCCAGCACGGTGGCGAAATAAGGCTCGACCACCAGGCCGCGGCCCAGTTCCTGCATGACGACGAACATGTCGACGGCGTCGCCGGCAAAGCCGCCCTGCGCTTCCGGCACCGGCAGCGCGGTCAGGCCGAGTTCGGCGAGCGTCGCCCAGGCCTGCTCCGAGGCGCCGGCATCGGATTGCACGATCGCGCGGCGCGTCTCGAAATCGTAGTCGCGCGCGATCCAGCGCTTGAGGGCATCCGCCAGTTGCAGCTGCTCTTCCTTGAATGCGAAGTCCATGTCTGGTATTCCTTACAAGCCCAGGATCATCTGGGAGATGATGTTGCGCTGGATCTCGTTCGAGCCGCCGTAGATCGAGGTCTTGCGGTAGTTGAAGTAATGCGCCAGCAGCGGCGCGGCGAAGTCGTCGTCGGCGACGCTGCGTTCCTGTTCACCTTCCAGGTAGGCCGCATCGAAGGGCAAGGCCATCGGGCCGGCCGCTTCGACCATCAGCTCCGTCAGGCGCTGCTGGATCTCGGTGCCGCGCACCTTCAGCACCGAGGCTTCGGGTCCCGGTCCTTTTTCGGCCTGGGCCAGCACGCGCAGCACGGTGACTTCGAGCGCCATCAGTTCGATCTCCAGCTCGGCCACTTTTGCGCCGAACAGCGGGTCCTCGATCAGCGCACGCCCGTTCTTCCGCTCGCGCCCGGCCAGGCGCTTCAGGCGCGCGAGTTCGCGCTTGGACCGGCCGACCGCGGCGATGCCGGTGCGCTCGTGGCCCAGCAGGTACTTGGCATAGGTCCAGCCGCGGTTCTCCTGGCCCACCAGGTTCGCCACCGGCACGCGCACGTTGTCGAAGAAGACCTCGTTCACCTCGTGGTCCTCGTCCAGCATGACGATGGGCCGCACCGTGATGCCGGGGCTCTTCATGTCGATCAGCAGGAAGGAGATGCCTTCCTGCTTGCGCACGCCCGGATCGGTGCGCACCAGGCAGAAGATCATGTCGGCGTGCTGGGCCAGCGTGGTCCAGGTCTTCTGGCCGTTGACGATGTAATGATCGCCGTCCTTCACGGCCGTGGTCTTCAGCGAGGCCAGGTCGGAGCCGGCGCCCGGTTCCGAATAGCCCTGGCACCACCAGTCCTCGCAGGACAGGATGCGCGGCAGGTAGTAGTCCTTCTGGGCCTGGCTGCCGAAGGCCATGATCACCGGCGCCACCATGTTCACGCCGAAGGGCATGATGGGCGGCGTGCCGGCGCGGGCGCACTCTTCCTCGAAGATGTGGCGCTGGGCCGGGGTCCAGCCGGGACCGCCGAACTCGCGCGGCCAGCCCGGCGCCACCCAGCCCTGGCGCGCCAGGATCTTGTGCCAGCGCACATAGTCGTCCTTGCTCAGGCGCAGGTGGTCGAGCACCTTGCGCCGCAGGTCGGCCGGCAGTTCGGCCTCCAGGAAGGCGCGCACCCGGTCGCGGAAGGCCAGGTCTTCGCTTGCGTCATTCAGGTCCATTCGGTCTCCTCGTTATTCTTTGGCCGGCACAAAAAAGCACGACCGTTTCAAAGATTGTACCCGAAGACCCGAAAAAAAAGCGGGCCGAAGCCCGCCTGGAATCATGCCGCGAGAGCGGATCAGCGTGCGCGGCGGCGCAGACCGACCACACCCAGCATACCGGCCAGCATCAGGAACACGGTCGACGGTTCCGGGACGTTGGCCGACGGCGATGCCTGGGTACCCGGGTCGCCCGCGCCCACACCGAGACCGATGTCGGCGCCAGTGCCGGTACCGTTGCCGAGGCCAGCGCCTACGCCAGCGCCGCTGTTACCCGCGCCGCCGGTGCTGCCCGAGCTGCCCGAGCTGCCGCTGGAGCCGCTGGAGCCGCTGGAGCCGCTCGAGCCCGAGCTGCCGCTCGAACCGGTGGCGCCGGTGCCGCTCGAAGGCACGCCCACGGCGGCGCCGCCGCCGCTGACCGGGCTGTTGCTGGACGCATTGCTGGCTGCCGGGGTGGCCTGGACGACCTTGAAGCCTTCCGAGGTGTTGATCACCGACATGCCGTTGCCGGCCAGTGCGGCTGCCTTGGCGGTGCTCAGGCCGGTGACGTAGACGCCGTCGATGCCCTGCTTCAGGGACACCTTCATGTCGGTGCCGACGGCGGCGCTGACCTTGGCGTACAGGGCCTGGACCAGGGCGTCGCTGCCAGCGCCACGGCTGACGCCGGCGATCACGCTGGCGTCACCCATGGCGCTAGCAACGTTGCTGCCGCTGATCACGGCGCCCTGGACCGGGGTGCCCGGCAGGACGTCTGCGTGCGCAGCGCATGCGCTGGCCATCAAAGCGGCGGCGATGAGAATACGTGTTGTCATTTTGCGCTCCTAACTCAATGTTGAAGATTGTTTTAAATTCAATTGCTGAGTTAATGTAGCACACCTGCATAAAAGGCAATGTTCAATTGGAACGCATAAAAAAACGAGGCCCCCCCAATGTGGGAGGCCTCGTTGTCTTGCGCCAATTAAGTTTTTTGGCCGGAAATTTTCGCTGTCTTATCGATAAGGCGTCAATTCCCGTTCTGTTTCAATGCCGACAAGTAAGGCATGGTCCGCGAGGCCATCCGCGTATCGGACTTCAGCATGCCGACCTCGTCCGCCAGGATGTGGGCGGCTTCCTGCAGATAGACGTCCTTCGCATTCTTGGCCGCCTTCTCCGCGGCGATCTCGGCCGCCAGGCTGCGCTCGTCGCCCTGCAGGCCGTCGTCGGACTTCGGCGCGCCCTTCATGGCGACGTTGCTCTTCTTCGGCGCGGTCGGATTCGGGGCCTTGGCGCGCTGTTCCTTGCTGCCCGGGCCGGCCACCGGCTCGTCGGCCTTGCCGGACTCGTCGGCGATGCGTGACTCGCGCAGGCGGGCCTTGGCCTCCTGGTTCTCGCGTTCCTTGCGGCGCACCGCTTCGTTCAGCGAGATGACGTTGTCCTTGCGCAGTTTCAGCGCTTCGGCGATGTCCGACTCGATGTCACGGAACTCCTTGTCCTTGGCGATGCGGGCGTCATGCCGCTTCTGCAGCGGACTGATCAGCTCTTTCAGGTCGCCAGCCGGCAGGAAGGTCGCCGGCTTGATCTGCACCCACGGCAGCGCGTTGTCGTACGAGGACTCGCCGAAGTTTTCGCTGTCCGAGGTGACCGGCAGCTTGATGTCCGGCGTCACGCCGCGCAGCTGGGTGGTGCCGCCGTTGATGCGGAAGAACTGGGCGATCGTCATCTTCAGCTCGCCGTACTTCATCTTGTCGCTCTGCGAGAAGCGGTCGAGGTTGATCAGGGTCTGCACGGTGCCCTTGCCGAAGCTCGGTTCGCCGATCACGATACCGCGGCCGTAATCCTGGATCGCGGCGGCGAAGATTTCGGACGCGGACGCCGAGCCGCGGTTGATCAGCACGCCCATCGGACCGTCCCAGGCCAGGCCGGCATTGGTGTCGCTCTCGACGTCGACGCGGCCCTCGGCGGTGCGCTGCTGCACCACCGGACCCTTGTCGATGAACAGGCCGGTCAGCTCGACGGCCTCGATCAGCGAGCCGCCGCCGTTGTTGCGCAGGTCGACCAGCACGTTGTCGACTTTCTCCTTCTTCAGCTCGCCCAGGATGCGCTGCACGTCGCGGGTCGCGCTCTTGAAGTCCTTGTCGCCCTTGCGGCGCGCTTCGAAGTCCTGGTAGAAGGTCGGCAGCGAAATGATGCCGATGCGGCGCTTGACACCGCCGTCCTTGACTTCGATGATCTGCTTCTTGGCCGACTGCTCTTCCATGCTGATCTTCTGGCGCACGATCGGGACGACGATGTGCTTGCCGTCCTGGCCGGCGTCGGCCGGCAGCACGTCCAGGCGCACGGTCGAGTTGCGCTCGCCGCGCACCAGCTGCACGACGTCGTCGATGCGCCAGCCCATCACGTCGGTGAACTGGCCATTGCCCTGGGCCACGCCGACGATGCGGTCGCCGACCTTCAGCTTGCCGGATTTGTCCGCCGGGCCGCCCGGGACCACTTCGCGGATCACGGTATAGTCCTCGCGCTGCTGCAGCACGGCGCCGATGCCGTCCAGTGACAGGCGCATGGCAATGTCGAAGTTCTCGGCCGAGCGCGGGCCCAGGTAGTTGGTGTGCGGCTCGATCGCCATCGCGTACGCGTTCATGAACATCTGGAACACGTCTTCGTTGTTCAGTTTCTTGAGGCGGGTCTGGTAACCGTCGTAGCGCTTGTCCAGCGTCTCGCGGATGCCCTTCTCGTCCTTGCCCGCCAGTTTCAAGCGCAGCCAGTCGTTCTTGACGCGCTTGCGCCAGAGGTCGCGGATTTCGTCTTCATTCTTGGCCCACGGCGCCTTTTCGCGGTCGATCTGCAGGGTTTCGTC
>CAJYXO010000203.1 GCA_913778765.1 uncultured Massilia sp. | reverse complement strand
CTGGCCTACAGCCGCTTCGACGCGATCCCGCTCTCTGTGCTGATGGTGTATCCGTTCGCGTTGTCGGCGCTGCTGGGCGCGCCGCGCCTGCTGTACCGCGCCTGGAAGGACTACCAAATCGCCCACTCGGACGACACCGCGCGGCGTGTGCTGATCGTCGGTGCCGGCCGTGCGGCCGAGGCCCTGGTGCGCGACCTGCGCCGTTCCGGTGCCTACCAGCCCGTGGGATTCGTCGACGACGCCGGCCATCTGCACGGCGCCAAGCTGCAGGGCCTGCCGATCCTGGGCCGCATCGACGAGGCCGGCGCGATCGCCAAGGAAACCGCGGCCAAGCTGCTGGTCATCGCGATTCCTTCGCTGGACGCGGCCGGCATGCAGCGCGTCGTGGCGATCTGCGAAAGCACCGGCCTGCCGTTCCGCACCGTGCCGCGCCTGCTCGACGTGCTCGAAGGCCATTATCTGCCGGGCGAGCTCAAGGAGGTCGCGATCGAGGACCTGCTCGGGCGCAAGCCGGTGACCCCGGACTGGAAGCTGATCAAGGGTTGGTTGTCCGGGCGGACCGTGCTGGTCACCGGCGCCGGCGGCTCGATCGGCTCGGAACTGTGCCGTCAGTGCGCGCGTCACGGCGCGCGCAAGATCGTGCTGCTGGAGATCAACGAGCTGGCGCTGATCACCATCCATGCCGACCTGCACCGCACGTTCCCCGATCTGGAGATCGACTGCGTGCTCGGCGATTGCGGCGATCCGGCGGTGATCCGCCACGCCATGCAGGTGGCCGAGCCGGACGCGGTGTTCCATGCCGCCGCCTACAAGCAGGTGCCGCTGCTGGAGCGGCAGTGCCGCGAGGCGGTACGCAACAACGTGCTGGCCACCGAGAACGTGGCGCGCGCCTGTGTCGCGGCCAAGGTCTCGACCTTCGTGTTCATTTCCACCGACAAGGCGGTCAATCCGGTCAATCTGCTCGGTGCGTCCAAGCGCTACGCCGAAATGGTGTGCCAGTCGCTGGACGACCAGGCGGTGAGCACGCGCTTCGTCACCGTGCGCTTCGGCAACGTGCTGGACTCGGCCGGCAGCGTGGTGCCGCTGTTCCGCGAGCAGATCCGCCAGGGCGGCCCGGTGACGGTCACCGATCCGCAGGTGACGCGCTACTTCATGACCATTCCCGAAGCCAGCCAGCTGATCGTGCAGGCGGCGGCCTCTGCGTCGCATGGCGCCATCTATACGCTGGACATGGGCGAGCCGGTGCCGATCCGACTGCTTGCCGAGCAGATGATCCGCCTGGCGGGCAAGCAGCCCGGGCGCGACATCGCCATCGTCTATACCGGCCTGCGTCCGGGCGAGAAGCTGCACGAGACGCTGTTCTACGCCGACGAGAACTACCGGCCCACCTCGCACCCGAAGATCCTCGAGGCCGGCGTGCGCAGCTTCTCGCGCGAGGACGTGCTGCGCGGCGTGCAGCAGTTGCGCGCCGCCGTGGCCGATTACGACAGCGACACCATCGAGAAGGTGTTGCGCATGACCATGCCGGAGTTCGCGCCCTTGCGTCAGCAAGACGGTCACGACGGCTCCGCTACCATCGTTCCATTCCCCGCACGCGAGGCCAGAAGGCTCTGATGAGCAAGAGAATCCGCAAGGCAGTATTCCCGGTGGCAGGTTTGGGTACCCGCTTCCTTCCCGCCACCAAGACCGTTCCCAAGGAAATGCTGCCGATCATCGATCGGCCGCTGATCCAGTACGCCGTGGACGAGGCGATCGAAGCAGGGTGCGACACCCTGATCTTCGTCACCAACCGCTACAAGCACGCGGTCGCGGATTATTTCGACAAGGCCTACGAACTGGAGCAGAAGCTGGAGCGTGCTGGCAAGCACGAGCAGCTGGAAATGATCCGCCACGTGCTGCCGGACGGCGTGCGCGCGGTCTTCGTGACCCAGGCCGAAGCGCTGGGCCTGGGCCACGCCGTGCTGTGCGCCAAGTCGGTCATCGGCGACGAGCCGTTCGCGGTGCTGCTGCCGGACGACCTGATCTGGAACCGTGGCGACGGTGCGCTTAAGCAGATGGCCGATCTCAACGAGCGCAGCGGCGCCAGCGTGATCGCGGTGGAAGACGTGCCGCACGAGAACACCGCCAGCTACGGCATCGTCGCCACCGAGGCCTTCGACGGCCGCAAGGGCCGCATCGCGCAGATCGTCGAGAAGCCCAAGCCCGAAGACGCGCCGAGCGATCTGGCGGTGGTCGGTCGCTACGTGCTCAGCTCGAAGATCTTCGAACTGCTGGAAAGCACCGGCACCGGTGCGGGCGGCGAGATCCAGCTGACCGACGCCATCGCTGCGCTGCTGAAGAGCGAGGAAGTGGACGCCTACCGTTTCGAGGGCACCCGTTTCGACTGCGGGACCCACCTGGGCCTGGTCGAGGCGACCATCCGGTTTGCGCTGGAGAACAAGAAGCTGGCCAAGCCGGCGCGCGAGAAGCTCACGCAGATGCTCGCGGAGGAATGAGCCTGGTGCTGCGCGCCGCTGCAGAGCGGTGCGCTGGCTGAGTGCCGATCCAGGAGCCTCTGGCGGCTGATTCGATCCGGATAAGCCGAATCGGATGACAAACGGAAAAGGCAGCCGCGCGGCTGCCTTTTCCGTTTGTGCGCTGGTCTGTACAACACGCGCTTGGTGCCGGACCCTCACCCCAACCCCTCTCCCGGAGGGAGAGGGGCTTGAGCGTGCGCGAGGCTGCTTCAGCCATCGAGATCTCTCCTCCCTTCTCCCACCGGGAGAAGGTGCCCCGAAGGGGCGGATGAGGGTACGGGTGCCGCGACGTACAACGAAACCCAGCGCTGCCTTGCATCGCGAGTCGTTTCGCGCCGTACCCTCACCCCAACCCCTCTCCCGGTGGGAGAGGGGCTGTGTACTGCTCCCCTCTCCCGTCGGGTGGCCCGCATGGCGGGATGAGGGTAGGGCGCCGCGCGCTTACAGCGCCTCGATGATCCCCGCGGCGCCCATGCCGGTGCCGATGCACATGGTGACCATGCCGTACTTCTGCTTGTGGCGACGCAGGCCGTGCACCAGGGTGGCGGTGCGGATCGCGCCGGTGGCGCCGAGCGGATGGCCCAGGGCGATGGCGCCGCCCAGCGGATTGACCTTGGACGGGTCCAGGCCGCTGTCGCGGATCACCGCCAGCGACTGCGCGGCGAAGGCTTCGTTGAGCTCGATCCAGTCCAGTTGGTCCTTGCTCAGGCCGGCCTGCTTGAGCGCCTTCGGAATCGCCTCGATCGGGCCGATGCCCATCACTTCCGGACGCACGCCGGCGACCGAGAGGCTGACGAAGCGGGCCAGCGGGGTCAGCCCGTAGTCCTTGATCGCCTGCTCGGAGGCCAGCAGCACCGCACCGGCGCCGTCGCTCATCTGCGAGGAGTTGCCGGCGGTGACGCTGCCGCCGAACTGGCCGTTGCGGAACA
>CAJYXO010000202.1 GCA_913778765.1 uncultured Massilia sp. | reverse complement strand
CTTCGAACCTCGTCGACTACGTCACGTCGTGCACCCTGCCGACGCCGTGGGCGCAGTTCACCCTGCACGCTTTCGTCGAGCATTCGACGGGCAAGGAGCACCTGGCGATGACCCTGGGCGACCTGTCGACGGGCGAGCCGCCCCTGATGCGCATCCACTCGGAGTGCCTGACCGGCGACGTGATGTTCTCGCAACGCTGCGACTGCGGCGCCCAGCTCGAGGGCGCGCTGAAGAAGATCGCCGCCGAAGGCCGCGGCATCCTGCTCTACCTGCGCCAGGAAGGCCGCGGCATCGGCCTGGTCAACAAGATCCGCGCCTACCGCCTGCAGGAAGCCGGCGCCGACACCGTCGAGGCCAACCTGCAGCTGGGCTTCCACGCCGACGCCCGCAACTACGAGCTGGTCCAGCCGATGCTGCGCCATTTCGGCATCGACGCCGTACGCCTGATGACCAACAACCCGCGCAAGATCGATGCCCTGAACAAGCTGGGCTTCGGCGTGGCCGAACGCGTGCCGCTGCTGGTCAACCGCAACGCCTTCAACAACAGCTACCTGAACACCAAGCAGGCCAAGCTGGGGCACATGATGACGCCGGCTGCGGAGGCGGTGCTGGACGGCGAACTGTAAGTCGTCGTCCCCGCGCTTCCCTTCGTCGTCCCCGCGTAGGCGGGGACCCAAGTTGGGGTGAAGCTGACTTGACGCCAGCAGAACTTGGATTCCCGCCTTCGCGGGAATGACGTATTTGAGTGCGCAATTCATTTGCGGCAGCGGGCGCTGTCGTCCGCCGCGTTCTGGCAAGATGACACCTGGTCATCTCGCCAAGGCCGGACGGCATGCGCCCGCACCCGATCGCCACCCTGCTCTGCCTTGCCTGCACGCTCGCCGGCGCCGTGCCGGCCGCGCAAAAAAGCGCTGCTGGGCAAGGGGCGGGAGGAAAGCAGGCGCCGCCGCCGCCGCTGGTGATCCCGCCCGCGACGCCGCCCGCCACCACCCCGCCCGCGCCCCTGCCCGGCGAGACCGACGAAACCACGGCCCTACCGACGCCCTCCACCGCCGCCCAGGACCTGTACTCGGCCGCCAGGGCCGACCTGCTGCAGATCCGCATGCTGCTGAAGAACGGCCGCAGCCAGTCGACGGTCGGCTCGGGCTTCCTGGTCGGCACGGGCAACCTGGTGCTGACCAATTACCACGTCGTGTCGCAGATGGCGCTCGATCCGGACGTCTACGCCGGCGAATACGTCGACACCGACGGCAAGACCGGGCCGGTGGAGCTGATGGCGGTCGACGTCCTGCACGACCTGGCCGTGGTGCGCGTGAACCGCGCCGGCACCGGCTTCTTCCAGATTCCCGAACATCCGGTCCGGCTGACCCAGGGCCAGTCCCTGTACTCGCTCGGCAACCCGCTCGACCTCGGCTTCGCCATCTCCGAAGGCGCCTACAACGGCGTCGTCACGCGCAGCTTCTATGACCAGCTGATCTTCACCGGGCCCATCAATTCCGGCATGAGCGGCGGGCCCAGCGTCACGGTGTCCGGCAGCGTGGCCGGGGTCAACGTCTCGAAGCGCCGCGACGGCGAGCTGGTGAGCTTCCTGGTGCCGGTGCGCTACGCCCAGGAACTGCTGCGCAAGGTGGCACTGCAGGCGCATCCGCAGAAGAACTTCAATCCCCTGATCGCGCAGCAGCTGCTGGCCCACCAGCGCGAGATGATCGACCGCCTGCTGGCCGAGCCGCTGTCGATCAAGACCATGGGCCCCTACCGCGTGCCGGTGCGCGAGTCGCAGCAGTTGCGCTGCTGGGGGCGCTCGAACTTCCGCCTCGAAGCCGAATTCACCGGCGATTCGGTCAGCTGCGCGATGGAGGTCGCGGTCTACGTCTCCGACACCCAGCAGACCGGGCACGTATCGATGTCCCACCTGTACCTGCGTTCGGCGGCCATGCATCCGCTGCAGTTCGCGGCGCTGGCGAGCAGCCAGTTCCGGGTAGACCGCATCGGCGCCGCGCGTGACGTCCGCCTGACCCGCCCCGCCTGCGCCGAGCAGTTCGTGCACACCGCCACCCTGCCGCTGCGCGCCGTCACCTGCGTGCGCGCCTACCGCAAGTTCGCCGGCCTGTACAACTTCACCCTGCTCGCCGCCAGCACCGACGACGGCCTGGCCAGCCTGCAGAGCCGCCTCGACCTGGCCGGCGTCTCCTTCGAGAACGGCATGCGCGCCACCCGCGCTTTCCTGTCGGCGCTGGGACGGAGTGCGCGGCGATGAGGGGACCGTGGTTCGTCGAGACCCTGGCGCGCAACGGCGACGTGCTGCAGCGCCACTGCGTCGAGGCCCTGCCGATCCGCCTGGGGCGCGGCTACGACAACGACGTCATCCTCGACGACGACCACGTGGCCGCCAGCCATGCGCACATCGGCCTGGATGCCGCCGGGCGCCTGCTGCTGCGCGATCTCGGCAGCCGCAACGGCATCGTGGTTCGCGGCCGGCGCCTGCCCGAGGTGGTGCTGAGCGGCGATACGGTGGTGCGCATCGGCCACACTTCGCTGCGGGTGCGCGCGGCCGGCTTCCCGGTGGCGCCCGAACTCGAGGACCGCACCCTGCACCGCTGGGAAGGCGCGCTGCCCGGCGCCGCCGGCATCCTGCTGGTGGGCGCCTTCGCCCTGTTCGTGCGCTGGATCGGCGATACGCAAACCTTCGAATTCGTGCGCTACGTCGAGGCGCTGGCCTTCGCCATCGGTGCGGCCCTGCTGTGGAGCGGCGCCTGGGCCCTCGCCAACCGCCTGTTCGGCCGCCATGCGCGCCTCGGGCGCCACCTGTTCGTGGCCGGCTGCGGGCTGGTCGCGCTGACCGCGACGGCGCTGCTCGCGGCCGCCATCGCCTACGCCTTCTCGTTCGAAGCCTTCACCCGCTATGCCTCGCACGCGGCGACCGTGCTGGTGGCGGGCACGATCTACTTCCACCTGTGCACGGTCAAGCCGCAGAACCGGCGACGCTACCGCTGGCTGGCCGCCGGCCTTGCGCTGCTGGGCTCGGGCCTGATCCTCCTCTTCAACCTGCAGCGCAGCGGCCGCCTGGCGGACGAGCTGTACATGGCGGTGCTGCTGCCGCCCGGGATCCGCGTCAGCCGGGACCACGGCATCGACGAATTCATGCGCGAGGTGGACGGCATGCAGGAAGCGCTGGACCGCGGGCGCGGACGCAAGCCGGGAGAAGACGAGCTCGACGACTGATCAGGTGCGCAGCGGCGCGTCCGCCGTCGTCGCTCGCACTTCGGCGCCATCGCCGTGCTCCGGCATGCGCGGCAGGGTCACCGTGAAGCTGCTGCCCTGTCCGAGACCGGCGCTGCTGGCGCCGACCTTCCCGCCATGCAGCTCGGTCAGGCGCTTCACCAGCGCCAAGCCCAGTCCCAGGCCGCCCTCGTCGCGCCCGGCCGTGCGGGTGGCCTGGGTGAAGATGTCGAACACGCGCGGCAGCAGCGCGGCATCGATGCCGATGCCGTTGTCGCGCACTTCGATCTCGATCCGGCGCGGCCCGCTGCGCAGGCTGACGGCGATCTCGCCGTCCGGCGGCGTGTACTTGGCGGCATTGATGAGGAGGTTGGCGACCACCTGCACCAAACGCTTGTGGTCGCCCAGCAGCCGCGGTCGCTCCCCGCCCAGCTCGGTGTGCAGGCGATGGCCGCGGCGTGCGAAGGCGGGCTTGACCTGCTCCACCGCGTCGCAGACCGCGCGGTGCGCATCGACCGGCGCCCGCTCCAGCGTGATCAGCCCGCGCGTGACGCGCGAGACGTCGACCAGGTCGTCCACCAGGTGGGCCATGTGGTCGACCTGGCGCGAAATGATCTCGCTGGTGCGGCGCAGCTGCGGGTCGGCGCCAGCGGGTTGCGCAGTTCGTGGGCCAGCATGGCCAGGAAATCGTCCTTGCGGGCATCCGCTTCGCGCAGGGCCGCGAGGGCCGCTTCGCGTTCGTTCTCGGCCGCGCGCCGCGCCACCTCGATTCGGTACAGGCGCAGCGCCAGGCGCCAGATCACCGCCGTGAACAGGGTGATCATCGCCCACACCATGAAGGCGATCAGCGTGGCGGAGTCGGCCAGCTCGAAGCGCAGCGCCAGCGCGGCGCTCAAGCCCAGCAGGACCGGCATCGTCAGTGCCGCGCCGAGCAGCCGGCGCACGAACCAGGCCCCCGGCGCCGGGCCGGCGATGGCAACCATGATGCCTTCCCGCCGTCGCAGCCCGAGCACGCCCGTGGACAGCAGCAGGAGCGCGAGCGTGGTCAGGATCGAGGTGCCGGTGCCGGGCAGCAGCGCATACAAATAGGTGTCGCGGAAGCTGTAGCCGGCCGCGGTCAGCATCGCCAGCAGCAGCACGCCGAGGGCCAGGCATTGGCCGAGCCGCACCCAGGCGGGCTCGAGCATGCAGAGCAGGCCGATGCCCAGCACGCCGATCATCGTCGCCGTCACCGTCGAGGACATCAGCCATGCCGGCCCCTTCGATGCCGGCGTCCAGCCCAGCGCCAGGCACAGGACGATCGCGCAGGGTCCGCGCCCCCGCCGGCGCCCGTGTACAGGCGCCGTTGCTGGAAGATGGCGGCGCTCGCCAGCACGATCAGGCCGGCCGTCATCGGCACCAGGGTCGGCAGCCCCGGAACAACCGAGGTCAGTCGTTCGACGCCGGTCATCCAGCCCAGCAGGCTGAGCGCTGCAATGCAGATGCTGGCAAGCGTGCAGGCGAGCGGCAGTGGCAGAAGCGTCATGAAGCCGATTCTACCGGGGGCCTCCGCCTGCGAGCGCCCTTTTGACAATCAGGCAAGCTTGCGACATCATCCCCGGATGTCTACCGCCCTGCCCGCCACCCGCCGCCTCGTGTTCATCCTGGCCTGGACGCTATTCTGGACCCTGATGATCCTGGTGGCGGTGCAGGATTTCCAGCGCAACGAACACAGTCCGGACATCTGGAAGCCCGTCCTGTGGGAAGGCTCGTCGGCGCTGGTGGCGACCGTGCTGATCCTGGTCCAGCTGCGTTTCGGTTGCCATGACGAACTGCTGGGCTCGCCCGCACGCTGGTTCGCGCGCCAGGCCCTGTGGCTGCCCGTCTGGTGGATCCTGTTCACGCCGCTGGCCTTCGGCATCCGCCACGGCGTGTACGCGCTGGTGGGCGCCACCTACGGCCACGACCCGTGGCCGCGCCTGTTCGTCTACGAATCGATGAAGATCTCGATTTTCGCCGGCCTGTTCACGGCGGTGCGCTTCGGCGTCCAGTCCTACCAGGCCCTGCTCGAAGCGCGGCTGCGCGCGCAGCAGGCCCAGGCCCTCCAGCAGCAGGCCCAGCTGCAGCGCCTGGCCCAGCAGATGCAGCCGCACTTCCTGTTCAATGCGCTGAATACGGTGTCCTCGCTGATGCACGTCGACGTCGACGAGGCCGACGCCACCCTGCTGCAGCTGGCCGGCGTGCTGCGCGCCACGCTGGCCAGCTGCAGCAGGGTGGCGTCGAGGCCCCGCTGCAGGCCGAGCTGGACATCGCCCGCGGCTATGCCGGCGTAATGGCGGCGCGCTTCGCCGGCCGGGTCGAGATCGCCTGGACCATCGACGAGCGCCTGCTGGCCCAGCCGTTGCCGGTGATGAGCCTGCAGCCGCTGCTGGAGAACGTGTTCCGGCATACGTTGGAAAAGCGCCGCGGCTTCACCCGCATCGCGGTCTCGGCGCAGCGCGAGCAGGATACGATGGTGCTGCGGGTCGACGACGACGGCCGTCTGGACGCGCCGGCCGAAGCGGGAGGCCGCGCCGGCATCGGCCTGGCCAATTTGCGTGCGCGCCTGGCGGCGCTGTACGGCGAGCGCGCCTCGCTGGCGCTCGCGGCACGCGCGGAGGGCGGCGTGCGCGCGGAGCTGAGAGTGCCATGCGCATCCTGATCGTCGACGATGAACAGCCCGCGCGCGACAGGCTGCGCCGCCTGCTGGCGCAGGAAGCGGGCATCGAAGCCATCGCCGAAGCTGGTGACGGCTTCGAAGCCCTGGCCCGCATCGAGGCGTTCAAGCCGGACGCCCTCTTCCTCGACATCGCCATGCCCGAGCTGTCCGGCATCGAGCTGGCGGCTTCGCTGCCGGAGCCGGCACCGGCCATCGTGTTCGTGACGGCCCATGACGACTACGCGATCCGGGCCTTCGACGCCGGCGCCATCGACTACCTGCTCAAGCCCTTCGACGCCGCCCGCCTGGCGCGTGCGCTGCGGCGCCTGCAGGAAAGACACGATGCGCGACGGCAGGCGGGTGCGGCGCCAACGACGGCCTTGCCTGCGCTCCCCTTGCGGCAGCTGCTGGTGTCGGAACGCGGCGGCACGCGCGTGGTGCCGGTGGCCGAGATCGGCTGGATCGAAAGCGCCGACAATTACGTGGTGCTGCACACGGCGAGCGGCAGCCCGCTTCTGCGCCAGACCCTGGGCGGCCTGGCGGACCGCCTCGGACCGGCCTTCCTGCGCTGCCACCGGCGCGCCGCCGTGCAACTGGCGGCGGTCGAACGGGTGATCCCGCTAGACAAGGGCGATTGCGAACTGCTGCTGCGCAGCGGCACTCGCGTGCCCTGCAGCCGCCAGTACCGCGCCACCCTGCTGGAACGGCTGGGGCTGGCTGCCCAGCCCTAAGCTTCGAACCGCCCAGTGGGTGCTCAGTGCGTGGTAGCGCTGCGCTCGCCGCGCTGTCCTGCCTGGGCGCCTGCCTGGGCGCCGGCCGGAATCGGCTGGCCGGTCTGGCTGCCTGCGCTGGCCTGCGACGGCGAAGCGGCGCCATCGCCGTGGCGGGCGAAGGGGTCGGCAAACTGGCGCACGGTTTCCTGCTGTGCGCGCAGGCCGCGCTCGGTCTGCTCGGTGGCGTCGCGCGCCACTTCGTCGGCCAGGGCGCGTGCGGTGCGGGTCGTGTTCTGCACGTGCTGTTCGGTCACGCGCGACAGTTCGACCTGGGCGTCGGCCGCCAGGCGGGTGATGTGCTGCTGGTAGGCGCGCAGCTTGTCGCTGGTCGGCTGGGCGCGCGAGGTGGCGGCGCTCAGGATCTCGGTCTGGCGGTCGGCGCTCAGCACCTGCTTGCTGGCCAGGGTGGTTTCTTCCATCAGGGTCTGCACCAGCTGGATGTTCAGGTCGCACATCTGCTGGAAGGAACGGAACAGCGACTTCGACATGTCGTTCAGGAAGGCGGTCTGGGCATCGACGTGGGTGCGAACTGCCGGGCTGATGGCTTGCGGGAACGGGTACATGGGTCTGCCTCGCTTTCATATTGAAATAAATATCGGGAAAGGCCACGGCACAGCCGGCGGGCTTGCTGCACCGCCGCATATCCGTGGCACGAAGCTAGAAGACTAAAGAAGCGAGGCGATGCACGTTTGATCTGAGCTAATCGTGCCGGACTTGAAATCACGAGAGCGGCGCGCCGCAGTCCTTGCAGAAACGCGCGCCCGCTTCGTGGCCGGCGCTGCCGCAGGCGCCGCACTGCCGCGTGGGCGTGGACGTGGGCATGGGCGTGGGCGTCGCCAGGATGCGGGCCGCGCCGCGCCGCCGGTCGTTGCGGCTGGCGGCGATCTCGGCCGTGACGATGCCGGTCGGGACCGCCAGGATGCCCCAGCCCAGCAGCATCATGAAGGAAGCGATGGCCTTGCCGAGATGGGTGTGCGGGGTGATGTCGCCGTAGCCGACCGTGGTCATGGTCACGGTGGCCCAGTACATCGCCACCGGGATGCTGGTGTAGCCGTTCTTCGGCCCTTCGACCACGTACATCAGCGTGCCCAGGATCAGGATCGCCATCAGCACCACCGACAGGAACACCAGGATCTTGCGGCGGCTGGCGCCCAGCGCCTCGCCCAGGCGCGTGTATTCCTCGATGTAGAGGGTCAGCTTGAAGATGCGGAACACGCGCAGCAGGCGCAGGATGCGGATGTCGAGCAGCAGCTCGGCGCCGGGCACCAGCAGCGAAAAATAGGTGGGCAGCACGGCCAGCAGGTCGATCACGCCGTAGAAGCCGGCTGCGTAGCGCCAGGGGCGCTGCACGCAGACGAGGCGCGCCAGGTATTCGACGGTGAACAGCGCCGTGAAGCCCCATTCGACGACGTTCAGAGTGTCGCCGTACTCCTGGTGCAGGCCCGGCACGCTGTCCAGCACCACCACCAGGATGCTGAGCATGATGGCGAACACCAGGGCGATGTCGAAGCGGCGTCCGGCCGGGGTATCGGCCTCGAAGATGACGTCGAACATGCGCCGCCGCAGGCCGGCCGGCGGCTTGCCGTACGAGTCCGGCACCTGCGAGACGTAAGGCTTGTCGGCGCGCCTGTCCGGCTTCACTTTGCGGGCGGCCCCTTCAGTTCGATCGTGTTGCCTTCGGGGTCATGCAGGTAGATCGACGGCCCCTCGCCTTCGGCGCCGAAGCGCGATTCGACGGGGCCGGCCTCGATCCCGTGGGCCGCCAGGTGGGCATGGATCGCGTCCGGGTCGAAGGGGTCGACGCGGAAGCAGACGTGGTCGACATTGCGCCCTTCGCGCCCCGGCGCCGCCCCGCCCATGCGGCCCAGCTTGCCGTCCACCGGCACCAGGTCGAGCATGGCGCTGCCGGCGCGCAGCTGCACCAGGCCGATCCCGTCCTGGCGCCGCACTTCCGCGCAGCCCAGCACGTCCCGGTAGAAGCGCTGCACGCGGTCCAGATCGGTCACGCGCAGCACCACGTGGTCGATCTCGCGGATCGCGATCGGCGCCGCCGACGCCCCGCGACCGTCAGTCGGCATGGCGCTCGACCCAGGTGGCGAAGCATTCCATGAACTGCTGCAGGAAGCTCTGCAGCGACTCGTCGGTGAGACTGTCGCCGTCGAACTTGTTGCCGATGCCGCCGATATACGCTTCCGGCGACTGCATGCAGGGCATGTTCAGGAACACCAGGCACTGGCGCACCGCGTGGTTGGCGCCGAAGCCGCCCAGCGCGCCCGGCGAGTTGCTGACCACGGCGCAGGGCTTGCCGCTCCAGGCCGCCTTGCCGTAGGGCCGCGAGCCGACGTCGATGGCATTCTTCAGCACCGCCGGCAGCGAGCGGTTGTACTCGGGCGTGCAGAACAGCACGCCGTCGGCATCGCGGATGCGCTCGCGGAACTCGGTCCAGCGCGGCGGCGGCGTGTCGGTCTCGTCGTCCTGGTTGTACATCGGCAGTTCGGCGATGTTGACGATCTCGAGCTCCAGCGTGGGCGGCGCCGCCAGCATCATGCTCTTGGCCAGCTTGCGGGTGAACGACTCCTTGCGGAGGCTGCCGACGAGGACTGCAATCTTGCGTGTGGCCATGGAATTCCTTTCTGCCGTTAAAGAATATCGCGCGAGCACAAAGTGTAGCGCATCCGGCTTCAGGACCACTTCCGGAAGGCGCGCTCGATCAGCAGGGTCTCACGGGCGTCGAGCACGCTGTCCGCGTGGACGATGTCGAGCATGGTCTTCATGACCGAGATGCGCAAGGCCTTGTCGTCGACCTCGCCCAGCAGGCTGTCGAGCAGCCGGGCGTCGATCTCGACCTCCGCGCTGCAGCGCCGGGCCGCAGTGGCGAGCAGGTCTTCGCACAGGTCGCGGACCACGCCGTCGAACTCGTCCTCGTCGAGCGGAGCCTGCGCAAGCATGCGGGACGCGTGCATCGCCTTCAATTCCGATGGCGCCAGGTGGCCGTCGACAATCATGGCCAGGGCCAGCAGCCGCGACACGGCCTTGGGGCTGTTGGTGGGGTAAGAACGCATGGCGACACTCCTTGTATGGTGGAGTGAGCAGACTAAGGGCCCGGCCGCGAAAGGAAAAGCGAATAAACCTTGATGATTCTTAAGGTTTTTTCGAAGTTCAGCGAATCAGATCCGCCGCCGCCGGTACTCGTCCATGAAGGAAGCCAGCGCGCGCCCGGCCAGCACCTGGACCGGATCGCCGTGATGCGCATACAGGTAGGGCGCCCCGCCCTGGCGGTCGGTCAGCTTGGCGCGGATCAGGAAGCGGGTCCCGGCCGGATACTGCGCCGGGTCGCGCAGGGCTGTCGAGCATTGCACCCGCATCGAAGTCGCATAGGCCTGCCCGGCCAGCGGCCGGATCTTCAGCGCGCCGGTGCGCGGGTCGGCAAACGACTCGACCGCGACCTCGCGGTAGGCCCAGGGATCGCGCGCCATCTCAGGCCTGGGCCGCGCCGGCGCGCGCCGCGCTGTGCGGCAGGGCTTCGCGGATCGGCAGGTTGACCAGCGCGGCGGCCAGCGCCAGCACGATGTCGGCGTACCACATCCATGAGTAATCGCCGAACTTCACGAAGGCCAGGCCGCCCAGCCAGGCGCCGAAGAAGCCACCGATCTGGTGCGACAGCAGGGTCAGGCCGAACAGCGTGGAAAGGTAACGCGTGCCGAACAGCTTGCCCACCAGGCCGGCCGTCGGCGGCACGGTGGCGAGCCAGCTGAAACCGAGCGCGGCGGCGAAAATGTAGAAGGTCGACGCGGTCTTCGGCGCCACCAGGTAGAGGGCGATCATCACCGCGCGGCCGCCGTAGATGGCGGCGAGCAGCCATTTCATGCGGTAGCGCTGGCCCAGCGCGCCCACGGTCAGCGAGCCGGCGATGTTGAACAGGCCGATCAGGCCGAGCGCGGTGGCGGACACGCCGGCCGGCAGGCCGCACAGCGCCACTTCGCCCGGCAGGTGGGTGACGAGGAAGGCGATGTGGAAGCCGCAGGTGAAGAAGCCGGCATGCAGGCACAGATAGCTCTTGTCGCGCAGCGCTTCGCGCACCTGGCGGCCGAGGCTGAATTCGTCAACGGCCGGAGCACCCGCAGCGCCGGCGGCGGCCACCGGGGCCGGCGCCTTGCCCTTCATGAGGAAGGCCAGCGGAATGGTCAGCAGCGTGGTGGCCGCCAGCGAGAACATCGCCGCTACCCAGCCGAAGGCCTGGATCACCACCTGCACCAGTGGCGAAAAGATGAACTGCCCGAACGAGCCGCCGGCGTTGATGAAGCCGGCCGCGAAGGGCCGGCGCTCGGCCGGCAAACGCTGGGCGGTGGCGCCGATCAGGATCGAGAAGCTGCCGGCGCCGGCCCCGGCCGCGGACAGCACGCCGAGGGTCAGCATCAGGCCCCATTGCGAGGACACGAAAGGCGTGGCGGCCAGGCCGGCGGCCAGCATCACGCCGCCCAGCACGATCACGCGCGCCGGCCCCCATTTGTCGGCCACCGCGCCGAAGATCGGCTGGGATGCGCCCCACATGAACTGGCCGACCGCCATCGCCAGGCTGATCGAAGCGACGCCGAGGCCGGTCGCGCTGTTGATGGGCGAGAGGAACAGGCCGGTGGTGAGGCGCGCGGCCATGGTGAGCATCAGGATCGCGCTGGCGGCCAGGATCAGCAGCCAGGCGGCGCGCGGCGTCATCGGCGATGGGGTCGTCATTCTTGGCTCCCTTGTTGTCTTTATTCCCGACAGTGTCGCACGGCGCGACGGAAGCTGCAGACGACGACGTTAAAACGCCATTCCCGCGGAGGCGGAAATGGCGTCTGCGACAATGCCGCGAACGACGCTGCTCAGGCTTTCACGAGCAGCGCCACCGCCTCGGCCGCCATCCCCTCTTCCCGTCCCAGGAAACCGAGCTTCTCGTTGGTCTTGGCCTTGATGTTGACCTGCTGCGGCGAGACGCCGAGGTCTTCGGCGATGCGCGACACCATCTGCGGGATGTGCGGCGCCATCTTCGGCTGCTGGGCGATGATGGTGGCGTCGATGTTGCCGATGGTGTAGCCGGTGGCGACCACGCGCGAGGCCACTTCGCGCAGCAGGGTGCGCGAGTCGGCGCCGGCGAACATCGGGTCGGTGTCCGGGAAGTGCTTGCCGATGTCGCCGAGCGCGGCGGCGCCCAGCAGCGAATCGATGATGGCGTGCAGCAGCACGTCGGCATCCGAGTGGCCCAGCAGGCCGAGACGGTGCGGGATGGTGACGCCGCCGACGATCAGCTTGCGGCCCTCGACCAGGGCGTGGCAGTCATAGCCGGTCCCGATGCGGAACGGCGGAGTTGGGTTATACGATGCAAGAGCCATGGTGTTCACACGAGTTCGGGTTGGGACACTGCCAGGTAGAGTTCGGCGATGCGGATATCGTCCGGCAGCGTCACTTTCAGGTTGCGGGGATGCCCTTCGACCAACTTGGGGGTCAATCCGAGGGCTTCAACCGCACTGGCGTCGTCGGTCACCGCATCCGGGTCCGTTGCCGCCTTCAGGGCTTCGGCCAGCAGCTTGTAGCGGAACATCTGCGGGGTCTGGGCCAGCCACAGGCCGTTGCGCGGAATGGTGCCGCAGGCTTCGCCTTCGATGCAGCGCTTGACGGTGTCGACCACCGGGAGGCCCAGCAGGCCGCCGACCGGATGTTCGCCGGTGGCGGTGATCAGCTTTTCGATCAGCTCGGCATTCAGGCCGGGCCGGGCGGCGTCATGCACCAGCACCCAGTCGGTGGGCGCAAGGGTATTGGCCAGCACGGCCAGGCCGTTGCGCACGGATTCCATGCGGCTTGCGCCGCCGCAGCGCAGCACGGTCACGCCATGGTTCGGCGCGACCGCATCGATGTAGGGATCGTCCGGGCTGACGACGACGAAGGTGTGCGCGATCAGGTCGCTCGACAGGAAGGCGTCGAGGGTATGCCGGAGCATCGGCCTGCCGCCGATCTTGATGTACTGCTTGGGGCTGCCCGCGCCCATGCGGGCGCCGACGCCGGCAGCGGGAATTAAGGCGAAGTAACGTGGTGCTTGATTCATTTATGAGCTTGTTGACGAAGGTTTGCGTCTTGTCGATCCAATAAGAGACTGTACCTCACCTTGGCAAACTTTGCTGAGACGCGCGTATTCAACGGGGCTGTCGATGCCGGCCTGGAGCACCTTCGCCTTCGCCATTTCATGCTTGATGAAGGGCATCCAGCGGCCATCCAGCTCCGCCTGCACGCGCGCCAGCGACTGCCCGCGCGGCGCATACACGGGCCGGGCATCGAAGCGGCGTCCCAGGCTTGCACGCACCCTGCTTTCCACTTTCGGCAGGTAGTCGATGTAGGCCTTGAGATGGCGCATTTCATGCGCAAGTATCTCGTCATATGCGCAACTGCCCGGCGCGAACTCGCTGCCCACGTAGAGGACGATGGTCGGATAGGACAGGCGCACGCCGATCTGCGGCAGCATGCATTCTTCCGGCGTCTCGGGACTGCCGACGATCGCGCCCTCGACGCTGATGGCGACCCGCGATTCGGCCCGGGTCAGCCCCAGCACGAAGGCGCCGGCCGGCTCGCGCTTGATGCGGGTGAGCGCGCGCGTGGACAGGCTGCTGTCGACGCGGTAGCCGTGGTCGCGGCTCTCGACCTGCACGCCGGTGGGCCGGCTGCCGGTGTCGAGGCCGAGCTGGCCGGCTTCGCAGCGCGCCTGGAAGGGGGTGCGCGCCGCCGCTTCGTACGCCGTCACCGACAGCACGAAAGCCAGCAACGGCGCCAGTCGCGCCATCTCAGGTCGGGGTCCAGGCGCCGGCGGCGTATTTCTCCAGCCAGAAGGTGCCGATGATGGTCTTGACGTCGGTGATTTCGCCCTTGCGCACCATCTCCAGCAGTTCCGGGACGGTGGCCGTGAACAGTTCGAGGAACTCCCCTTCGTCCAGCTTCGCTTCCCCCTGGGTCAGGTCGCGCGCCAGGAAGATGTCGAGGTGTTCGTCGGAATAGGCGATGGCGTTGTGGATGGTGCAGACGAAGTTCCATTCCTTGGCCGTGTAGCCGGTTTCTTCTTCCAGTTCGCGTCTGGCGCAGGCCAGGGAGGCTTCGCCCGGATCGATCTTCCCGGCCGGGAACTCGATGAAGACGCGGTCGTTGGGGTAGCGGAACTGGCGCTCCAGCAGCACGCGGCCGTCCGGCAGCAACGGCAGGATCACGACGGCGCCCGGATGGCGGATGAACTCGCGCTGGGTTTCCGAGCCGTCGGGCAGCTTGATGCGGTCGCGGGTGACCTTGAGGAAGTGGCCATCGTAGGCCAGTTCGCCGTCGATGCGCGTTTCACGCAGGTGGGAATCCTGGGTATCCATGGTGGCTCCGGTGTTACTTCATTATTCAATCGCACCGGCGCCATGGACGCGGGTGCTCAATGCCGGCGCTTGCGCAGGTAACGTAGTACGAAACCGGGAAAGGCCAGCACGACGAACATGCAGCCCGAAATCGCATAGAACTCCCAGGTCTGGGGGAAGGCGTTGCCGATCCGGGATTCCAGCAAACAGGCGAGTCCGCCGACGACGAAGTATAAAACAAACAACTCGAGAAGGCGCACGACGAAGAACTTCGCGTGCGCCCTGCCCTGCGCGGCCTTCAGGGGAATGAAGGCGAACACGCTCTCGTTCAGGAAAGGCAGGTTGGCGAACGCGATTGCGACCGCGATCACCAACCAGCTTGCCAGTGAAATATCCACAGGCAGGTCTTACGAACCCAGGGTCTGGGTCATGGCGTTGACGCAGGCGCTCAGCAGGCCGTTCGGCATGATGCCCAGCACCACCACCAGGATGCCGTTCAGCGACAGGGCCACGCGCATGTCGACCGGGGTCGAGATCGGCGAGGCGTCCACCACGTCGTCGAACCAGATGGTCTTGACGACGCGCAGGTAGTAGAAGGCGCCGATCAGCGAGAACAGCACGGCGACGATCGCCAGCCAGTACTGGCCGGTCGAGACGACCGCCTGCAGCACGGCCCACTTGGCCATGAAGCCCATCATCGGCGGCACGCCGGCCAGCGAGAACATCAGCACGGTCATGACCAGGGCGTACCACGGGCTGCGCTTGGCCAGGCCCTTGAAGTCGGCGATGTTTTCCGCTTCGAAGCCCGAACGCGCCAGCATCATCACCAGGCCGAAGCTGCCCAGGGTGGTCAGCACGTAGGTGATGGTGTAGTACATGGCGGCGCTGTAGGCCGGGGCGGCATTCGCGGCGCTGCCGTTGCTCACGCCCGCCATCATGCCGAGCAGGACGAAGCCGAGCTGGGCGATGGTCGAGTAAGCCAGCATGCGCTTGATGTTCGACTGCGAAATCGCGGTCAGGTTGCCCACGGCCAGCGACAGCACGGCCAGGGCCAGCAGCATCTGCTGCCAGTCGAAAGCCATCGGCAGCAGGCCTTCGACCAGGATGCGGATCATCATCGCGAACGACGCCAGCTTCGGCGCGGCGCCCAGCAGCAGGGTCACGCCGGTCGGCGAACCCTGGTAGACGTCCGGCACCCACATGTGGAACGGGACCGCGCCCAGCTTGAAGGCCATGCCGGCGACCACGAACACCAGGCCGAACACCAGGATGGTGTGGTTGGCGGCGTTGGCCGAGGTCAGCTTGGCGATGGTGGTGATGTCCAGCGAACCGGTGGCGCCGTAGATCATCGAGATACCGTAGAGCATGAAGCCCGAGGCCAGCGAACCCAGGATGAAGTACTTCATCGCGGCTTCGGTCGAGATCGCGTGGTCGCGGCGCATCGCCACCAGGGCGTACAGCGACAGCGACATCAGTTCCAGGCCCAGGTAGATCGGCAGCATGTTATTGCCGGAGATCATGATCATCTGGCCGAGCGTGGTGAACAGGGCCAGCACGTAGATCTCGCCGCCCATGTTACCCGACATCATGCCGCGGTCGCCCGAGTACTGGCGCGAATACACCAGGGTGATGCCGACGGCCAGGTAGGTGAACAGCTTCAGCAGGTTCGCCATCGGGTCCGAGACGAACATGTTGAAGAAGGTATAGGTCGTGGTGCCGGCATTGAAGTCGGACCAGGTGATCACGGCGCAGCCGACCAGGGTCAGCAGCGACAGGACGTAGGTAATGTTCCGCTTCCCTTCCTTGAGGAACATGTCGATCAGGAGGATCGCGCACGAAGCCACTACCAGGAAGATTTCCGCGGACAGCGGCGCCATGTTGATGGACGCCGCCGAGAGGGTTGTATTCATCATCGGATTCATATCGTTTTAATTTCCCGCTCAGTGCATCGGCAGCTTGCTGACCGACACGTGCTGCAGCAGGTCGGCCACCGACACTTGCAGCGAATCGGTGAACGGCGCCGGATACAGGCCCATGTAGATGGTCAGGATCGCCAGCACGCCCAGCATGAAGAACTCACGGCCGTTCAGGTCGGTCAGTTCGGCGACGTGCTTGTTGCCGATCTTGCCGAACACGACGCGCTTGACCATCCACAGCGAGTAGGCGGCGCCCAGGATCAGGGCGGTGGCGGCCAGCAGGCCTGTCCAGAAGTTGAACTTCACGGCGCCCAGGATGACCATGAATTCGCCGACGAAGCCGGAGGTGGCCGGCAGGCCGCAGTTGGCCATCGCGAACAGCACCGAGAACGCGGCGAACTTCGGCATGCGGTTGACCACGCCGCCGTAGTCGGCGATTTCACGCGAGTGCATGCGGTCGTACAGCACGCCGATGCACAGGAACATCGCGCCCGACACGAAGCCGTGCGAGATCATCTGCACGATACCGCCCTGCACGCCGATGTCGTTGAAGATGAAGAAGCCGAGGGTGACGAAGCCCATGTGGGCGATCGACGAGTAGGCGACCAGTTTCTTCATGTCCTTCTGGACCATCGCCACCAGGCCGATGTAGATCACGGCGATGAGCGACAGCACGATGATCATCGGCGCCAGGTAGTGCGAAGCGTCCGGGGCGATCGGCAGCGAGAACCGCAGGAAACCGTAGCCGCCCAGCTTCAGCATGATCGCGGCCAGCACCACGGAACCGCCGGTCGGCGCTTCGACGTGGGCGTCCGGCAGCCAGGTGTGGACCGGCCACATCGGCACCTTGACCGCGAAGGCCATCAGGAAGGCCAGGAAGATCAGGACCTGCTCCTTCATGTCCAGCGGAAGCTGGTGCCATGCCAGGATGTCGAACGAGCCGCCCGACTTGTTGTACAGGTAAATGATCGCGACCAGGGTCAGCAGCGAACCGAAGAAGGTGTACAGGAAGAACTTGAAGGCCGCGTACACACGGTTCGGGCCGCCGAACACGCCGATGATGATGTACATCGGGATCAGGGTGGCTTCGAAGAAGAAGTAGAACAGCAGGCCGTCCAGCGCGACGAACACGCCGATCATCAGGCCCGACAGGATCAGGAAGGAACCCATGTACTGGGCCACGCGCTCTTCGATCACCTGCCACGCCGAGATGACGACGATGATGGTGATGAAGGCGGTCAGCGGCACGAACCAGAGGCTCAGGCCGTCGATGCCCAGGTAGTAGTGGATATTGAAGCGTTCGATCCAGGCCGCCTTTTCGACGAACTGGGGACCGTGGGCGCTATTGCTGAACTGGGTGAACAGCGGGATGGTCGGCAGGAAGCTGACCACCGAACCGATCAGCGCCAGCACGCGGGTGAAGCCCGCGCGGCTGTCGCGGCCGACGGCCAGCACGATCATGCCGAAGATGATCGGGAGCCAGACCGACAGGCTCAGGTACGGAGGGAGAGTGGAAATCGTGGACTGCATCTTGTTTTTCTCTCTGTTTAAGCGTGCCAGAACGGGAAGAAGTACAGCAGCGTACCCAGCACGCCCAGAATCATCACGAACGCGTAGTGGTAGATGTAGCCGGTCTGGAAGGTGCGGACGACGCTCGAGAACCAGCCCACCAGCTTGGCGGAACCGTTGACGACCAGGCCGTCGATCAGCGCGCGGTCACCCACCTGCCACAGGCCCTTGCCGAGGCCGCGTGCGCCGCCGGCGAACACGACTTCGTTGAACTTGTCCATGTAGTACTTGTTGTCCAGCAGGGTGTGGATCGGGCGCAGCTTGGCGTAGAACCAGGCCGGCACGCGCGGGTTGATCATGTAGCAGTAGTAGGCGGCGACGACGCCGGCCAGGGCCAGCCAGAACGGCAGCGAAGTGAAGCCGTGCAGGGCCATCTGCAGCGGGCCGTCGAACTCTTCGGCCAGCTTTTCCATCGCCGGGTGACGCTCGGCGTTGATGGCGATCACGTTGTTGAAGAAGCCGCCGTACAGCATCGGCTTGATCGCGAAGAAACCGATGACGACCGACGGGATCGCCAGCAGGATCAGCGGCAGGGTCACCACCAGCGGCGACTCGTGCGGCTTCTGGCCCGGGGCCAGGCCGTGGTGGCCGTGGTCGTCCTCTTCCTCTTCATGGTGGGCGTCCGAATCGTGCGTCGCGTGGGCGTCGTGGCCGTGGGCGGCCTTCGCCTGGTCGTGCGCGTCATGGGCATGGGCGTGATCGTCGTGCGCGTGGGCCAGGCCGAAACGCTCCTTGCCGTGGAACACCAGGAAGTACATGCGGAAGGAGTAGAAGGCGGTGATGAACACGCCGGCCACGACCGCGAAGTAGGCGAAGCCCGAACCCCACAGGTGGGACTCGTGCACGGCCTCGATGATCGAGTCCTTCGAGTAGAAACCGGCGAAGAACGGGGTGCCGATCAGGGCCAGCGAACCGAGCAGCGAAGTGATCCAGGTGATCGGCATGTACTTGCGCAGGCCGCCCATGTTGCGCATGTCCTGGTCGTGATGCATGCCGATGATGACCGAGCCGGCGCCGAGGAACAGCAGGGCCTTGAAGAAGGCGTGGGTCATCAGGTGGAACACGGCGACGTTGTATGCCGACACGCCCAGCGCGACGGTCATGTAGCCCAGCTGCGAAAGCGTGGAATAGGCAACGACGCGCTTGATGTCGTTCTGGATGATGCCCAGGAAGCCCATGAACAGCGCGGTGATCGAACCGATCACGATGATGAAGGACAGCGCGGTGTCCGACAGCTCGAACAGCGGCGACATGCGCGACACCATGAAGATGCCGGCGGTAACCATGGTCGCGGCGTGGATCAGCGCCGAGATCGGGGTCGGGCCTTCCATCGAGTCCGGCAGCCAGACGTGCAGCGGGAACTGCGCCGACTTACCCATCGCGCCGATGAACAGGCAGATGCAGGCGGCGGTCAGCAGCGGCCAGCCCAGGCCCGGCACGGTCATGCCGGCCAGTTCGTTGGCCTTGGCGAAGGTGTCGCCGTAGTGCATCGAGCCGGTGGCGGCCAGCAGCAGGCCGATGCCGAGGATGAAGCCGAAGTCGCCGACGCGGTTGACCAGGAAGGCCTTCATGTTCGCGAAGATCGCCGTCGGACGGGTGTACCAGAAGCCGATCAGCAGGTACGAGACCAGGCCCACCGCTTCCCAGCCGAAGAACAGCTGCAGGAAGTTGTTGGACATGACCAGCATCAGCATCGAGAAGGTGAACAGCGAGATGTACGAGAAGAAGCGGTTGTAGCCGTCGTCCTCCGCCATGTAGCCGATCGTGTAGATGTGCACCATCAGCGACACCGAGGTCACCACGCACATCATCATCGCGGACAGCGCGTCGATCTGGAAGCCGACCGACATCTTCATGGTGCCGATGGTCATCCAGGTGTAGACGTCGCCGTTGTAGGTGGCGCCGTCCAGCACGTTCATGAGCGTCATGATCGAGATGACCATGGCGACGAACACGCCGAGGATGGTCGCGGTATGCGACACCTTGCGGCCGACCACGTTCCCGAAGAACTTGGTGCCGAGCAGGCCGGCGATCGCCGAGCCTACCAGCGGCGCCAGTGGCACCGCCAGCAAGAGATTAGGGTTGATTTGCCCCGCCATTTTTTGAACCTTATGTCTTGTTTATCGAGGAGTTGACAGACAAACCGCTTAGCCCTTCAGGCTGTCGAGGTCTTCCACGTTGATCGTGTCCAGGTTACGGAACAGGACCACCAGGATCGCCAGGCCGATCGCCGATTCGGCGGCCGCGACAGTCAGGATGAAGAACACGAAGATCTGCCCTGCCGCGTCTCCCAGATAGTGCGAGAAGGCGACGAAGTTCAGGTTCACTGCCAGCAGCATCAGTTCGATGGCCATCAGCAGGATGATGATGTTCTTCCGGTTCAGGAAAATACCGACCACCGAGATCGCGAACAGGATCGCGCCCAGGATCAGGTAGTGAGCGAGCGACAGAGTCATGGAGCCTCCTTCTTGGCTTCGGCGGCGGCCACTGCGGCTGCATCGATCGCCTTCTGGTTTACCGCTTCCATCTTGACGATGCGCAGGCGGTCGTTACGCTTGACGCTGACGGCCAGGGCCGGATCGATGGCCTTGGTGTCCTTGCGCTTGCGCAGGGTCAGTGCGACGGCGGCGATGATCGCGACCAGCAGGATCAGGCCGGCGATTTCGAAACCGTAGATGTACTGGGTGTAGATCAGGCGGCCCAGTTCGCGGGTGCCGCCGATGTGGCCCACGGCCGTCTCGAGCGGCGCGTCGGCCTGGCCCAGGAAACCGCGCCACAGCACGGCTGCCATTTCCACGACGATCAGCGCGCCAATCGCCGAGGCCACCGGCAGGTAGCCCCAGAAGCCTTCGCGCATGCGGTCGATATTAATGTCGAGCATCATGACGACGAAGAGGAACAGCACCATCACGGCGCCGACATAGACCAGCACCAGCACGATGGCGAGGAACTCGGCCTTCAGCAGCATCCAGATGCCGGCGGCGTTGAAGAACGCGAGCACCAGGAACAGCGCGGCGTGGACCGGGTTCTTGGCGGTAATGACGCGCAGCCCGGCGACGATCATGATCGCCGAGAACACGTAGAACAGAATAGTTGTGAATTCCATGACTTACGCAGGAGCCTTATTTTTATGAACCGTTGTTAGCGGTACTTTGCGTCTGCGGCGCGCGCAGCGGCAATGTCGTCTTCGTAGCGGTCACCCACGGCCAGGAGCATTTCCTTGGTGTAGTACAGGTCGCCACGCTTTTCGCCGTGGTACTCCAGCACCTGGGTCTCGACGATCGAATCGACCGGGCAGGATTCTTCGCAGAAGCCGCAGAAGATGCACTTGGTCAGGTCGATGTCGTAGCGCGTGGTGCGGCGGGTGCCGTCCTCGCGCTGCGCCGATTCGATCGTGATCGCCATGGCCGGGCACACCGCTTCGCACAGCTTGCAGGCGATGCAGCGCTCTTCCCCGTTGGGGTAGCGGCGCAGCGCGTGCAGGCCGCGGAAACGCGGCGAGATCGGGGTCTTTTCTTCCGGGTACTGCACCGTGATCTTGCGCGAGAACGCATATTTACCGGTCAGCGCCAGGCCCTTGATCAGTTCGGACAGCATCAGGCTGCCGAAAAAGTCTTTTACTCGAGTCATTTGTTGCGCCTCTTTACTTCCAGGGGTTCCAGGACGTCTGCATGACGCCCGCGACCAGGACCAGCCACACCAGGGTCAGGGGGATGAACACCTTCCAGCCCAGGCGCATGATCTGGTCATAGCGGTAACGCGGGAAGGTACCGCGCACCCACACGAACAGCGACACGACCAGGAAGGCCTTCGCGAACAGCCAGAAGAAGCCGCCCAGCGCGCCGAATTCCAGGAAGGAGAACGGCGCCGACCAGCCGCCCAGGAACATGATCGATGCCAGGGTGGCGACCAGGATCATGTTGGCGTATTCGGCCAGCATGAACATCGCGTAGGACATGCCCGAATACTCGACCATGTGGCCGGCCACGATTTCCGACTCGCCTTCCACCACGTCGAACGGGTGGCGGTTGCACTCGGCCAGGCCGGACGTGATGTAGATGACGAACAGCGGCAGCAGCGGCAGCCAGTTCCACGACAGGACGTTGACGCCCATGCCGGCGAAGTAGCCGCGGGTCTGGGCGCCGACGATGTCCGAGAAGTTCAGCGAACCGGACACCATCAGGATCACGACCATCACGAAGCCCATCGGGATCTCGTAGGAGATCATCTGGGCCGAGGCGCGCATCGCGCCCATGAACGAGTATTTCGAGTTCGAAGCCCAGCCGGCGATGATGATGCCGTAGACTTCCATCGAGGTGATCGCCAGCAGCAGCAGCAGGCCGGCGTTGACGTTGGCCAGCGCCGCTTCCGGACCGAAGGGGATGACGGCCCATGCGGCCAGCGCCGGCATGATGGTCATGATCGGACCGATGATGAACAGCGCCGGGGTCGACTTGGCCGGCACCACGATTTCCTTGAGCAGCAGCTTGAGCGCGTCGGCGATCGGCTGCAGCAGGCCCAGCGGGCCCACGCGGTTCGGACCCACGCGGATGTGGATCCAGCCGATCAGCTTGCGCTCCCACAGCACCAGATAGGCCACCAGGCCCATCAGCGGCAGCAGCACGCAGACGATTTTCAGCAGCGTCCAGGCGAAGGTCCAGACGGTCGGACCCACCAGGCTTTCACCGCCGGTATAAAAACTATTGAGTACGTCAGGCATCGACATTTTTATTAAGCCTTTTCAATCGAAATCGGACCGAACATGGCGCCCAGCGACGAAGTCAGCTGGTGACCGGCGGCCACGCGCACGACGTTCTCCGGCAGGCGGGCATCGACGGCGGCGACCAGGGTCGCGCTGCCCTCCCCTTGCTGCACGGTGACCATCTCGCCGGCCTTCACGCCCAGCGCGTCGGCCACCTTGGCCGAGATGGTGACCAGCGGCGCCTGCGAATCGGCGGTGCGGATCAGCGGCTCCGAGCGGCGCGCGATGGCGTCGGCGAAGTAGATCGGCAGGTCGGTCAGGCGCTCCAGCTTCAGCTCGTCGCCGGCGTGGATGACGTGCCTGGCCGAGGTCGGGGCCAGCTTGGCGACGTTGTTCAGCTTGGCGGACAGGTCGGTGACGCCCTTGCCCAGCGCTTCGTCGCGGATCGCTTCCGAGTTCTCGTAGTCGAAGCCTTGCAGGCCCAGCAGGTTACCCAGCACGCGCAGCACTTTCCAGGCCGGGCGGGTCTCGCCCAGCGGCTTGACGGTGCCGTTGAAGCTCTGTGCGCGGCCTTCGCAGTTGACGAAGGTGCCGGCGGTCTCGCTGAACGGCGAGATCGGCAGCAGCACGTCGGCGTAGTCCATGCCGTGCTTGAACGGCGACATCGCGACGACCATCTCGGCGCCCTGCAGGGCCTTGATGGCCTGCTGCGGATTCGCGGCGTCCAGTTCCGGCTCGGCGTTCAGCAGCACGTAGGCTTTCTTCGGCTGGGCGAACAGGTTCGCTGCGTTGTTCGAGGTCGCGTTGACCAGGTAGCCGCCGACGGTGTTGGCGGCGTCGACGAAGTAGCCGAATTTCGCGCCGGTCTGCTCGGCGATCCACTGGGCGGCGGCGTGCAGTGCCGAAGCCTGCGGATGCTGCGCAGCGGCGTTACCCAGCAGGACGGCGCCCGGCAGGTCGCCAGCGTTTTCCACGACCAGAGTGGCGGCGATGGCCTTGGCGGCGTCGCTCGCTTCGATGCCTTCGAAGCCGGCCGGGGCGGCAATGCCCTTGGCGGCGGCGACGGCGACGACGATGCCGGACAGCGCAGCCAGCCAGTCCGACGGGGCGGCGATCAGGCGGCCGGCGGTCGGGATCAGGTTGTCGTCGTTCGAACCGTGGACGATCGACAGCTTGGCGCCCGACTTGACGGCGGCGCGCAGGCGGGTCGCGGCCAGCGGGTGGTCCTTGCGCAGGAAGGAACCGACGACCAGCACGCGCTTCAGCGTCGACAGCTCGGCGATCGGCATGCCCAGGTGCGGGACGACCGCGCCGTCCAGCGCGAAGTCGCTCTGGCGCAGGCGGAAGTCGACGTTCTCGATGCCGAAGCCGCGCATGGCCTTCTGCAGCAGGTACAGTTCTTCGACGGTCGAGTGCGGCGTGGCGACGGCGGCGATGCTGTCGGCGCCGTGCTCGTGGCGGATGTTACGGATGCCGTGGGCGACGTACTCGAGGGCGGTCTGCCAGTCGGTGTCGATCCACTTGCCGTCCTGCTTGATCATCGGGTTGACCAGGCGCTCGGCATTGTTCAGCGCTTCGTAGGAGAAGCGGTCCTTGTCCGAGATCCAGCATTCGTTGATGTTCTCGTTTTCCAGCGGCAGCACGCGCATCACCTTGCCGCCCTTGACCTGGACGATCAGGTTGGTGCCCAGCGAATCGTGCGGCGACACCGAACGGCGGCGCTGCAGTTCCCACGGACGTGCGGAATAACGGAAAGGCTTGCTGGTCAGTGCGCCGACCGGGCACAGGTCGATCATGTTGCCCGACACTTCCGAGTCGACGGTCTTGCCGACGAAGGTGGTGATCTCCGAGTGCTCGCCGCGGCCGACCATGCCGAATTCCATCACGCCGGCCACTTCCTGGCCGAAGCGCACGCAACGGGTGCACTGGATGCAGCGCGACATCTCTTCCATCGAGATCAGCGGACCGGCTTCCTTCGGCGCCACCACGCGTTTTTCTTCTTCGTAGCGCGAGTTGCTCTTGCCGTAGCCGACGGCCAGGTCCTGCAGCTGGCATTCGCCGCCCTGGTCGCAGATCGGGCAATCCAGCGGGTGGTTAATCAGCAGGAACTCCATCACGGACTTCTGTGCCTGCACCGCCTTGTCGCTGTGGGAGCGCACGATCATGCCCGGCGAGACCGGGGTCGCGCAGGCCGGCATCGGCTTCGGCGCCTTCTCGACTTCCACCAGGCACATGCGGCAGTTCGCTGCGATCGACAGTTTCTTGTGATAGCAGAAGTGCGGGATGTAGGTTCCCAGTTTGTTTGCGGCGTCCATCACCATCGAACCCGGTGGGACTTCTACTTTCTTGCCGTCTAATTCAATTTCAACCATTTGATCGTTACCTGACCTGGTTTAAAGGTATGCGGGCACCAAGCATTGCTTGTGCTCGATGTGATGAATGAATTCCTCGCGGAAGTTCTTGATCATGGCTTCGACAGGCATCGCGGCGGCTTCGCCAAGCGCGCAGATGGTACGGCCCTTGATGTTGAACGCGACATTGTTCAGCAGCTCGATGTCGTCCGGACGGCCCTGGCCGTTTTCGATACGGTGGACCATGCGGTACAGCCAGCCGGTGCCTTCGCGGCACGGGGTGCACTGGCCGCACGATTCTTCATAGTAGAAGTAGGACAGGCGCAGCAGCGACTTCACCATGCAGCGGGTTTCGTCCATGACGATCACGGCGCCGGAACCGAGCATCGAACCGGCCTTGGCGATCGAGTCGTAGTCCATGTCGGTTTCCATCATGACTTCGCCGCGGATCACCGGCGCCGACGAGCCGCCCGGGATCACGGCCTTGATCTTCTTGCCGCCGCGCATGCCGCCGGCGAGTTCCAGCAGCTTGGCGAACGGCGTGCCCAGCGGGATCTCGTAGTTGCCCGGACGCTCGACGTCGCCCGAGATCGAGAAGATCTTGGTGCCGCCGTTGTTCGGCTTGCCGAGGCCCATGTAGTTTTCGGGTCCCATGTTCATGATGAACGGGACGGCCGCGAAGGTCT
>CAJYXO010000201.1 GCA_913778765.1 uncultured Massilia sp. | reverse complement strand
CCGGCGCCCAGCGGTTTCAGGGCGCCGGTGGTCGGCTTGTTGACGGTGACGAAGGTGTCCTGGCGCTGGACCATGGTGGTGCGCCTGACGTCGGTGGCCCCAAGCGGCACTTCCTTGTCGGCAAGCTGCTCGGTGGCGCGGAAGCGCTTCGTCTCGCCGCCGACCTTGTAGCTGCCCATGACGTTGACCGCGGCCAGGGTGACGCGGTAGGTGCCGTCCTTCGGCAGCTTGAGGTCGACGCTGGAGCGGAACTTGCCGACCGTGGCGGCGGGCGCCGGCGCGGTCTTGCCGTCGGGGTCGGTCACCATCAGGCCGTCCATGCGCAGCGGCATGTGGTCGACGTCGAACAGGCCTTCGGAGACGGCGCCGTCGATCGTGACCCAGGCTTCGCGCTCGGTCTCGATGAAGGTGCTGGTCGGGAGCATCCACGGGCGGTGGGCCTGGGCGGCGCAGGCGATGCCGGCCAAGGCGGCGGCGATGGCGAACTGCTTCATGAACCTGGTTTGCATGCGAGGTCTCCTGTGTCTGTCATTGGACCGCGATCGACACCGCGCCCAGCTCTTCCTTGCCGGAAGCCGTGGCGGCCAGCTTGCCCTTGGCCGGCCAGGTGAAGGGCACCTTGACCAGCTCGCGCCCGCCGGCTTCGCGCGCGGCTTCGACCACCAGCCGGTAGTCGCCGGCCGGCAGCTTGTCGAGGCCGGCCTTGGCCGGCGAGAAGCTGAGGGTCTGCACGCCGGCCGGGCGGGTCGCGCCGCTCACGCCGTCCATCGGCAGCTCGACGTCACGGCCGGCCTTGCGCCACCAGGTGCGCAGGTCCTTGACCCACTTGGCGCCGGCATTGTCCTTCTTCCTGACGTCGTACAGCACCGCCAGGGTCGAGGCCACGCTCTGGTCGGCGCGCTCGATCCAGATCGCGACGTAGGGCTTGTGGTACTCGGCCACGTTGAGCTGGGGCAGTTCGAACTTGACGGTCAGGTCGGCGGCCATCGCGCCGTTGGCCACCAGCGGCAGCGCCAGCGGCAGGGTGAGCGCGAGCGATCGGGACAGTTTCATGGGCAGGCTTTCTAAGTCGGAAGGATTAATGGACGAACAGGAGCGCCAGCACGATCGGCAGCACGATCCCGAAGCCGATCACCGGCCAGGTCGAGGGCCGGTTGGCGGCGTGGTATTTGAGGATCAGGAAACCGGTGATGCAGAACACCAGGCAGGCGCCGGCGAAGATGTCGATGAACCAGCTCCACACGGCGCCGGCATTGCGGCCCTTGTGCATGTCGTTGAGCCAGGAGATCCAGCCGCGGTCGGTCTTTTCGTACTCGGCCTGGCCGTCGGCGCCGATGCGCAGCCAGGCGTCGCCGCCGGGGCGGGGCAGGGCGACGTAGGCGTCCTCTTCGCTCCACTCGGCGGTCGCACCGCGCACGTCGACCGGGAAATGCTTGTTGGCCCAGTCGGCGATGTCGTCCGGCAGCGGCTGTTTGGCGTCGGCGTGGCTGGCGGCGAAGGCGGCCAGCTTGTCGCGCAACGGACCCGGCAGCGTCGCCTTCTGCCGGGTCACGGCCGGCCTGGCCTCGATCTGGGACGCGTGGTTCAGCGTGAAGCCGGTGACACTGAACAGCAGCATCGCCATCAGGCAGATGGCGGAACTGATCCAGTGCCATTGATGCAACTGGCGTAACCAGACCGCGCGGCGGGCGCCGGGCAGGGCCGAAGAGGTCGAAGATGTGGAGCCGGTCGAGTGCATGAGGTAAATGATAACGATTATCATTTAACTGGTCAATATGCGATCGGCTCAGCCGTTTAAGTGCCACACAGTAACAAATAAAAACAACTCCGCGCTCTGTCGTGCTCGGCGCCTTGCGTTACAATGTCGTGCGCAAATTGGCAGCACCGTTTGGCAGCTGTAGAGTCCTTCCCCCACAACTTGAGTAGTAGTGCGATCCGCTAACCGGTCAGGCCGTGTCGCGGAAGGTTAGATTAACCCGCCCCAAAATCGCGAAGCGCGAAGAAAGGTGAGCAAGAATGATGCAACAATACGAAGCCAACTCGTACCTGTTCGGCGGTAATGCGCCGTACGTGGAAGAGTTGTATGAAGCCTACCTGAACAACCCGGGCTCGGTTCCGGACAACTGGCGCGCCTATTTCGACGCGATGCAGCACATGCCGGCCGTCGACGGTTCCGCCCGTCCGGACGTGGACCACTCCTCGGTGCTCGCCTCCTTCGCCGAGCGCGCCAAGCAGGGGCCGATCCGCACCGTCACCGCCTCGCCGGATGCTGAACTCGGCCGCAAGCGCGTCGCCGTCACCCAGCTGATCGCCGCCTACCGCTACCTCGGCTCGCGCTGGGCCAACCTGGACCCGCTGCAGCGCCAGGAGCGCCCGCCGATCCCGGAACTGGATCCGGCCTTCTACGGTTTCACCGAAGCCGACCTCGACACCAAATTCAACATCAGCAACACCTATTTCGGCCAGGAAACCGCGTCGCTGCGCGACCTGCTGAACATGTTGCGCGATACCTACTGCCGTTCGGTGGGCGCCGAGTTCATGTACGTGAGCGACCCGACCGAAAAGCGCTGGCTGCAGGAAAAGCTGGAATCGATCCGCTCGACCCCGTCCTTCACGGCTGAAAAGAAAAAACACATTCTCGAGCGCCTGACCGCGGCCGAAGGCCTGGAGCGCTACCTCCACACCAAGTACGTCGGCGCCAAGCGTTTCTCGCTGGAAGGCGGCGAGTCCTTCATCGCCTCGATGGACGAAGTGATCCAGCGCGCCGGTGAGCATGGCGTCCAGGAAATCGTGATCGGCATGGCCCACCGCGGCCGCCTGAACGTCCTGGTCAACACCCTGGGCAAGGCCCCGTCCGACCTGTTCGAAGAGTTCGAAGGCAAGCACGCCGACGACCTGCCGGCCGGCGACGTCAAATACCACCAGGGCTTCTCGAGCGACATCTCGACCCCGGGCGGCCCGGTCCACCTGTCGCTGGCGTTCAACCCGTCGCACCTGGAAATCGTGAACCCGGTGGTCGAAGGTTCCGTCAAGGCGCGCATGGAACGCCGCGGCGACCGCAAGGGCAAGGAAGTGCTGCCGATCCTGGTGCACGGCGACGCCGCATTCGCCGGCCAGGGCGTGGTCATGGAAACCCTGAACCTGGCCCAGACCCGCGGCTACGGCACCGGCGGCACCGTCCACATCGTCATCAACAACCAGATCGGTTTCACCACCTCGGACCCGCGCGACGCCCGTTCGACCATCTATTGCACCGACGTGGTCAAGATGATCGAAGCCCCGGTGCTGCACGTGAACGCCGACGATCCGGAAGCCGTCGTGCTGGCCACCCAGATCGCGATGGATTACCGCACCGAGTTCCATAAGGACGTGGTGGTCGACATCGTCTGCTACCGCAAGCTGGGCCACAACGAGCAGGACACCCCGGCCCTGACCCAGCCGCTGATGTACAAGAAGATCGCCAAGCACCCGGGCACCCGCAAGATGTACGCGGACAAGCTGGCTGCGCAGGGCACCATCGCCGCCGACGGCGGCGACCAGCTGGTGGCCGAATACCGTAACGCGATGGATGCCGGCAAGCACACCATCGACCCGGTCCTGACCGAGTTCAAGAACAAGTACGCCGTCGACTGGGCGCCGTTCCTGAACAAGAAGTGGACCGATGCCGCCGACACCGCCGTGCCGCTGACCGAGCTGAAGCGTCTGTCGCAGCGCATCACCACCGTGCCGGAAAACTTCAAGCTGCACTCGCTGGTCGAGAAGGTCCTGGGCGACCGTTCGAAAATGGGCCAGGGCGAGCTGAACCTCGACTGGGGCATGGGCGAACACCTGGCCTATGCGTCGCTGCTGTCGTCGGGCTATGCGGTCCGCCTGTCGGGCCAGGATGCCGGCCGCGGCACCTTCGTGCACCGCCACGCCGTGCTGCACGACCAGAACCGCGAGCGCTGGGACCAGGGCATCTACCTGCCGCTGGCGAACGTCTCGGACAACCAGGCCAACTTCACCGTCATCGACTCCGTGCTGTCGGAAGAAGCGGTGCTGGGCTTCGAATACGGTTATTCGACCGCCGAGCCGAACACCCTGACCATCTGGGAAGGCCAGTTCGGCGACTTCGTCAACGGCGCCCAGGTCGTGATCGACCAGTTCATCGCTTCGGGCGAAGTCAAGTGGGGCCGCGCCTCGGGCCTGGTGCTGATGCTGCCGCACGGCTACGAAGGCCAGGGTCCGGAGCACTCGTCGGCACGTATCGAGCGCTTCCTGCAGCTGTGCGCCGACCACAACATGCAAGTCGTGCAGCCGACCACCGCCGCCCAGATCTTCCACCTGCTGCGCCGCCAGATGGTGCGCCAGTTCCGCAAGCCGCTGGTGATCTTCACGCCGAAGTCGCTGCTGCGTAACAAGGACGCCGGCTCGCCGCTGACCGACCTGGCCAAGGGCGGCTTCCAGACCGTCATCGGCGAACTGGACGAGAAGATCGACGCCAACAAGGTCAAGCGCGTGATCGTCTGCTCGGGCAAGGTCTACTACGACCTGGTCAACACCCGCAAGACGCGCAATGCGAACGACACCGCGATCGTCCGCATGGAGCAGCTGTATCCGTTCCCGCACAAGGCTTTCGTCGCCGAACTGAAGAAGTTCCCGAACGCGACCGAAGTGGTGTGGGCCCAGGACGAGCCGCAGAACCAGGGTCCGTGGTTCCAGATCCAGCACAACATCTTCGAAAGCATGGAATCGGGCCAGCGCCTGTCGTACGCCGGCCGTCCCGCTTCCGCGTCGCCGGCCGTCGGTTATGCCGACAAGCACGTGGCGCAGCAGAAGGAATTGCTGGAAACCGCGTTCTCGAAGCTCAAGGGCTTCATTTTGACCAAGTAAAGAAATAGCCCAAGAGCACCCCGCGTCGCAAGGCGCGGGGTTTTTGCACAGAATAATCAACGGAGTTTTAAATGGCACAAATCGAAGTCAAGGTCCCCCAACTGTCGGAATCGGTTGCTGAAGCGACCCTGCTGTCCTGGCACAAGAAGGTCGGCGAGTCCGTCTCGCGCGACGAGAACATGATCGACATCGAGACCGACAAGGTGGTCCTGGAACTGCCGGCCCCGAGCGCCGGCGTGATCGTGCAGCTGATCAAGAACGACGGCGCGACCGTCGTCTCCGGCGAAGTCATCGCCATCATCGACACCGAAGCATCGGCCCAGACCAGCCCGATCGCCATCACCTCGGCCCCGGTCGCCAACGCCCCGGCCGCCGCGCCGGCGCCGCAGACCTCCGCATCGACCGGCAGCAAGGGCGACGTCGCCATGCCGGCCGCCGCCAAGATCCTGGCCGACAACAACATGAGCACCGCCGACGCCACCGGCACCGGCCGTGACGGCCGCGTGACCAAGGGCGACGCCCTGGCCGCCGTCGCCAACAAAGGTTCGGTTGCTCCTGCGGCACCGGCACCGCTGGCTGCTCCGGCTGCCAAGCCGGCACTGCAGCAAGTTGCCGCACCGGCCCCGGCCAACCTGGGCGACCGTCCGGAAGAGCGCGTGCCGATGAGCCGCCTGCGCGCCCGTATCGCCGAGCGCCTGCTGCAATCGCAGTCGACCAACGCCATCCTGACCACCTTCAACGAAGTGAACATGGCCCCGGTCATGGCGCTGCGCGCCAAGTACAAGGACCAGTTCGAGAAGAACCACGGCGTCAAGCTGGGCTTCATGTCCTTCTTCGTCAAGGCCGCCGTGCACGCGCTGAAGAAGTACCCGATCCTGAACGCCTCGGTCGACGGCAACGACATCATCTATCACGGCTACTTCGACATCGGTATCGCCGTCGGTTCGCCGCGTGGCCTGGTGGTGCCGATCCTGCGCAACGCCGACCAGATGTCGATCGCCGACATCGAGAAGAAGATTGGTGAATTCGGCCAGAAAGCCAAGGAAGGCAAGCTGACCCTGGAAGACCTGACCGGCGGCACCTTCTCGATCTCGAACGGCGGCACCTTCGGTTCGATGCTGTCGACCCCGATCATCAACCCGCCGCAGTCGGCGATCCTGGGCGTGCACGCGACCAAGGACCGCGCCGTGGTCGAGAACGGCCAGATCGTGATCCGTCCGATGAATTACCTGGCAATGTCCTACGACCACCGCATCATCGACGGCCGCGAAGCCGTGCTGGGCCTGGTCGCCATGAAGGACGCGCTGGAAGATCCGGCCCGCCTGCTGCTGGACCTGTAACTTGATCTCCTCGGGAAGGGGCCTGTCATGATCGCGGATGAACTGAAACGTTTGCACGAACTGCACCAGGCCGGCGCCCTGACCGATGCCGAATTCGAACAGGCGAAGGCGAAGATCCTGTCGCAGTCGACGGTCGACCTGAACAAGGGCGCGTCGACGGCGTCGGACGGGAGCTTCGCTTCCGAGCTGAACATGCTGCGCCGCTCGCGCACCGACCGCTGGATCAGCGGCGTATGCGGCGGCCTGGCCAGGGTCTCGGGCGTCGATTCGTGGGTGTGGCGGCTGGTGTTCACGCTGTTCACCCTCACTTTCGGATTCGGGGCGGTGATTTATTTGCTGCTGTGGATCTTCGTACCGGAAGAATAATTTGACATCCCAACACGTCATCCCCGCGCAGGCGGGGATCCAGGTTTGCCGGCGTTATGACAGCGCGTGCAGAACTTGGGTTCCCGCCTGCGCGGGAACGACGATGTACTGGGAGAAAAAAGGAATCAATAATGAGCGATAAACAATTTGACGTCGTCGTGATCGGCGGCGGTCCCGGCGGCTACGTGGCTGCCATCCGCGCTGCCCAGCTGGGCTTCAAGGTTGCCTGCATCGACGAAGCACAGAATGCCAAGGGCGGTCCGGCCCTGGGCGGCACCTGCACCAACGTCGGCTGCATCCCGTCGAAGGCGCTGCTGCAGTCGTCCGAACACTTCGAGCACGCCGGCCACGGCTTCAAGGAACACGGCATCAACGTGTCGGGCCTGGAGCTGGACCTGGGCGCCATGCTGAAGCGTAAGGATAGCGTGGTGAAGGCCAACAACGACGGCATCGTCTACCTGTTCAAGAAGAACAAGGTCACCTTCTTCCACGGTCGCGGCACCCTGGCCGGCAAGGCCGGCGAAGGCTTCACGATCAACGTCTCGGGCAAGACCGCCGACACCATCACCGCCAAGAACGTGATCGTCGCCACCGGCTCGAACCCGCGCGAACTGCCGGGCACCCCGTTCGACGAGAAGATCGTCCTGTCGAACACCGGCGCGCTGGCGATCGACGCCGTCCCGGCCAAGCTGGGCGTGATCGGCGCCGGCGTCATCGGCCTGGAAATGGGCTCGGTGTGGCGCCGCCTGGGCGCGCAAGTCACCGTGCTGGAAGGCCTGCCGGCCTTCCTGGGCGCGGTCGACCAGCAGATCGCCAAGGAAGCGCAGAAGGCCTTCACCAAGCAGGGCCTGGCCATCCACCTGGGCGTCAAGATCGGCAACATCACCAAGGGCGCCGACAGCGTCACCGTCGAATACGCCGACGCGACCGGCACGGCGCAGACCGCTACTTTCGATCGCCTGATCGTCTCGATCGGCCGCGTGCCGAACACCATCGGCCTGGGCTTCGAGAGCGTCGGCCTGCAGCTCGACGAGCGCGGCTTCATCGCCGTGGACGACGAGTGCCGCACCGCGGTACCGGGCATCTGGGCGGTCGGCGACGTCGTGCGCGGCCCGATGCTGGCGCACAAGGCGGAAGAAGAGGGCGTCGCGGTTGCCGAGCGCATCGCCGGCCAGCACGGCCACGTCAACTTCAACACGATCCCGTGGGTGATCTACACCTCGCCGGAAATCGCCTGGGTCGGCCGCACCGAAGAGCAGCTCAAGAAGGACGGCGTGGCCTACAAGGCCGGCACCTTCCCGTTCATGGCCAACGGCCGTGCGCGCGCGCTGGGCGACACCACCGGCATGGTCAAGGTCATCGCCGATGCAAGCACCGACGAAATCCTGGGCGTCCACATCGTAGGCCCGGTCGCGTCCGAGCTGATCTCGGAAGCCGTGGTGGCGATGGAATTCAAGGCCTCCGCCGAAGACATCGCACGCATCTGCCACGCTCATCCGACCCTGTCCGAAGCGACCAAGGAAGCCGCGCTCGCCGTCGACAAGCGTTCGCTGAACTTCTAATCATCCGGTCCGCGTGACCGATCCGTGGGGTGGGCGGCGATGCCGTCCACCCCATGTTTTTCCAGCCGTAGTGATATGAACGTCCAAGAGTATTACCAGCACGCCCTCACCGAGCGCGGCTTCAAGTCCGATCCGGCCCAGCAGCGCGCCGTGGACCGCCTGCAACAGGCGTACGACGACTGGGTCCATTACAAGGCCCAGCGGTCGTCCGCTTTCAAGCGCCTGATCAACCGCCCCGACGTCCCGCAGGGCGTCTACATGTGGGGCGGGGTGGGGCGCGGCAAGTCCTTCCTGATGGACAGCTTCTATTCGGTGGTGCCGGTGGTGCGCAAGACCCGCCTGCACTTCCACGAATTCATGCGCGCCGTGCACCGCCAGCTCGACGAGCTGAAGGGCGTGGAAGATCCGCTGATCGAAGTCGCCAGGCGCATCGCCAGGAAGTACCGCCTGATCTGCTTCGACGAGTTCCACGTCAGCGACGTCGCCGACGCCATGATCATGTACAACCTGCTGTCGAAGCTGTTCG
>CAJYXO010000200.1 GCA_913778765.1 uncultured Massilia sp. | reverse complement strand
AAAGCTTGCCGGCCATCGCGCAGGCCGGGTTGAAGTTGCGCGCGGTCTTGCGGAACACCAGGTTGCCAGCGGCATCGGCCTTCCACGCCTTGACCAGGGCCACGTCGGCGCGCAGCGCGGTCTCCAGTACATAGTGCTTGCCGTCGAATTCGCGGGTCTCCTTGCCCTCGGCCACCACCGTGCCGTAGCCGGTGGCGGTGAAGAACGCGGGGATGCCGGCACCGCCGGCACGCAGGCGTTCGGCCAGGGTGCCCTGCGGGTTGAACTCCAGTTCCAGTTCGCCGGCCAGATACTGGCGCTCGAACTCCTTGTTCTCGCCGACGTAGGACGAAATCATCTTGCGGATCTGCCGCGTCGCCAGCAGCTGGCCCAGGCCGAAGCCATCGACGCCGGCGTTGTTGGAAATCACCGTGAGCCCGCTGACGCCACTGTCGCGCAGGGCTGCGATCAAGGCCTCCGGGATGCCGCACAGGCCAAAGCCGCCGACGGCCACGGTCTGGCCATCGGCGACGACGCCGACCAAGGCGGACGCCGCGTCCGGGTACTGCTTGTCTTGCATGTCTTCCACCTCGATGAAGTTGTCGGGCAGTCCTGGGCCGTCACGCGGCGCATGCTGCAGTCCGGGTGTTGCGCCTTGCCGCCACCGGCGCCGGACAGGCCACACGCGCCCACCGGACTCGGGACGGGCCAGTGCGTACGGCCGCGCGCGATAGCGGCGAGCGCTGGCCCTGCTGGCAGTGGATGCCTGCCCTGGATCAATGCCGATGGGGACCGTCGGGACCCGTCATGCCGGATCTGCGGCCAATCGCCGACCTCATCTCGACGGTCGTGGCGGCAGCGGCCGACGGACCACATCCTGCGGATGTTCCTGCGCTCATGCGACAAGCGGCCGAATGCCGTCGCCCATCGCGCGGAGCTGCGCGACGATTTCTCCCGGGCTGCGCTCGCCGATCTGCTTTTGCAGAAGCGGCGTATGGTCGAGTACGAAGTCGCGCAGCGGACGCAACGCGGCCGGCGCGTGGTGGAACAGCTTGCCCAGGACGTAGGCCTGCTGCACTTGCATGGTCGTGTGCGGAATGCGCATGGCATCGTACCGTTCAAGTGCGTGGGCAACGGCCTGCGTATCGGAGAGCGCGACATCGGCCAGCAGTTGGGCAAGGAAGTAGCCATCTCCGATCGACATGCCGGCGCCATAGGCCGCATACGGCGAGGTCGCATGCGCCGCATCGCCGGCGAGGGTGATGCGGCCCTTCGACCATTTCTTCAGCGGCACGCGGTCGCGGATGATCCAGCGCTGCATCTGCGCATCCGGCGTGGCTGCGATCAGGTCCAGCAACGGCGAGCCGAAATCCGCGGCCAACTGCCGCGCGATCGGCCGAAGATCGGCCGGCGCCGGGGCGTGCGGATCGCATGCGCCGAGGACCCACCACTGCAGGCCGTCGCGTCCCTGGCTGCGGATGGAGGTGTACGCGCCCTGCACGGTGCGCGAATGGGCGACGATGCACTTGCCGCGTTCGGCGCTTGCGACGGGATCGAAGGTGTAGCCGCCGATGATGTGCAGCTTGTGTTCGCGTTTCGGCGATTCCCCCCAGAGATGCGCCCGCACCATCGAGTCGATGCCGTCGGCCCCCACCAGCAGAGGGGTTTTCCGCGAGGAACCATCCTTCAGCGTCAGCACGACTTCGTCGCCGAGGTCCTCGACGGCCACGACTTCCTGATTGAAGTGCAGGGTCTGCGGCGCAATGGCGGCGATCATGCGCCGGTACAGATCGGGGCGCAGCAGCCCGATGAAGCCGCCGCCATATTGGCGCACCACCTCGTCGGGGATGGCGACGTCGGCCCTCACCTTGCCGCTGGTATTGCAGAACACCGATTTGCACGGCGCGCCGAGGTCTTCGACGTCCACGCCGATCAGACCCAGCGCCTTGATCGCCGGCGGCCACAAATTGAGGATGTTCCCGGCCGGCCGCGCTTCGCGGTAACGCTCCAGGATGATGGCCGGGTGTCCGGCCGCGCGCAGCGCCAGGGCCGTCGCCATGCCGGCGGGACCTGCGCCAAGAATGACGATCGGATCGTTTGCAGATGCAGTGTTCATGGATGGAAACTCTTTCGGAAAAGACCGCTGTCACGCGGCTGGATGGCGGCATCCGGCAGGACGGTTCGCGGAACTGCCCCGCTCATTTGAGCTTGGCGGTCAGATGCAGCCAGACACTGTCGCCCTGGCTGCGGTTCTCGGCCTTGTACTCTTTCATGTAGGCCACCGAGACCTGCGTCGCCGGAGAGAACGCGAAGGTGTATGACGGCCCGATCCCGACTCCTTGCACACGGTTGCCGTTGTTGTTGCTGCCGGCGACCTTGTCGTCGGTGGTCTGCTTCAGCACGTAGCCGACCGCGCCGATCCGGGAGCGACCGATGTGGTAGCCGGCCGCGTAGTCGACGACGATCTGCTGGCCGGTGGTGTAATCGGTATCGCGGTTCTGGGTGCTGAAGATGTAGCGAAACGTCGTGCCGAACTCCCAGCCTTGCGGATCGAGATAGTGGTAGCCCAGCACCGGTTGCAGCGACCAGTAATTGTTGCCCGGATTGGCCAGCCGCGTCGCATCGTAGCGCCCGGTGGGAAGCCCGACATCGAGGCCGACGATGTAGGTGTTGCGGTCTCGGAACCAGGCCAGGGCGGTCCCGAACACGACGTCGCCGGCACCGCGCCTGCTGTCGGAAAAACCACCGACACGGGTATCGAGGTCCAGCGCGACCGGGACCACCAATTGGCCCCAAAGCGTGCCGCCCAGGATCTTCGTGTCGGTGACGCCGACCAAGCGCAGCGTTTCGAAGAGGCCCTTGACCTTGAAGTCGACCGGAAGCTTGTTGCCACGCCCGTCGGTCAATTCATCGGCTCGATACACGCTGGTATGCGAGGCCAGGTACAGGCCGGGATAGGGCGGTGTCGCGCCGGCGAAGAACTGCGAGGACCCCGGTGAATACTGGATATTGCCGTTTTCGGCGGCCCGGACAGCGGCCGGAAGACCGATGGACAACAGTAGCGCCGCGGACAGCAGCGATACCGGCGGCTTGCGTGGACCCATCATTGCATTTCCTCCCTCGCATCGGTTTGCGTATGCAGGGAGGGGGCGGACGCGCCAACGGTAAAGCAGGCCCCGTCATGGCCGTTGCGGCGGGGCCATGTGCCTGGTTCTGTTTGTCCTCGGCCCGTGCGGGTGTTGTCTGCCCGCACGGTCCCTCCCGATGCGGTGTTTGTACACGTTCCGCAACCGCGGGGGAGTTGGATTCTTTTGATACAACCTATTTTCCAGGTAAATACATCAGCCCGATTTCGACAGCGCGATGATGGCATCGCGCATCCAGGACAGCGCTGGATCGTGCGCGCGCGCGCGGTGCCATTGCAGCATCTGCCGCATCGGCCGCAGCGGCAGCGGCGGCTCGACGATGCGCAGCCCGCCCTTTTCGTCGATCAGGCGGCGAGCGAGGCGTTCCTGCACCACGGCGATGCGTTGACTGCCGATGACCAGGTCGCCAATCGAGGTGAAGGCAAACGTCGAGATCGCCACGCGCAGCACAAGGCCGGCTTCCCGGCACGCCAGCGCCGCATAGGATTCGCTCTTGGCCGGCGGCTGCATGACCACGTGTCCAGCGGCGCTGAACTCTTCGATCGTGAAGCGTTGCGCCGGATGCGCGCTCTCGGCGGCCACCAGACAGCACAATGGATCTTCGATCAGCAGCTCGGTCGGATGCTGCGGAGAACAGTACATTTCCGGCACGATCAGCAGATCCGCCTGGCCTTGCTCCAACAGCACGTATGGCTGCATGTGCTGCGGCTTCAGATCGAGTGTGATGCCGGGGGCTTCGCGGGCGATGTAGCGCGGTAGCGAGGGAATCAGCGCGTACAGGGTGTAGTCGGACAGGACGATGCCGATGCAGCGGGTGGACGTGGCGGGCGAAAAATGCGGCGTGGTCTCCATCGCCATTTCGATCCGCGCCATGATCTCGCGCAGCGGATCGCGCAGGGTCTCCGCCAGCGGCGTCAGTTCCATGCGCCGTCCTGCCTGCACCAGCAGCGGGTCGCCGAAGTGATCGCGCAGCCGCGCCAGCGCATTGCTCATCGCCGATTGGGTCAGGTACATCTCCTCGGCGGCGCGGCTGACGCTGCAGGTCCTGATCAACGTGTCCAAGGCCGCCAATAGATTGAGGTCGAGCTTCTTGAAGCGCATTGGACGCACTCATGTATCGATCCGGT
>CAJYXO010000199.1 GCA_913778765.1 uncultured Massilia sp. | reverse complement strand
GGCCAGCGCGCCGTCGTCGAGCGCAGCCAGCGCACGCGCGCGCCATTCCGCCACGTACAGGGCGCGGTCGTCGAGCGCCGCGCGGAATACGGATGGCACATCGGTTTTGTCGCCCAGCCGGCGCACGCCTTCGCCGAGCTGGTGGGCGCGGGCGCCCAGGTCGAAGCCGCCGTCGCCGATCGCCTGCGCGTCCGGCCCCGCCAGTTGGCGGCTGTTGGCCGTGACCAGCTGGCCGCCCGGCGGATTCGTCACGCGCGGATGCTCGCCCGGCGCCAGCAGCGCGCCCCAGGGCGGCGTCCCGCCCTCGTCACCCAGCGGAAACGACACCGCCAGTCCGCGGGCGTCGGCGTCGCGGCGCGGCAAGGCGCCGGCCACGGTCCAGCCGATGTTGCCGCGGTCGTCGCCGGCGACGATGTTCTGGGCCGGGATGCCGTCGGCGGCGCCGGCCGCCAGCGCTTCATCCAGCGTGGTGGCCGTCTCCAGCTTCAGGTGCGCCAGGTTCAGGGCCTGGGGCGCATGCGCGACCCAGTGGATCGCGTACAGCGCATTGCCGGCCTCGCGGACCGGCCCCAGGCTGGTTTCCCGCACGACGAAACGTTCGGCCGGCCGGCCCTTCACGAGGATGGTCTCGGCCCGCTCCGTCGGCGTCTCCCAGCCTGACGGCAGCCGCACCTGGCCGGGATGCGCATCGTCGGTGTGCAGCCGCACCAGGTCGAGGGTATCCGCGTAGCTGTTGGTGAAGGCCCAGGCCACGTGGCCGTTGCTGCCGACGATGACCAGTGGCGCGGCGCCCGGCAGGCTGACCCCGACCACGCGCCGCTGCCGGCCCTGCTCGTCCCTGAAACGCAGCGCCAGCCGGTACCAGATGTTCGGCAGCTGCAGGCCGAGGTGCATGTCGTCGGAGACGATCGCGGCGCCGCTGGCGGTGCGCGAGCCGGCGACGGCGTAGTTGTTGCTGCCGACCGCATCGGCGAAGCCGACGCCGGCCAGCTGGCGCGCCGGCACCGCGGCCTGGTTGCCCCACCAGCCCGGTGCACGGGCCGGAATCGGCGTGGCGGCCAGGGCGAGGGCCGGCGCGTCGAGCGGCGCGTCCCAGCGGGTCGCCTCGGGCAGCAGGAAGGCGCGCTGAGCGGGATCGAGGTGGTCGGCCAGCCAGCCGCGCGCCAGTTCCCGCGGTTCCTGGTTGCCCTGCAAATCGAAGTACATGGCCCACACCACCAGGAAGGAGTCGGCCGCGGTCCAGGGCCGCGGCGGGGCGCCGGTCAGGGCGTATTCGAAGGGCCGCGCCCGCAAGGCGCCGAGGCCGTCGTTGACGCCGGCCGCATAGTTGTCGATGAAGCGGCGCTCGGCCGGGCCGAGCCGGGCCAGGACGTCGGCGGCGCGGGCGCGGAAGCGGTGCAGGCGGTGCGCGCGGTCGAGCGGCAGCGCCTTCGGGCCGAACAGCTCGGACAGCTCGCCGGCCGCGCTGCGGCGCAGCAGGTCCATCTGGAAGAAGCGTTCCTGGCCGTGCACGAAGCCGGTCGCGTAGGCCAGGTCGGCGCGGTCGGCGCCGCTGATGGTGGGCACGCCGTTGGCGTCGCGCTCGACCGTCACCGTGGCGCCCAGCTGCGGCGCGCTGCGCTTGCCGTCGAGCTGGGCCAGGCTGGCGCGCAGGAACAGCCATACGCCCAGCACGGCCAGCGCCAGCAAGGCCGCGATCGTCAGCAGGATGCGCCGTGTCCAGATCCGCCATGCCTGTCGTGCCATTGCCGCCTCCCCAAAAACGCGCATCTTGCCAGAAAAACCATTGAGGGGCGAGTTCGCGACACGACTTACCCGATTTGGTTCCGCGTAGGCGCTTGAGCGGGTTCGGACGCTTCCCGCACGACTGGCCTACCCTGAGCCGAGGCGCACAGCGCCAATGTCAGGGAGGGAGTATGTCCTTCTTTTCGCCACGCCTGCCGTCCATGGCATGTCCGGCGCTCGCCATCGCCCTCGCCACGGCGGCCTGCACTACCACGCCGCAGGAACGCGCCGCGCAACAACAGGCCGAGGCCGAGAACATGATGATCGTGTACGGCCCGGCCTGTTCGCGGCTGGGCTATGCCCTCAATTCCGACGCCTGGCGCAACTGCATCGTGAGTCTCAGCACGAAGGACGATCTGCAGCGCTACGGTCCGTCGCCGGGCTATTACCCGGGCTGGGGGCCGTACTGGCATGGGGGCGGCTACTGGGGGCCGTACTGGTAGGCGGCGCAGCCAGCCGGCGCGCGCACTCGGCCTTGGTGACGGCCGTGCGCCGGGCCAGCAGCCGTTCCAGCGTGCGCTGGGTGTGCCGCACCAGCTCGGGGTAGCGCGCGTCCGGCGGATGCAGACTGAAGCGCAGCAGCGGCGCGGCCGCCAGCATCGCGGCGGTGGCGTCGGCGACCCGCGGCGACAGCCAGCGTCCGCTGCGATTGCGCGCCGCGTACACCATCGACGGCGAACGCAGCGGCGCCGCCGCGCCCTGGCCCAGGCAATGGAAATGGCTGAAGGTGGTCGTGTAGGCGAACGGCGATTCGCGCAGCGCCTGCCAGGCGCCCTCGCCCAGCAGCCAGGCCGGCGGCACGAAGCCGGTGGGGGTCCAGCCGCGCTCGGCAAACCAGCCGAGGCCGAGCTCGAGGCGGCGCCGCGCCTCGTCATGGTCGAGGGCCGCGAACTCGCCTTCGCGCCGCGTGTAGACGTTGCGCAGGAAGCGCGCGCGCAAGCCGCCGCGGTTGGCTTCGGTATCGAGGTGGCTGTAGCCGTGCAGGGCCAGTTCGTCGCCGCGCGCCAGGGATGCATCCAGCCCCGCTTCCATGGCGGCCGAGCGCTCGGGACGGAAATGGTAGTGCGGCACCACCAGCCAGGTCAGCGGGATGTCGGCCACCGCGCGGATCGCCTGCACCAGGCGCAGGCAATCGGGCCAGGTGGCCGGGGCGACATCGTGGATCGACACGCACAGCATCGGCTCCTTGCTCGGCTCGATGCAGGATTCAGTCGGTGACACAGGCGCCCTCCGGCTCGGGGAAACTGCGCTGGTAGCCGCCCAGCAGCAGGTCGTAGCGGCCCAGCACCTGGGGAAGTATGCGGTTCCAGTCGTAGCGCCCGGCAGCCTTGCTGCGGGCGGCCTGGCCCATGCGGGCCATGTCGCGGTAGTAGATCGCTTCGATCGCGCCGGCCAGGCTGTCGACCTTGTTCGGCTCGGCCAGGATGCCGGTTTCGCGGTCGACCAGCTCGGCCACGCCGCCGCCATTGGCGCCGACCACCGGCAAGCCGCAGGCCATCGCCTCGAGCACGATCAGGCCGAAGGTCTCGCAATCGCCCGGGTGCACCAGCACGTCGCAGCTGGCCAGCAGGCGCGCCAGCGCGCGCTGGTCGCGCCGGAACGGGACGATGGTGACGTTCGGTGCGCACAGCAGCGCCTGGTCCTGGCCGGCGCCCACCAGGATCAGGTGATAGCGCTCGCCCAGCTTGCGCATGGCCTCGACGAGCACGTGCAGCTTCTTTTCCGGCGTGAAGCGGCCGGCGTAGATCAGCAGGCGGGTGTCGGGGTCGAGGCCGAGGTGCTCGCGCAGGGTTTCGTCCCTGCGTTCCGGCCGGAACACGGCGGCGTCGATGCCGAGCGGCTGGTGCACGGCGTCATGCACGCCGATCTCGTCGAGCTGCTCGACCATCAGGCGGCTGGGCGCCAGCACCAGGTCGAACTGGCGGTACAGGTTGGCCAGGTAACGGCAGGTCCCGCGCGCGATCCAGCGGCCCAGGCGCGGCTGCACCAGGCGCGGCAGGTCGGAGTGGTAGAAGGCGACGGCCGGGATGTCGTAGCGTTTCCTCATGCGCAGCGCGGCCCAGGCGCAGTGGCCGGCATCGCCCGCCTCGACCAGGTCGGGGCCAGCCGCTTCGAGCAGGCGGGCCGGCGCCGACACCGACAGCGGCATGCGGAAACCGTGGAAGCCCGGCAGGCCGGCGGCCGGAATGCGCACCAGGGCCGGCACCGCGTCGCCGCAGGTTTCGACGTTCGGACTCATGATGGTGTGGCGCAGGATCGCATTCTCGACATGTCCACGGCGGGCCAGCCAGTTGGCCTTGGCGTTCAGATAGGTACTGACGCCGCCTCCTTCGGCCGCGTAAAACATCGTGATGTCGACAAGGTGCATGCGGGCTTCCGGTCTGACTGCTGACAAATGAGGCCCACGATAGCAGCGGACCCGGTGCGCCGTTTGCGTACCGTCAACCGGAACCCGCTACCTCGAAGGGGCTCGAGGGAGGCCCATTATGCACTTCGCCTGTCGAGCATGGCGCGCGCGATCGTGCCCGCGTCCACATACTCGAGTTCGCCGCCGACGGGAACCCCGCGCGCCAGGCGGCTGACCTTCAGCCCGCGCGCCTTCAGCATCTCGCTGATGTAATGGGCGGTGGCTTCGCCCTCGTTGGTGAAATTGGTGGCCAGCACCACCTCGTTGACCGTGCCGTCGGCGGCGCGGTTGATGAGCTTGTCGAGGTGGAGGTCGCGCGGGCCGATGCCGTCCAGCGGCGACAGCCGGCCCATCAGCACGAAGTACAGGCCCTTCCAGGTCAGGGTCTGCTCGATCATCAGCTGGTCGGCCGGGGTCTCGACCACGCACAGCAGCGCATGGTCGCGCTCGGGGTCGGCACACAGTTCGCAGACCTCGAGTTCCGAGAAAGTATTGCACATCGCGCAGTGGTGCACCGCCTCCACCGCCTGGTAGAGCGCGCGCGACAGCATCGCGGCGCCCTCGCGGTCGTGCTGCAGCAGGTGGAAGGCCATGCGCTGCGCCGACTTCGGCCCGACGCCCGGCAGGCGGCGCAGGGCCTCGGTCAGGAAGTCGAGCGATTTGGACATGCGTCGTGTCGAGCGATCAGAACGGCATCTTGAAGCCCGGCGGGATCGGCAGGCCGGCGGTCAGGCCGCTCATCTTTTCCTGGGTGGTGGCTTCGGCCTTGCGGATCGCGTCGTTGAAGGCGGCCGCGACCAGGTCTTCCAGCATGTCGCGGTCGTCGCCCAGCAGCGACGGGTCGATCGAGACGCGCTTGACGTCGTTCTTGCAGGTCATCGTGACCTTGACCATGCCGGCGCCCGACTGGCCTTCGACTTCGATCAGGGCCAGCTGGTCCTGCGCCTTCTTCATGTTGTCCTGCATGGACTGGACCTGCTTCATCATGCCTGCGAGCTGGTTCTTCATCATGGTGGTGTTCTCCAATAAAGTCGTAAAAAAATCAGGTGCCGATCGGGCGCACCGAGCCCGGCACCACGAAGGCGTCGAAGGTCTGCTCCAGCGCCTGGATGAAGGGATCGGCGCCGACGGTCTCCTCGGCTTCGCGCTGCAGCTGCTCGCGGCGCGCCTTGGCCTCGGCGCTGGCGGTGTACCAGACCGGCCCGATCTCGGTGTCGATGTTCACGCGCACCGCCGGGAAGCGTTCCTGCAGGGCCGCGCACAGCTTTTCGGTGTTGCCGCTGGCGCGCAGGGTATCGACCGGCACGCGCAGGCGGAAGGTGGCCGACGAGCCGTCCGAGGTGCAGCCGAGCAGCTCGGTCTGGAAGGCGAGCTGCTGGGCCACGCCGCGCAGCGGCAGCGAGGCCGCCAGCGCCGGCCAGTTGCCGTCCCAGCCGATCGCCGGCACCGGCGTGACGACATAGGCGTGCGGCGGCGCGCTCGGGGCCGCGGTGCGTACGCTGGGCGGCGCGCTCACGGCGGCGGGCGCCTCGGCGGCAACTGCGGCGACGGCGGTATCGTCGGAAAATTCGGTGACCCAGGACGGCGGCTCGTCATCGGCCACGGCCTGGTCATGGCCTTGCTGCTGGGCCTGCCTCATGGCCGGCTGCGGCTGGGCAATCGACTGCGGAGCGGATTGGGCCTGCGGGCGCGCGGCCGGCTGGTCCCATGGCGCGGGTGCGGACGGGCGGCCGGCCGGGGCCGCGGATGGCGCCGCGCTGGCCATCGGCGCCGGGCCGGGCGCAGCGACGGGTGCAGGCGCAGGCGCCGCGGCCGCTACGGGCGACGCGTCGGACGGCCCCGCGGGTCGGCGTCCGCCCGGCGGCATGCGCGAGGCGGCGCGCGCGGCTTCCAGCGCGGCATTGATGGCGGCGCGGGCCGGGCTCAGGGCGGCGCCGGCTGCCGGCGCGGCGGGCGCCGGCGGTGGCTGTTGTGACGCTGGCGGCCGGGACGCAGCCGGGGCCGCAGCCGGGCTGGCCGCCATCGGCGCCGCACCCGGCGCACGGGCCGGCGCCGGCGATGCCGCCGCGGCTGCCGCAGCGGCCGGACGCGCGGCCTGGCCCTGCGGCAGCGGACGCGCGACGGCGGCCGGGGCCGGGCTGGCGAGCTGCTCGGCCCCGCCCTGTCCCGGGCGGAAGGCCAGCATGCGCAGCAGGGTCATGGTGAAGCCGGCGTACTCGTCGGGCGCCAGGCCGATCTCGTTACGGCCGTGCACGGCGATCTGGTAATACAGCTGCACTTCCTGCGGATCGAACACGGTCGCCAGGCGCTGGATGTCGGCCAGCTCCGGCAGGTCTTCCGGCAGCGCGGCCGGCACGGTCTGGGCCAGGGCGACGCGGTGCAGCAGCGTGCCGAGGTCCTGCAGCGCGCCGTTATACGACAGGCTGCGGCTGGCCATCTCGTCGGCCACCGCCATCAGGTCGGCGCCGTCCTGGCGCGCCAGCGCATCCAGCAGGCGCACCAGGTAGGACTGGTCGAGCGCGCCCAGCATGCCCTGCACGGCGTCGAGCGTGACGGCGCCGGCGGCGTAGGCGATCGCCTGGTCGGTCAGGGACAGCGCATCGCGCATCGACCCGTGGGCGCCTTGCGCCAGCAGGCGCAGGGCCGGTTGTTCGAAACTCACGCCCTCCTGCCCCAGGATGTTTTCGAGGTGGCCGACGATGTGGCCCGGCGGCATCTGCTTCAGGTTGAACTGGAGGCAGCGCGACAGCACCGTCACCGGGATCTTTTGCGGATCGGTGGTCGCGAGGATGAATTTCACGTGCTCGGGCGGTTCCTCGAGCGTCTTCAGCATCGCGTTGAAGGCGTGGTTGGTGAGCATGTGCACCTCGTCGATCATGTAGACCTTGAAGCGCGCATTGCTCGGCGCGTACACCGCCTGTTCCAGCAGCTGGGCCATCTCGTCGACGCCGCGGTTCGAGGCCGCGTCCATCTCGACGTAGTCGACGAAGCGGCCGGCATCGATCGCGCGGCAGGGTTCGCAGACCCCGCACGGCTCGGCCGTGATCCCGCCCTGCCCGTCCGGGCCGACGCAGTTGAGCGACTTGGCCAGGATGCGCGACAGCGTCGTCTTGCCGACCCCGCGGGTGCCGGTGAACAGGTAGGCGTGGTGCAGGCGTCCGGTGCGAAGCGCGTGGGTCAGGGCGCGTACGACGTGCTCCTGGCCGACCAGCGTTTCAAAGTTCCGGGGACGGTATTTGCGGGCGAGGACTTGATAGGACATACCGGAATTTTACCGTAGACCGGGCCTGCCGAGCCAATATTCGACGGCCTGCCGGAAATCGGCTAGGCTGATGTTTTTATTTCAATGTGGAAAATATGAAAACGCTCGCCGCCGCCTTGCTCGCTTCGCTGCTGTTGCCGCTCACGCTGTCCGCCAGTGCCGCCGGCGAGCGCGAGTGGATGCCCTATAAAAAGCTGGTCGAGACCGTCAAGGCCGACAAGTTCTTCGCCCTGCCGCCCGCCGAGCGCGACAAGGTGATCCTGTACGCCCGCCTGGTCCCGGTCAACAAGGCCTTCACGCCGGCGGATGCGAAGCTGGTGGTGGTCGACGGCGCCGGCCGCACCCCGATGCCGCTCGATGCCGCCGGCCGCACGCGCCTCGAGCCGAAGCCGCAGTGGCTGGCGGACGACGCCAGGATCTGGACCAGCCTGCCGGGCGGCGAGAAGATGAGCCTGAGCTTCGACATCGGCGCCGTGCTGCCCGAGGCGAACCAATGGCACTACGCCACCGTGATGGGCGCCATCCCGCAGGCCAACGCCGGGATCGGCAAGGTCGCCGGCGTGTTCAGCATGTTCGTGCCGACGATGACCTCGGTGATCTTCAAATTCGACAAACCGGCCCAGCTGGTCGTCAAGGCCAGGGATGGCGAACGGCGCTATGCCACGGATGCGAAGCACCGGGTGCGCCTGAAGCTGGACAAGGAACTGCTGAAGGAGAATCCGGTGGTGGCGCTGTCGGAGCGGCCCTTCGAAGCCGAGATCGACGCGGACTAAGCATTCCGGCCGCGCAAACGAAAACAGCTGCCGGGGCAGCTGTTGTTCTGAATGAGGAGGCGAGCCTGATCTGCGGCACTTGCGGTGAACGGCTTTGGCTGCTTCGTTCCCGACCTGACCAGGTAAACCATGCCGCAATGCGCAGGGGCCCGCCAGCGATCATTATAACCGAGCATGCGGGCGGCGGCAAACCGGTGTCGCCGCCGCAAAATATGCACTATATATAGGTGCCCGCCTACAGCCCCAGCTGCTGCCAGATGTCGTCGACGCGCGCCTTCACCTCCGGCGCCATGACGATCGGCGTGCCCCACTCGCGATTCGTCTCCCCCGGCCACTTGTTGGTGGCGTCGATGCCCATCTTGCTGCCGAGGCCGCTGACCGGCGAGGCGAAGTCGAGGTAGTCGATCGGCGTGTTATCGACCAGCATGGTGTCGCGGGTCGGGTCGACGCGGGTCGTGATGGCCCAGATCACTTCCTTCCAGTCGCGCACGTCGACGTCCTCGTCCACCACCACGATGAACTTGGTATACATGAACTGGCGCAGGAAGCTCCAGACCCCCATCATCACGCGCTTGGCGTGGCCGGCGTACTGCTTCTTCATCTGCACCACCGCCATCCGGTAGCTGCAGCCTTCCGGCGGCAGGTAGAAATCGGTGATCTCGCTGAACTGCTTCTGCAGCAGCGGGATGAAGACTTCGTTCAGGGCCACGCCCAGCACGGCTGGCTCGTCGGGCGGCTTGCCGGTGTAGGTCGAGTGGTAGATCGGGTCGCGCCGCATGGTGATGCGGTCGATGGTGAACACCGGGAACCAGTCCTGCTCATTGTAATAGCCGGTGTGGTCGCCGTACGGCCCCTCCAGCGCATGCTCGAAGCCGGTGGGGTGGTTCGCATCCGGGTAGATATGCCCTTCCAGCACGATCTCGGCGGCGGCCGGGACCCGCAGCGCGCTGCCGATGGCCTTCGTCAGCACCGTGCGCTGGCCGCGCAGCAAGCCGGCGAACTGGTATTCGGACAGCGTATCCGGCACCGGCGTCACGGCGCCGAGGATGGTGGCCGGGTCGGCCCCGAGCGCCACCGCCACCGGATAGGGTTTGCCGGGGTTGACGATGGCGTGCTCGCGGAAATCGAGGGCGCCGCCGCGGTGCGCCAGCCAGCGCATGATGACCTTGTTCGGCCCCAGCACCTGCTGGCGGTAGATGCCCAGGTTCTGGCGCTTCTTGTGCGGTCCCTTCGTAATCACCAGCCCCCAGGTGATGAGGGGCGCGATGTCGCCCGGCCAGCAGTGCTGGATCGGCAGGCGCGCCAGGTCGACGTCCTGGCCTTCCCAGACGATCTCCTGGCAGGCCGCGCCCTTCACTTCCTTCGGCGACATGTCCCACACCGCCTTTACGAGCGAGCCCAGGTCCATGATGTCGCGGAAGCCCTTGGGCGGCTCCGGCTCCTTCAGGCGCGCCAGCACGTGGCCGATCTTGCGCAGTTCGCCGATGTCGTCGGCGCCCATGCCCAGCGCCACGCGGCGCGGCGTGCCGAACAGATTGCCGAGCACGGGAACTTTATAGCCGGTCGGGTTATCAAACAGAAGAGCTGGCCCGCCTGCCCGGAGTGTCCGGTCGCAGATCTCCGTCATCTCCAGATTCGGCGATACAGGCAGCGACACATGCTTTAATTCGTCAATTTCTTGCAACTTGGCAATAAAATCTCGTAAATCTGAATAGTTCATCTCGTTTTTAATTCTTTTTTACATCTTTTGGGCTTGGCTAACAATCGGCGGCAAGTGGTTGATTTGCCAAAGAATTGATGAGCTGGGGCGTTAAAGTTAGATCAAAAAGTAATAACACACGATTGTGCTAGTATTGACTTGATATAAAGGAGCTTCTACAATCCGGCCTACCAAGTGAGACAGGCCCGTCCAGGACGTGATTTTAGCCGGTCTCATTCTTTCACGGGGTTGGGGCCCCAAACATTGTAGGAGTGTTTTCCCTGGGCGTCTGCCCAACCAACCCCGAGACAGTTGTTAGCCACCGGGCACCTCCATCGCAGCGTCGCCCGGCTGTAGCAAGCAATGACGGCGTTCCTCGACCGCGTCAATGACACGGCGGCGACGAACGGTTTTCTGATGCACGGCATTAGGCACCTCAAAAAGCAGCGCTTGTACGCCGCGTGGGGACGCTTTTTCCGCGACAAAGGAGAGACGATGATTCATCGATTCATCGGCACGAGCACAAAGCTTGTCCAACAGATGGCCAGCCAGCCAGTCACCTTATCTTCTGTGACAAAAACGGTACGCGGTATCCTGACCACCGCACAACATACGCTGACCGTATTCGGTCTTTCCGCAGTCGCAGTACTTGCCCTGCTGTACAACCGTCCGGACCTGGCAAAACGGGTGTCGGACTTCCTGAACCCGCAGCCTGCCGTCCAGGTCGCTGCTGCCGCACCGGTGCAGGCCAAGGCCGCCGGCGCTGAAGCCGTCGAGGTCGCCTACAAGGACAAGAACGCGGTCCGCAACACGCGCCAGCAGAAGTACGTCACCGAATGGCTGTCGCGCCGCTACCGCGTGGCCGGCGACGCCGCCAACATGCTGGTCTCGACCGCCTACAGCACCGCCCACGAGATCAAGCTCGACCCGCTGCTGATCCTGGCCGTGATGGCGATCGAATCGGGCCTGAATCCCTTTGCGGAAAGCCCGATGGGCGCGCAGGGCCTGATGCAGGTCATGTCGAAGGTCCACAGCGATAAATTCGAACAGGTCGGCGGCAAGGAAGCCGCCCTGAATCCGGTCGCCAACATCCGCGTCGGCTCCCAGATCCTGAAGGATTACGTGACCCGCACCGGTTCGGTGGAAGGCGGCCTGAAAACCTATGTCGGCGCCGCCGCTTTCGAAGACGATTCGGGCTACGGCAACAAGGTCCTGGCCGAATACCGCCGCCTGAAGCAGGTTGCCAGCGGCAAGAACGTGCCGATCTTCACCCCGCCGTCCACCCCGGCCCCGCAGCTGGTGCAGAAGTCGGCGCCGGCGCCGAAGACCGACAGCGCCGCTCCGGCCGTCGCCGCCGTCGAAACCGCGCATGGCGCGTCCGAGACCGGCGAAACCGTCGCCGGCCTGTAAGCAGCAGACATTACCAGTCCCTGGTCGAAGGCCACCGTTGGCGAGAGCCGCGGTGGCCTTCTTTTTTTGAGCTGCCTCGTCGTTCCCGCGAAAGCGGGAACGACGAGCTGGCGTAAAAAAAGGCGCTGTTCGCATTAAGTGTGGAATCTTTTTGGCAAGCGCCCGGTCCAACGTCGACCTGAACCGTTGACGGAGGCGCCATGCAAGCACGGCAGTTCGAGCAATTTCTCCAATGCCTGTCGAGCCTGACACG
>CAJYXO010000198.1 GCA_913778765.1 uncultured Massilia sp. | reverse complement strand
AGGTACAGGCGCACGTAGGCCGACGGGTCCGGCTCGCCGGTCAGCGGGTCGCACAGATCGTAGGTCAGGCGCAGTTCGACGGTGTAGCGGTGACGCTCGATCACGTCCAGGCGCAGGTCCAGGCCGTCGCCGATGCGGGACACGTAGCTGCCGGCGGCCAGGTCGGCCGGCACGAACAGGCGGTTCAGGTGCAGATAGTTCTCGGCGTACAGCCCCATCAGCCAGCCGAAACGGCTGAGCCGGGGGATGCGTTCGCTGCGGGTCATGGCGTGCTGCATGGACCGATCCTACACGCTGGATCGCGCCGGCGGCAGCATTGACGGATCGGCGCCAGCGGCCTAACGTGGAAATCCCTGCGAGGACGTGCGGAAATGCCGTCGCCGCCAGGAACGGCCCCGCCCGACCGGCGCGCGCTGGCCAGTCACACCCTCTCTCAGAACATCTCGCGCTGCAGTCCCAGCGTCGCCAGCACCTTGCTGGAAATCTCCTCGATCGAGGTATGCGTGGTGCTCAGGGTCGGAATCCGCTCCATGCGGAACATGGTTTCGGCCGCCGCCACTTCGCGCCGGCAGGTCTCGGCGTTGGAGTAACGCGAATTCGGCCGCCGCTCCTGGCGGATCTGCTGCAGCCGCTCCGGATCGATGGTCAGCCCGAACAGCTTGTTGCGATAGGCGCGCAGCCGCGGTGGCAGCCGATCGCTCTCCAGGTCCTCGTCGGTCAACGGATAGTTCGCCGCGCGCACGCCGTAATGCAGCGCCAGGTAGATGCAGGTCGGGGTCTTGCCCGCGCGCGACACCGCCACCAGGATCACGTCGGCTTCGTCGTAGGTGAGCGCGATGCCGTCGTCGTGCGCGAGCGCGAAGTTCATCGCGTTGATGCGGCGGTGGTAGGTCTCGAAGTCGACCAGACCATGCGCCTGTCCCACCCGCGAGTGCCGCGGCGCGTTCAATTCGCGCTCCAGCGGCTCGATGAAGGGCGCGAACACGTCGAGCATCAGCGCCCCGCTCTCGGCCAGCAGCATGCTCAGTTGCGGATCGACGCAGGAGTTGACCACGATCGGCCGGACCTGATAGCGCTCCCCTGCGGCATGGATGCGCTGCGCGGCATCGCGGGCTTTTTCCGGATCGTCGACGAACGACATGCGGTCGGTGACGAAGCTGAAACCGCTGAACTGGGTGAGCAGGCTATGCCCAATGGTTTCAGCGGTGATACCGGTTCCATCGGACACGTAGAACACCGGTCTGATCGTCGACATTGCCTGCATTCTCCTGGCTGAAACCCAACGGATGCGCCCGCTTCGCTTGTGCCGGCTCGGGTGCGCACTGCATCATATCGGCTTCTTCCCTCACGGACGCGGCCATTCAGCCCGCCTCGGGCGATGGCCTAACGGAGCATCGCGCTTGAACGAGAACATCCTGTGGTTGCATGAGCTGCGCCTGGCCGACCTGGCTCGCGTCGGTGGCAAGAATTCCTCCCTTGGCGAAATGATCGGCAACCTGGCGGGGCTCGGCGTGTCGGTGCCCGGCGGCTTCGCCACCACGGCCGAAGCGTTCAAGGCCTTCGTCGCTCACAACGATCTGTACCAGCGCATCTTCGACAAACTGGCCACGCTGGACGTGGAAGACGTGGGCGCGCTGACCGCCGCCGGCAAGGAAATCCGCGGCTGGGTGATCGACGCGCCGCTGCAGCCGGAGCTGGACCAGGCGATCCGCGACGCCTACGCACAGCTGTGCAACGAGAACGGTGGCGGCGACATCGCGGTCGCGGTGCGCTCCTCGGCCACCGCCGAAGATCTGCCCGACGCCAGCTTCGCCGGCCAGCAGGAGACCTTCCTCAACGTGACCGGCGCCGACGACGTGGTGCACAAGGTCAAGGAAGTCTTCGCCAGCCTCTACAACGATCGCGCCATCGCCTATCGCGTGCACCACGGCTTCAAGCACGAGGACGTGTTCCTCTCGGCCGGCGTGCAGCTGATGGTGCGCTCCGGCGTCGGCGCCTCCGGCGTGAAGTTCACCCTGGACACCGAGTCCGGTTTCCGCGACGTGGTGTTCGTTACCTCGAGCTTCGGCCTGGGCGAAATGGTCGTGCAGGGCGCGGTCAATCCCGACGAGTTCTACGTCTACAAGCCCACCCTGAAGGCCGGCAAGCCGGCAATCCTGCGCCGCTCGCTGGGCAGCAAGCTGATCCGCATGGTGTATTCGGACGTGCCGGGCGAGCGCGTGCGCATCGAGGACACCCCGGCGCAGTTGCGCAACACCTTCTCGATCAACGACGAGGACGTGCAGGAACTGGCCAAGCAGGCGCTGGTGATCGAGCAACACTACCAGCGGCCGATGGACATCGAGTGGGCGAAGGACGGCGTCAGCGGCAAGCTGTTCATCGTGCAGGCGCGCCCGGAGACGGTGAAGTCGCGCGGCCACGCCACCCAGATCGAACGCTTCGCGCTGCAGCAGCGCGGCGAGGTGATCGCCGAAGGTCGCGCCATCGGCCAGAAGATCGGTGCCGGCGTCGCGCGCGTGGTGCGCAGCCTGGAAGACATGAACCGGGTACAGCCCGGCGACGTGCTGGTCGCGGACATGACCGATCCCGATTGGGAGCCGGTGATGAAGCGCGCCTCGGCAATCGTCACCAACCGCGGCGGCCGCACCTGCCACGCGGCGATCATCGCCCGCGAGCTGGGCGTGCCGGCGGTGGTCGGCACCGGCAA
>CAJYXO010000197.1 GCA_913778765.1 uncultured Massilia sp. | reverse complement strand
GCTCCAGATTGTTGGCTTTACAGAATCTGCGCCAGTCATCGCTACCATATTGGCTACCTTGGTCAGAATGTACCAGCAGAGGTAACTTGGGCTTGCGCCGCCAAACCGCCATCAGCAAAGCATCGATTGCCAGCTCACGCGACAAGGTAGGCTTCATCGACCAGCCAACGACCTTGCGTGCAAATAGATCGACCACGACTGTCAGGTGAAGCCAGCCCTGCCACGTTCGGATGTAAGTGATATCGGTGACCCAGGCTTGGTCCGGCGCATCGACGGTGAATTCGCGATTCAGCCGATTCGGAGCGATGATCGAAGGCCTTCCAGCAATCCTTCTCGGGGCTTTGTAGCCGCGTACAGCCTTGATCTTATTGACCTGCATGAGCCGGGCCACACGATTTCGACCACAAGTCTCGCCGGCTTCCCGCAGATCGCCAAAGACGCGGTTGGCGCCATAGACGCCGCCACTGGCTGAATACGAATTCCGGATCGCCTCCACCAAACGAGCATTTTCCTTGGCGCGTTCCGATATCAGCTGATGCAGCCATTAGTAAAACCCGGCTCTGGCTAATTTCAAAACACGGCACATCAACACGAGCGAAAACTCGTGCCGATGTTCGTTCATGAACCGGTACTTTACTCGGGCTCCCTGGCAAAGTACCGTGCTGCTTTCCTAAGAAATTTCATGTGGCTGCAGGACGAAACCAAACTGCGCTGCGCGCCGGTGGAGCTGCTTGATGACACGATCACGGTATTGCTGCTCGTAGTGATCAGCTCCAGGGTCGCGATAATCCATGCCGCAACGCATGGCGTTATAGAACAGCACGGCAATCTTGCAAGCGGTGGCGGTGACGGCCTTGGCATTACCGATACGGCCAGCAAGGCGTCGATAAAATGCGCCGAGCGCGGTGTTGGTGCGGCCTACGGTCACTGCTGCAAGCCTGAGAGCTACGGTAACCCGGCTACTGGTTTTCCGGGTATGCGCCGATAATACTTTCCCGCCGCTGATCTTGCAGCCAGGAGACAGCGTCAACCAGGAAGTGAAGTGCTTGGCAGTTCGCCAGCGCGTCATGTCTGTCCCGCACTCGCCAATTAGGCGCAAGGCCAGAAAAGGACCAATTCCATGGATCTGGGTCAGGTCCGTGCCAGCCAACTGGTACATTGCCGAGCGGACGTCGAAGTTGGGATCACTGGGCTGCTTACTACGGTGCCTGGCTTTCGGCAACGGCGCTTCGGGCACTGCTTTATCGATGTTTAGTCTGGCGACAGCGCGCTCGATCTCGGTATCGCATTCGTCGATGCAACGCTGATAAAAATTGTACAGTCGCAGTGCCTGTTTCAGAGCGAACAGATGCTCAGGCTGATAATTCCCAATCAGGGAGCTTCGGATTGTTTCGACATTTTCCTTGCAACGAACGTCGCGCATCTCTGCAAGCTTGTCTGGATCACGTTCTCCGGCCACGATGGCGCGAATGATCTTCATCCCGTTGGCTCCCGTGATGTCGGAGATCACGTGGTGAAATTAGATGTTCATGTACGTCAGCGCCTTCTGCATATGCTGGATATGAGCGGCAGCGTAATCGGTATGACGTTCGCGGGCACGCAGATAAGCCTTGAGTTCAGCGATATCTCGGCCGGGACGAAAGCTGGCTCTCAGCAGTCCACACGCATGCAAGCGTTGCAGCCACTGCGCATCATTGACGTCGCTCTTCCTGCCTGGAACCGCACGCGCCTCTCGCGCATTGGCGAGTATGACTTCCAATCCACGGGACTCGAGCACCTCATAAGCGGCAACCCAGTAGACGCCAGTCGACTCCATAGCCACTGTTCGGGTACCTGTTGAGATGAGCCAGTCGGCCATCCGCTCGAGATCACTGGTAAATGCCTGGAATGTCTGGACCGGCTCATTACAAAGGTCTGGACTCACGGCGACAACATGAAATCGAGAACCGATATCGATACCGGCTGCAAACGGATGAATGATCGGTAGCCCGGCGGGCTTCGATGGTGGATGAGCCTTTGGCATGATCCTCCTGAACAATAAAAGCGCAGGACGGGGACTCGGATTTGATCACTTTCCTAAACAGGGTCGCCTGATGGCGCCGCCACAGATGAGTCCGCAGCTTCCCCTGGGCCAGGTTTTTTGACGGGGTCAAGCCTCCAAGAAGCGGACGGCCACGGACTCTGCGTGCCGCCAGTGTACTTCCCCCAAGTTTCTATTCATAAGGGTCACGGGCAACCGTGTGGGGCGGTTTTTTAGCAGATCGCGCTCCTCTTCCAGACGTCGCATCTGGGAGCAAAGCCGCAGAATCTCGCTCTTCGCTTCGACTAGCTCGGCACTTTGTTTTTCGTCTTTTGTCGGCATCACTGCCTTGACCCACTTGTACAAACTATGGGCCGACACCCCAAGCCGGGCCGCGACTTCGGGAACGGGGTAGCCCCGCTCGACGACCTGACGAACTGCTTCTTCCTTAAATTCCGGCGTGTAACGCTGTGTGCTCATTCATTTCTCCTATGCTCAAACCATAGGTCAGAAATGTCTACCGGAGTGGTGGAAGTCCATTGGCGCAATCGAAATGCCCGCAAAACTTGGATCCCCGCCTTCGCGGGGACGACAGACTACAAGCTGGTAGTCAACCAGCCGGCGCCGCCTGCTCACCCCACGTCGGCCCTGACGTCACCGGCTTCCCACCCACCCAATCCACCCGGTCGATACACAACCTGCGCCCGGTCTGCGCCCTGTCCCAGGCGTGATAAACGATCCACGTCTCGCTGCCATCCGGCGAGCTCACGAAGGAATTGTGCCCCGGCCCCAGCAGCTCCCCCGAGGCCGGCGTACGCATCAGCAGCGCTTCGTGCCCGCCTTCGGGCCGCCGGTAGGGCCCCTGCGGATGCTTGGCCACCACGTAGCTGACCCCGTAGTTCTCCTTTTCCCACGCCCCGCCGCTGTAGAAGCACCAGTAATGGCCGCCGTGGTAGAGCACGGCCGCGCCCTCGACCGTGTGCCAGTCGTAGACGCTGCCGTACATCGGGCGGTCCTTGCGGAACACGTGCCAGTCGTGGTGCGGACGCACCACCACGGTGGGTTCGCCGGCCAGCGTGCACATGTCGAGCAGGCGGTCGACCACGATGCCGGTGCCGATGCGCTCGTCGTGCGAAGGCGCGAGGAAGTCGACGCAGTAGAACAGCCACCATGCGCCGTCCTGGTCGCGGAAGGGGTGGGCGTCGATCGAGAACGGCTGGTCCGGCGCCAGCACCTTGCCGGCGTCGACGAAGGGGCCGGCGGGGTGCTCGGCCACCGCCACCCGCAGCTTCTGGTCGGTGCCTTCGGGCGCCTTGCCGGCCGAGTAGTACATGTAGAAGCGGCCGCCGTGGCTGGCCACTTCCGGCGCCCAGAAGTGGTACCCCTGCGCCGCTTCCATGCCCGGCGCCGGCACCAGCGCGTGACCGAGCGCTTCCCAGGTCACCAGGTCGCTCGAGCGCAGCACCGGCACCTGCTTGCCGTCCTCGCCGCCCGGCGCGGTGCCGTAGGCGTAGTAGACGCCCTCATGCTTGAGCACGAAGGGGTCGGCGAAGATCTCCGGATACACCGGGTTCTGGTAAGTCTTCTGCATCATGCATCCTTATAGCGAGAAGCGCAGACCCAGCCCATAGGTGGTCGGGTTGTAGCGGATGTCGCGCGGGCGGATCGGGTCGTTCAGATAGGTTTCGTACTTCTCCTTTGTGATGTTGATCGCGTCAAAGTTCACCGAGATGTTCGGCGTGATGGCATAGGACAGGCTCAGGTCGACGAAGGTGGCGGCCTTGACGCGGCGGTCCTGGAAGAAGCGCGGCTCGGCCAGCCCGCCCGCCTCGACATACTCGCCGCGGTGGGTCGCGCTCAGGCGGCCGGTCAGGCCGTTGCCCTCGTACAGCAGGGCCACGTTGTAGCTCTTCTTCGCCACGTCCGTCAGCGCCGTGCTGCGGTAGACGTTCGGCGACTGCGACACCAGGGTCTGGTTCTCGCCGCTGATCCAGGTGTAGTTGGCCTGGGCGCCGACATTGCTCCAGATGCCGGGCAGGAAGTCGAAGAACCTCTGGATCCCGAACTCGGCGCCCTTCAGCGTGCCCTTGCCCGAGTTCTGCGGCCGGTTCACGCGGTAGTTCAGGCCGTCGATGGTCTCGTTCGACTCCAGGGTCTGCAGATAGCCGTCGATGTCGCGGTGGAACAGCGCGACCTGCGCATAGCCGTTCTTCGGGAAGTAGTATTCCAGGGTCGCGTCGATGTTCTTCGACTTGACCGGCTGCAGGTTCGGGTTGCCGGCCGAACCGGTGCCCGGCGCGTTGACGGTCGGCGGGATCAGCGACAGCGCCGGGTTCAGCGAAGCGAATTCCGGATAGCTCAGGGTCTTGCCGAAGGAAAGGTGGGACTGCAAATTCTCCCGCCAGCCGATCACCGCCGTGGCGCTCGGCAGGAAGTTGTTCTCGCTGGAGGACCGGTCGATCGGGCTGATCACGTCGCCGATGCGGCTGTTGCCCTTCAGCTTGCGCTCGACGTGGGAATAGCGCCCGCCGACGGTGCCGCCCACCTCGATGCCGGCCAGCGTAGTCTGCCAGCGTCCCTGCAGGTAGAGCGTGCTGTTGTCCTCGTTCTGGCTGAAGCTGCGGGTCGGGTCCTCCGCCACGCGGCCCGGGGTGGCGCCGTAGAAGGCGCGCACGGCGTCGGCCTGGTCGATCAGGAAGTCATGCGAGGGCGTGACCCAGGGGCCGCCCAGGCGGTCCAGGCCCGGCGCCAGGGTCTCGAAGGACGGGCCGAAAGCGTCGACCGGCGAAGCGCGGGCGCCGCTGATGTCGCTGTGGCCTTCGGCGCCCTTGAAGCCGGCGCGGCGCCAGGAGAAGCGCAGGCCGCTGTCGATGCTGCGCAGGAAGCCGTCGCCGACGCGGTAGCTGCTGTCGATCTTCCACTGCGACTGTTCGCCGGTAGAGATGCCCCAGTTCTGCACCATCCCGCGCAGCACGAACTGGCTGGGGTCGCGCAGCGCGTTGGCGCTGGTCGGCGTGGTGACGCGGTTGTAGCCGCCATGGCCGTCGCTGCCGTAGGTATAGACGTCGATGCTGGCGCCGGGGATCTGCTGGTCGACGATCACGGTGTCGTTCACGTAGGTCGATCTGCTCCAGGCGAAATTCGACGACGCCTTCCACGGGCCGTTCTTGTAGTTCACGCCGAGGTTCAGGTAGTGGCTGACCGTGTGCTCCTTCACGCCCCAGGTCGAGGTCGCGGTGTAGGGGTCCCAATCGTAGGGTCCGCCGAACTGGGCGGCGCCGGCATAGGCCGACTGGATCGGGCAGATGTTGCCGACCGGGGTCTTGCAGTAGTCGCCCTGCGGCGCCAGTTTCACGTTGCTCAGGCGCGGCGTCCAGGTGACGATGCCGAGGATGTAGTCGACCGCGTTGCGGGCGCGGTAGCCGGTGCCGAGGTACTGGGCGTTCGCTTCGAGCTGGGGGCTGATCTTCCACTGCAGGGCGCCGTGGACGCTGCCGCGGTCGCGCTTGCCCTGGTTGTAGATGCCGCCGACGTTCGGCAGTTCGCCGAGCACGTCGCCGGCCTTCAGCGGGGCGATCGGCTGGTCGTCGTTCAGGCGCACGGCGGTGCCGTCCGGGCTGACCGAGAAGATGCGGTCGGGGCGGTCGACCCACTGCACCGGATAGCCCCAGTTCTCGCGGTTGAACTGCACGTCCAGCAGCGCGCCGAATTCGCCGTAGCCGGTCTTCCAGCGGTTGCTGACCGAGAAGCCGCCGTTCGGGTTGTTCTTGTCTTTCGTCGCACTCGACCCGGTCACCTTCTGGCGCCGCTCTTCGATGAAGGCGGTGGCGTTGAAGCCCTTCACGTCGAAGGGCGATCGAAGGCGCACGTTGACGGCGCCGGCGATGCCGCCTTCGAGCTGGTCGGCGGTGGCGCTCTTGTACACGTCCAGCCCGCCGATCGACTGCACCGGCAGGTCCTGGT
>CAJYXO010000196.1 GCA_913778765.1 uncultured Massilia sp. | reverse complement strand
ATAGAAGATGAATTCGTCGCAGTTCGCGACCAGCAGGTCCGAGGTCGACTGCTTGACGCCGACGCCGATCACTTTCTTCGCGTTCTCGCGCAGCTTCGACACCAGCGGCGAGAAGTCCGAATCGCCGGAGATGATCACGAAGGTATCGACGTGCGCCTTGGTGTAGCAGAGGTCGAGCGCGTCCACCACCATGCGGATGTCGGCCGAATTCTTGCCCGACTGGCGCACGTGCGGGATTTCGATCAGCTCGAAGTTCGCCTCGTGCATGGTGGCCTTGAAGCCCTTGTAGCGATCCCAGTCGCAATAGGCTTTCTTGACCACGATGCTGCCCTTGAGCAGCAGGCGTTCGAGGACGGGCTTGATGTCGAACTTGTCGTAGTTCATATCGCGCACGCCGAGGGCGACGTTCTCGAAGTCGCAGAACACCGCCATGCTGATGTTTTCTGAAGATGAAGCCATGTGTTGTTGTCTGAATGTGTTGGTGGACGAGCTGTCCGGCGGATTATACGCAACAACACGGTTTTCACCTCAGCTTGCCGGAACCGGCACCAGGCAGGCCGCGTAAGGGCTGACGAAGGGGATGGCCTTGCCGCCTTCGTCGTAGCGCGAACGGGGAAGCACGCCGATGTCGCCGCCATACACGTGGATGCTGACCGAGGTGCCTTCCGGCAGCGCATTCGATACGCGGTGTATATCACCGATCGCCGGTGATACGAGATCGATATCACCCGGCGCCAGTTCGTGGACATTGCCGGCCACCAGCGGCCCGCCCGGCTCGAGCAGGTGGGCGAATTCCTCGCAGCGTTCGCGTCCCCGCAGCACGCCGACCATGCCCCACACCGTGTGATCGTGGATCGGCGTGCCCTGCCCCGGCCCCCACACCATCGCCGACACCGAAAAGCGCCCGGCCGGATCCACGTACAGGCGGTGGATGCGGTAGCTGTCCGGATCGGGTTCGAGCAGGGCCTGCGGCAGCCAGCCGTCTTCGGCGATGAGATCGGCCAGCAGCGCGCGGCCGTCGCGGAAGATGGTCTGTTCGTCGGCGCCGCGGTCGACCAGGGCCGAAAAGTCACGTACAAAACGTTCCAGTGGATTGGCGTTCATGACAGCCTCCCGATGGTGGCGGCGTCCGGCGTCCCGCCGAAGAAGCGGTCGAGGCAGGCCTGGAAGATGGCCTCGTCCGGGGCGACGTCGGCGAACAGCGTCATACAGGAATGGAACTTCAGGTCGTCGGGATAGCCGAAGATCTCGGCGATGTCGCGGCCGTCGTGCATGGCGACGGCGGAGGCGCATTCCTTCAGGCGCGGCCCCAGCACCGGATGCGCGAGGTAGGCGGCGGCTTCGTCGGCCGAGCGAATCGCGTAGCGGCGCGCCATCTCGCTCCGCCCCAGGCCGGCCACCTGCGGAAAGACGAACCACATCCAGTGAGTACGCTTGTGGCCGGCGCGCAGTTCGGCCAGGGCGGTGGCGTAGACGTCGCGCTGGGCGTCGACGAAGCGTTGCAGGTCGGGCGCAAGATCCATGATGGCTCCTCCTCTCGCGGCCATGCTACTACAATGGCGCCCCATGAAACCCGAACATCTCCAGCGCCTGCTCGTCCGCGAAATGCCCTTCGGTAAATACCAGGGCAAGAAGATCGCGGACCTGCCCGGCCACTACCTGGCCTGGTTCGCGCGTGAAGGCTTTCCAAGGGGCGAACTCGGCGAACTGCTCGAACTCATGTACGAGATCGACCACAACGCGTTAAGAAGCCTGCTGGACCCGCTGCGCCGATAAAGCCGCTCAGCGCGCCGCGCGCAACATCAGCAGCCGCGCCTCCGGCGACTTGGTGCGCACCCTGAACCATTCCTGTGCCTGCCTGACCTGGGTCGCCGACGGCAGGCGGCGGCAGCTCGCGCTCAGCAGCGGCGCGGTCTTGCCTTCCGCCAGCGCCACCTGGCCCACCAGCGCCTCGCACTGCGGGTACTGGGCCGCGAATTCATGCGCCATGTCGGCGGCGCCGGCGAGCCAGTCCTGGCGCGTCGCCACCTGCGCGGCCAGCTGCTGGCGCAGCTTGTCGATGGTGTCGTCGCGGTCCTGCAGGGCCTGCTGGCTGTTCTTCACGATCTCGGCCAGGATGTCGGCCTTCAGCGTGGTGACGTCGACCTTGGTGTCCTCGGCCTGGTGCACCAGCAGGTGCGCGCCTTTCATGCCGGTCGACGCCAGCTTGGTTTCCATCGCGGCGATGGCGGTCTTCGGCATGCGCGGGCCGATCAGGGTGACCTCGATCTGCTGGGCGCCGGCGTCGATACGGGTTTCGACCACGTGCACGTTCGCCGCGCGGAACTCATCGCGCACGAAGGCGCGCGCCTTGCTCGAGAACAGCTCGTTGTCGACCAGGCGCGCCGCCAGCCAGATGCTCGGCAGGCCGGTGAGCAGCACGATCGCCAGCAGCGCGCGCTTGACGCGCTTTTCCTTGGCCGCGTCAATGAACTTGCGGTGCGGCAGGCGCAGCAGGTCGATGATCACCACCGCCGAAAAGGCGATGAACACGCAGTTGATCGAGAACAGGTAGAAGGCGCCGCCGAACACCTGCCAGTTGCCGTTCGCCAGGCCATAGCCGGCCGTGCACAGCGGCGGCATCAGGGCGGTGGCGATGGCCACGCCCGGAATCACGTTCGATTTCTCGCGCCGGGTCTGGCCGATGATGCCGGCCAGGCCACCGGCCAGCGCGATCAGCACGTCCCACAGCGAAGGCGTGGTGCGCGCCAGCAGCTCCGACTGCGCCTCGCCGAGCGGCGTCAGCAGGAAGTAGACGGTCGAGGTGGCCAGCGAGATGCCGGCCGCGATCGCCAGGTTGAGCAGCGAGCGGCGGATCAGCGCGAAATCGTGGATGCCGATGCCGTAGCCCATGCCGACGATCGGCCCCATCAGCGGCGACACCAGCATCGCGCCGATGATCACCGCGGTCGAATTCGTGTTCAGGCCGACCGAGGCGATCAGGATCGCGAACATCAGGATCCAGGGCGTGGCGCCGCGCAGTTCGACGCCGGCGCGCAGGCTGCGGTCGATCTCGGCGTCGTCGGCCTTGTCGTCGAGCAGGCTGAAGCGGTGGGCAATGGTCGCGCGCAGCGACGGGCGCTGTTCGACAGGCTGGGGTGCATTCATGGCGGGGAGCGTAGCGTTATTCCAGAGGCGGATTCTCCTGGAAATCATCCATTGGGACAAATTTTTCTATGTTCGATTTTGTCGATGATAGGACGGCAAATAATTCGCTTTTTCAAGCATGACGACCGCCCTATACTGCACACATCAAGACAACAACAGTGCGGCGGTGAAGTTCAAAACCATCGCACATCAACCGACAAGGAGCACACCATGCTGGAAATCCGCAAAAGCCAGGAACGAGGCCAGGCCCACCACGGCTGGCTGCAATCGCAGCACAGCTTTTCCTTCGCCGACTACTACGACCCGCGCCACGTCGGCTTCGGTCCGTTGCGGGTGATCAACGAAGACCGCGTCGCCCCGGGCGCCGGCTTCGGCACCCACGGCCACCGCGACATGGAGATCATTTCCTACGTGCTGGACGGCGCGCTGGAACACAAGGACAGCATGGGCACCGGCTCGGTCCTGCACTACGGCGACGTGCAGCGCATGAGCGCCGGCAGCGGCGTGCGGCACAGCGAGTTCAACGGCTCGAAGACGGAACCGGTGCACTTCCTGCAGATCTGGATCCAGCCAAACGCCCAGGGCATCCCGCCGAGCTATGAAGAGAAGCACTTCGCGGCCGAGGAAAAGCAGGGCAGGCTGCGCCTGATCGCCTCCGGCGACGGCCGCGAAGGCTCGGTGCTGATCCACCAGGACGCCGGGCTGTACGCCGCCATCCTGGACGGCGACGACCGGGTCGAGCACCCGCTGGCGGCCGGGCGCCTGGGCTATGTGCACGTGATCCGCGGCCGGGTCGAGGTCAACGGCGTGGCCCTGCAGGGCGGCGATGCCGTGAAGCTCGGCGGCGAGGAGCGCATCGTGCTGGCGCATGCCGAAGCGGCCGAACTGCTGCTGTTCGATCTGCCAGGCTGAGTTGCCAACAAGTTGACGACACACTTTGCAGGCTGACCACAAGTAGTCGCGCGCAGGCCACAAACCGGCTTGCGCGCGCCGCCGAATGTGAAATTTGACGACATCCGGTGGGTATAATAGAGCCTCAGAGCAACTTTTTGGCCGCCGTCCGCTGGCCGCACCGTCATGAGCGCACAGCCTTCCGTCCTCGTCGTCGAGGACGACGTCCACATCGCCCACGTTCTCACCTTCATGCTGGAACGCCAGGGCTACCGCGTCACCCACGTCGGCGACGGCCGCGCCGCCAGCGCCTGGGTGATCGCGAATCCGGCCCCGGACCTGGTGCTGCTGGACGTGATGCTGCCTTATGTGGACGGCTTCGAGATCGTCGGCCTGATCCGCGCCCAGCCGGCCTGGCAGGACACCCCGGTGATCATGCTGACCGCGAAGAACACCGAGCGCGATACCGTGCGCGCGCTCGACGCCGGTGCCGACGACTTCATCATCAAGCCCTTCCAGCCGCAGGAACTGCTGGCCCGCCTGCGCCGCTTCCTCAAGTCCGCCGCATGACCCTGCGGGGCATGCCGGTCCCCGGCGACCCGATCCTGGCGGCCGCGTTCTGGACCGGGATCGCCGCCCTGTTCCTGACGCTCCTGCTCGGGCTGCAGATCGTGCGCCTGCGCATCGCCCTGCGCGCCCGCCAGCGCCGCGAGGCGCGCACCCTGGCGCGCTGGCGCCCGATCCTGAATGCCGCCATCGTCGGCGACGTCCCCGAACAACTGCCGCGCCTGCTGCCCGGCGAGCGCCTGCACTTCATCAAGCTGTGGGTGCACCTGCAAGCCTCGCTGCGCGGCGAAGCCGGCGGCGCCCTCAACCTGATCGCCTGCCGCCTCGGCCTGGACGCCGACGCGCGCGCCATGCTGGGCCGCCGCGCGCGCACCGAACGCCTGCTGGCCGCGCTGATGCTGGGCCACCTGCGGGACCGCGCGGCCTGGCCCCAGTTGCTGCGCCTGACCGGCATGGACGACCCGACCCTGTCGGTGACGGCGCTGTGGGCGCTGGTGCGGATCGATCCGCGCGCCGCCGCCGAATACCTGACGCCCCTGTTCATCGAGCGCGACGACTGGGCCATGTCGCACGTGGCCGGCATCCTGCAGCAGGCCGGCACGCCGGTGGCGGCGGTGCTGGCCGGGATGCTGCCGCGCCTCGAAGCCTCGCGCCTGCCGCGCGCGCTGCGCATCGCCGACGCCCTGCGCATCGAGCTGCCGGCCGAGGTCCTGACGACGGCCCTGGCGAACGAGGACGTGGCGGTCGTCACCGCGGCCCTGCGCATCGTCGGCAACCCGCTGCTGCAGGACGCCGTGCGCGCCCTGCTGGCGCACCCCGACTGGCAGGTGCGGGTGCAGGCCGCCAAGGCCCTCGGCCGCATCGGCGACCGCGGCGACACCGGACGCCTGGTGGCGATGCTGGCCGACCGCGAATGGTGGGTGCGCTACCGCGCGGCCCAGGCACTGGTCGAGCTGCCGTGGATGACGCGCACCGATCTCTATGCCCTGCACGCGTCGCTCGAAGACCGCTACGCCGCCGACATGTTGTCCCAGGTGATGGCGGAACGCGATGCCGCCGCCGACAGGAACGAAAAGACCGGCGCGGAGGCCGCATGAACTTTCACCACCTGCTGATCCAGTTCGTCACCTGGTTCGTGCTGTGCTATTTCGTGCTGCTGAACGGCGGCTACCTGGTGCTGAACCTGCTGTCCCTGCGCACCCTGCACCGCAAGGGCGAGGAAGAGATGCTGGACGACCTGCCGCGCGCCTACTCCGGCCTGGAGCCGCCGGTCAGCATCCTGGTGCCGGCGTATAACGAGGAAGCGACCATCGCCGCCTCGGTGCGTTCGATGCTGCAGCTGACTTATTCCGAATACGAAGTCGTGGTCGTCAACGACGGTTCGAAGGACGCCACCCTGGAAGTGCTGAAGCGCGAGTTCGGCCTGCTGCCCTTCCCCGAAGCCTACCGCCGCCTGATCCCGACGAAAGAGATCCGCGCGATCTACCGCTCGACCCGCTTCCCGAACCTGCGCGTGATCGACAAGTTCAACGGCGGCAAGGCGGACTCGCTGAATGCCGGCATCAATGCCGCGCGCTACCCACTGTTCTGCGGCGTCGACGCCGACTCGATCCTGCAGCGCGACAGCCTGGAACGCGTGACCCAGCCTTTCCTGCGCGACCCGACCGTGGTCGCCACCGGCGGCACCATCCGCATCGCCAACGGCTGCGAAGTGGCAGGCGGTTTCCTGACGAAAGTCGGCCTGCCGCGCAATCCGCTGGCCCTGTTCCAGGTGGTCGAATACCTGCGCGCCTTCCTGTTCGGGCGACTCGGCTGGTCGGCCGTGAACGGCATGCTGATCATCTCCGGCGCCTTCGGCGTGTTCCGCAAGGATGCCGTGGTCAGCGTCGGCGGCTACCGCCCGGACACCATCGGCGAGGACATGGAACTGATCGTGCGCCTGCACCGCCTGCTGCGCGCGCGGCGCCAGCCCTACCGCATCGAATTCGTGCCGGATCCGGTATGCTGGACCGAGGCGCCGGAAGATTTCAAGACCCTGAAGAACCAGCGCATCCGCTGGCAGCGCGGCCTGGCCGAAAGCCTGAACGCCAACTGGGGCCTGATGTTCTCCAGGAACGGCGGCGTGCCGGGCTGGCTGGCCTTCCCCTTCATGCTGCTGTTCGAATGGCTCGGCCCCCTGGTCGAGGTGGGCGGCTACCTGTTCATGACCTTCTCCTTCCTGATGGGCGAGATCTCCTGGCAGGCCTTCTCGACCTTCATGTTCGTGGCGATCGGGCTCGGCATCCTGCTGTCCGCCTCCGGCCTGCTGCTGGAAGAGATGTCCTTCCACATCTACCCGCGCGGCAAGCAGCTGCTGGCCCTGGGCCTGGTGGTGCTGGTCGAGAACTTCGGCTACCGCCAGCTGAACACCTGGTGGCGCCTGGTCGGCCTGTTCCGCTGGGCCATGCAGAAGGAAGCCACCTGGGGCGCGATGACGCGCAAGGGCGCCATGGCCGACAAGGCTTGAGCCCCGCGCCATGCGCCGCCTGCTTCTACCGCTGCTCCTCCTCGCCATGACCGCGCCCGCCCACGCCGCCTGGCTGCACCTGTGCCCTCGCGAGGCGGTGTCGGCGCAGCAGCCCTACGCCGACACTGCCGGCGCCGACGACGCGCCGCTGCGCTGGTTCGCCGATGCGCAGGCCGCGCGCCCCGGCTGCCGCAGCCTCGCGCTGCCGCCGGGCGCCAGGGTCGAGACCCTGTTCCCGCTGGCGGCCGGCGAAGAGATCGAACGCACCGTCCTGCTGCACGGCCGCGTGCGCGACGGCCGTTTCGCCGTCGGCGAACACGTGCTGCCGTCCTCGCGTCCCGGCACGCCGCGGCCCAGCCCCATGCCGCTGCGCGCCAACCTGCTGGCGCACATGCAGGCGCGCGCCTACGGCGTCGAGGAAAGGGTGAAGCTCACGCTGGAAAGCGGCCGCCTGACGGTGGCCTGCGACGCCGGCGCGCGTCCGGCCGGCGTGCTGCTGGGCGGGCCGTGGTTCCTGCCGCGCGCGCGCCTGCGCCTGGCAACGAGCTACAGCGGTGACGGCGGTTTCGCGCTGGCGGCAGCGGACGCCGCCGCCGCCGCCAGCGAAAATCCGATCGGCCTCGGTGCGCTGCGGGCGCGGGCCTCGAGCGCGCCGCTGCGCCTGGCCCTGCCCGATGCCCTCGACCGCGCCGGCTGGCGCCACTTCGTGCTGCAATGCCCGGCCAAGGCGTCCAGCCTGGCCATCGAAACGCTCGCCCTCGAACCCGATCCCGCACCGGACGCCAGGCCGGCTGCGCGCTCGACCTGGGTATGGAAGGCGGCCGACTGGCGCGGGCGCGGCCCCGCCCTGCTCGACTGGGCCGCGGCCCACGGCGTACGCGAACTCTTCATCACCGTGCCGTTCAAGGACGGCAAGGTGCATGAGCCGGCCCGGCTGGCCGCCTTCATCCGCGCCGCCGCCGGCCGCGGCATCCGCGTGCTGAGCGTGGACGGCGATCCGCACATGGTGCTGCCCACCCAGTTGCCGGCGCTGGCGCGCATGGTGCGCGCCTATGCCGCCTACAACGCCGCGGCGGAACCGGCCGCGCGCCTGGCCGGCCTGCAGTTCGACGTCGAACCCTATCTGCTGCCCGAATACGGTGTCGGCAAGGCCGACTGGGATGCGCGCTACCTGGCGATGGCGCGCACCCTGCGCGAGGCCGCCGGCGGCCTGCGCCTGGAACTGGTGGTGCCGTTCTGGTGGGATGGCAAGTCCGCCCTGCTCGAAAGCCTGGCGCCGCTGGCGGATGCCCTGGTGGTGATGGACTACCGCACCGATCCTTCGGAGATCGGCGAATTCGCCGTCCCCTTCCTCGACTGGGCCGCGCGCCACCGCAGGCAGGTACGGATCGCCCTCGAAGCAGGCGAGATCGCACCCGAGACCCAGCGCCGCTACGTGCGCGCCGGCGCCGGCGAGGCCGCGGACCTGCTGCGCCTGAAGATCGGCGGCCAGCAGGTGCTGGCGCTGCTGCGCGAACCCGTCGCCGGGGCGGCGGATGCGGAAGGCTTCCGCCTGCAGTCGACCCGCGAAATCGACGGCAGCGCCACCACCTTCCACAAGGACAAAGGCGTCCTGCTGCGCCTGCTGCCGTCGCTGGAAAGCGATTTCAGCGCCTGGGGCGATGCCTTCGGCGGCATCGCGCTGCACGAACTGCGCTGAGCTTCTGCTATGCTTGTTTGACAACCGAAGAGGCCGTCATGCGTCATCACCCGCGATCACCTTCTCCGCACACCCACAGGGCGCCAGGCAAGTTGCCCCGGATCGACGAGCTGTTCGACAATCTGCCCGCCGGCGTCATCATCCATGCGACGGATGGCCGCATCCTGTCCGCCAACCACCTTGCATGCCGGCTGCTGGGCCATAGCCATACCGAGCTGGTGGGCGCGGAGTCGAACGGGACCGTGTGGCAGTTCGTGCACGAGGACGGCAGCGACATGCGGCCGTCCGACTATCCCGTCAACCGGGTGCTGCGCAGCGGCGAAAACCTGCCCGACCAGGTCGTCGGCGTCCCCGGCCTGCCGGACGGCCGGATCCGCTGGCTGTTGTGCAACGCCTATCCAGAATTCGACGAACACGAGGACATGTTGCGTGTGATCGTCTGCTTCACGGATTGCACGGCGCTCAAATATGCCGAACAGTCGATGCAAAAGGCGGAAGAACGGCTGCGGCTGGCGCTGCGGGGCTCGACCGACGCCCACTGGGACTGGGACCTGGCGACCGGCAATCTCTATTATTCCGAGCGCTGGTGGGACATGCTCGGGTATGCGCCAGGCGAGCTGCCGGCCGACGCCGGCCTCTGGACCCGCCTGGCGCATCCCGACGACCAGGCGCGCCTGGCAAGCCTCCTGCCCGGGCTGCTCGACAGCCACCGCCAGGGGTACGGCGTCGAATTCCGCCTGCGCCATAAGGATGGCCATTACGTGCCGGTGCTCTCGCGCGGCTATGTCTTGCGCGACGCGGACGGCAATGCGGTCCGCATCGCCGGCACCAACACCGATCTGTCCGAGCGCAAGAAAGCGGAGCGGCGCATCTACGAGCTTGCCTACTTCGACCATTTGACGGGCCTGCCCAACCGGCGGCTCCTGGTCGAGCAGCTCGAACAGGCGCTGGCCCGTTGCGCCCGCGGCGGACGCTTCGGCGCCCTGCTGCTGATCGGCCTCGACAACTTCAAGCTGCTCAACGACACGCTGGGCCATGACAGCGGCGACCTGCTGCTGCGCCAGGCGGCCGAACGCTTGCGCGGCCTGGCGCAGGGCGGGAATCTGCTGTCCCGCTTTGGCGGCGACGAATTCGTCCTCGTGCTCGACGACCTGGGCCAGTCCATCGGCGCAGCCCGCGCCGGCGCGGCGGACAGCGCGCGCGCAGTGCAAAAGCTGCTGGCGGAACCCTGCCGGCTGCCGGCCGGCAGCGGCGCCATCACGCCCAGCATCGGCATCGCCGTGTTCGGCGGCGGCGTCGACCGGGTGGACACGGTGCTCAAGCAAGCCGACCTCGCCATGCATCGGGCCAAGGCCGATGGCCGCAACACCTTGCGCTTCTTCGGGCCCGACATGCAGGCCGCCGCCGAACGCCAGGCGGCGCTGCATGAGGCCTTGCGCGAAGCGCTCACGCAACGCCATTTCGTGCTGTACTGCCAGCCCCAGTTCGGACGCGATGGCCGGCCCTGCGGCGCGGAGGTGCTGGTGCGCTGGCTGCACCCGCAACGCGGCGTGGTCGGCCCGAACGAATTCATCGCCGCGGCCGAAGCCTCCGGCCTGATCGTGCCGCTCGGACGCTACGTCCTGGAAGAAAGCTGCCGCGCCCTGGCGCGCTGGGCGGCCGATCCGCAGCTGGGCAAGCTCAAGCTGGCGGTGAACGTCAGCGTGCACCAGCTGCGCGAAGCCGACTTCCCGCAAACCGTGGCCGAGGTCCTCGCCGCCAGCGGCGCCAGCCCCGCCAAGCTGTGCCTCGAACTCACCGAGAGCGTGTTCGCCGACGACACCGAGGCGCTGATCGAACGCATGCACCAGCTCCGAGCCCAGGGCGTGCAGCTGGCGCTCGACGACTTCGGCACCGGCTATTCTTCGCTCGCCTACCTGCGCCGCTTTCCGCTGGCGGCATTGAAGGTCGACCGCTCGTTCACCCATGACCTGCTGCTGACGCCGCATGAAGCCCCACTGGTCGATGCCATCGTCGCCATGGCGCGCAAGCTCAAGCTGCAGGTCATCGCGGAAGGTGTGGAACATGAAACGCAACGCGACTACCTGCTGCGCTGCGGCTGCGATGCCTTGCAGGGCTACCTGTTGGGCATGCCGGTGCCGATCGAGGAATTCGAACGGATCCACGGCGGCGTATTGACACCCAAAAACAACGACGCTGGAAGTTTTTAAAAACCTTTCTTGATTTTGTGTATCATAAATTTCCACTTTCACAAGATGACGAGGGATAGTTCCCGATGATCCGGAAATTCAAGCAGCTCGGTCTGACGAGCTCATTCACCGTCCTGGCGGCGCTGGGCTGCGGCCACGCCGTTGCCGGCCCGCTCGATGACGCCAGGGCGCACGCCCACCTGGAAGCGGTCGCCGCCGGCAACCTGGACGCGCTGATGCAGGATTACGCCGACGACGCCTACATGGAATGGGTCGGCGGTCCGCTCGACGGCCGCTATCGCGGCAAGGCCGAGATCCGCGCCGTCTGGCAGAAATTCATCGCCGCGAATGCCGGCAAGCCGCGTCCCGCGAATTTCGGCAAGCTGGTCTCCTTCGCCAATCCGAAAGGCGCGACGGTGCAGCAGCGCGCCGACTACGGCGGCCAGGTGCCGGTCAAGGTCTGGCATGCCCTCACCTACCGCGACGGCAGCTTGAGCACCGAAGTCTGGCAGATCGCCCCCAGCCTCCAGCTCGACCAGTAAATCGATGATGTTCCTGCGCGCGTCCCTGCCGCTGTCGCTTGCCCTGTCCCTGAGCACCGCCGCGGCCGGCGCCGTGACCTTCGAAGGACTGGTCCAGACCGCGTCCGGTAAGGCGCTGCCGGATGCCGCCGTCGTGCTGGAACCGCTGGCCGGCGCGGCGCCGGCGCCGAAGACGCGTGCGCACGCCGCTGCGCACGCCGTGATCGAGCAGCGCGGCCAGGAATTCGCGCCCTGGGTGACGGTGGTGCAGACCGGCGCCGCGGTCGACTTCCCCAACAACGACACCGTGCGCCACCACGTCTACTCGTTCTCGCAGCCGAAGCGCTTCGAGATCAAGCTCTACGCCGGCAAGCCGGGCCAGCCGATCGCCTTCGACAAGCCCGGCGAAGTCGTCATCGGCTGCAATATCCACGACTGGATGGAAGCCTATGTGCTGGTGGTCGAATCGCCGTATTTCGGCAAGACCGGCGCCGACGGCCAGGTCCGCGTGACGAACGTTCCCGCCGGGCGTTACCGCCTGCAGCTCTGGCATCCGCGGCAGAAGGCGCGCATGCCCGCCACCGAGATCGAGGTCGGCGCGGATGGCGCGGCCACGGCCAGGATGAAGCTGGTGCTGGACGCGCGCCCGCGCGAGCCCAAGCCCCACACCACGGTCGACCAGGAAAGCTACTGACGACCACCATGCGCTTCCCGATGGCCCCGAGTTCGCTCCAGCGCCGCATCGTCCTCGTGTTCGTGGGCCTGCTGGTGCTGGTCATGGCGCTGGTGCTGGCGCTGGTGCACGACAGTAGCGCGCGCATCGTCGGCAGCGAAGGCCGCAGCGAACTGGCGGTGGGCGCCAAGGTGTTCCAGCGCCTGCTCGAACAGAACCAGCGCCAGCTCGAAACGGCGGCCGGCGTCCTGTCCGCGGACTTCGCCTTCCGCGAAGCGATCGCGACCCAGGACCAGCCCACGGTGCGCTCGGTGATCGCGAACCACGGCCAGCGCATCCACGCCGACGTCATGATGGTGGCCAGCCTCGATGGCGCGCTGATCGCCAGCTCCCAGCGCGTGACCGGCCCCGGCGACGCCTTCCCCTTCCCCGACCTGCTGCAGGACGCCGAAGCGAACGGACGCAGCGCCGGCTTCCGCCAGATGCGCAACGGCCAGCTCTACCAGGTGGTGCTGGTGCCGATCATGGCGCCGCGCCGCATCGCCTGGGTGGCGATGGCCTTCCAGGTCGACGACCGCTGGGCGCGCGACATGGCGGAGATCACCGGCCTGGCCGTGCACGTGGTGCGCTTCGGCGCGCGCGGGCCGGTGCTGCTGGCGTCCTCCTTCGACGAACGGCAGCGCACCGCCCTGCCGCTGTCGCGCCTGCCCGCGGCCGGCGCGCAGGAACTGCAGGAAGTGCGCGGCGAATCCTGGCGCACCATGCGCCTGCCGCTCGACGGCGCCATGCAGGCCGTGCTGCAGCTGCCGGTGGCCCAGGTCCAGGCGCCCTTCGAACAACTGCTGGCCCGCCTGCTGGGCGTGGTCGGCGCCGCCGTGCTGGTGTTCGCGCTCGGCAGCGTGATGCTGGCGCGCCGCGTCGTCCAGCCGCTCGACGAACTGTCGCGGGCCGCGCACCGCATCGCCCAGGGCGACTACGACCAGCCGCTGCCGGCCCTGCCGCAGGACGAGATCGGCCAGTTGGCCACCAGCTTCGCCCATATGCGCGACGGCATCGCCAGCCGCGAGGAACGCATCGTGCGCCTGGCGTATGTGGACGGCCTCACCGACCTGCCGAACCGCACCCGCTTCCTCGAGACGTTCGCGCGGCTGCCGGCCGGCGGCGCGCGCGCGGTGGCGGTGCTGAACATCGACCGCTTCGCCCTGATCAACAAGGCGCTCGGCTACCAGGTGGGCGACCGCCTGCTGCGCGAAGTCGCCGGGCGCATCTCGAGCCTGGAACAGCCGCCGCTCATGGTGGCGCGCCTGTGGGGCGCGCGCTTCGCCTTCCTGCTCGACATCGCCGGCGAGGATTGCGCGCGCGGCTTCGCGGCGGCCGTCCTGGCGCGCCTGCGCGACCCGATCACGCTGGACGGCCAGCGCCTCGACATCGGCGGCAGCATCGGTATCGCCCTGTATCCGCAGGACGGCCTGGACGCCGGCACCCTGCTGCGGCGCGCCGAGCTGGCGCTGGCGGCGGCCCGGCGCCGCCGCGCCGGCCTGGCCCTGACCAGCGAGGCCGGCGCGGAACCGGCGCCGGAACAATTGTCATTGATCGGTGACATGCGCGCCGCCATGGCGGAAAGCCAGTTCACGCTGGCCTACCAGCCCAAGCAGGACCTGAAGACCGGGCGCATCGTCGCCGCCGAAGCCCTGCTGCGCTGGCGCCATCCGCAGCGCGGCATGGTGCCGCCGATCGGCTTCATCCCGTTTGCCGAGCAGACCGGCTTCATCCGCGAAATCACGCCCTGGGTGCTGGACGCCGCCATCCGCCAGCTGGCGCAATGGGAAGCGCAAGGCCTCGGGATTGCGGTGTCGGCCAATCTGTCGACGCTCGACCTGCTCGACCCGGAACTGCCGCGGAGGGTCAAGGCCCTGCTCGAATTCCACGGCGTGCCGGCGGCGCGACTGTGCCTGGAGATCACGGAGAGCGCCCT
>CAJYXO010000195.1 GCA_913778765.1 uncultured Massilia sp. | reverse complement strand
CTTCGACGCCGTGCTGCTGGCCACGCCGGCATGGCAGACCGGCGCCCTGCTGCGCGGCCTGCCCGGCGCCGGCGAACTGGCGGCCCGGCTCGACGCCTTCGCCTACGAGCCGATTGCCACCGTCTACCTGCAATACGATCCGGGCCTGCACCTGCCGCTGCCCTTCTGCGCCCTGCTCGACGAACCGTCCGCCGGCGCCTGGGGCCAGTTCGCCTTCGACCGCGGCCAGCTCGACCCGGGCCAGGATGGCCTGGTGGCGGTCGTGATCAGCGCCGCGCGGGACGCCGCCGCGCTGGACCAGGACGCGCTGGCGTCGCTGGTTGCGGCCCAGCTGGCGGACGCCTTCGGCCAGGCGGCCCTGCGCCAGCCGCGCTGGACCCGGGTATTGACGGAAAAGCGCGCCACCTTCGCCTGCACGCCGGGCCTGCTCCGCCCCGGCAATGCCACCGCCCTGCCGGGCCTGTTCCTGGCCGGCGACTACACCGCCGGCGACTACCCGGCCACCCTGGAAACGGCCGTGCGCAGCGGCCGGGCCGCGGCCCGGCTGGCTTTGAGACGCGCCCGGTGACATACGGCCATCCGCCCCTGGCGCAGCCTGCCCCGCCAATTCAGCAGCCTGTCGCACATGCGTGGCGTCGGGTCGATGGCGCGGGTACAGTAGCACCATCGAAACAAGTGTTGGCGGATTTGCAAAATGAACCTCTCCCTCGGCCTGCGCACCCTGCTCCTGCTCGCCTTCGTCACCGCGGCGACGGCGGTGCTGCTGCACCCCGGCCAGGATGCCGCCGCTGCCGGCGCCAACGCCGTACCGATGTTGATGCGGAACTAAGATGCATACCGAGGCGGACACGATGATGGGCAAGCTCGAATTCCTCGACCAGCTCAAGCGCGCCATGCTCGGCCTGCCGCCCGACGTGCAGGCCAAGACCCTGGGCTATTACGAACAGCGCTTCGTCGATGGCAGCAACGCCGGGCGCAGCGAACAGGACGTGGCGCGCGAGCTCGACGACCCGGCGCGCATCGCAGGCACGCTGCGCGCCAACAGCTACAGCGCGCAACTGAACGCACAACCAGGCGCGCAACTGCAAAAGCGCAGCCCGGCCAGCGTGCTGCGCGTGCTGATCTCGGGCGCCGGCCTGGCGATCTTCAATCTCTTCATGATCGTGCCGGCGATGGTGTACTCGGCGCTGCTGTTCGCGCTGTACGTGGCGGCGCTGGCCTTCTACCTGAGCGGCATCGCCATTACCGCCAGCGGCCTGGCCGGCAACGGCGAGCTGCTGCTCGACCTGCCGACCCGCTACGTCCAGATCGACGACGAGGACGACGGCGCCAAGCGCCAGCTGCGCGTGCAGATCGACGACACCGGCATCCACGTGCACGAGGAAGGCGCCGACCCGCTGCCGCCCGACGAAGCGCGCGATCCCTCGCGCCTGCGCCGCGGCGCCGAAGCCGTGGCCGGCAACACCCTGCACATCACCACCGACATGGACGCCGAGTCGCGCACCACCCAGACCGTGGTCGGCTTCGGCATGGTGCTGGGCGGGATCGCACTGTTCCTGCTGTCCCTGGTGGTGACGCGCTATACCTTCGTCGGCGTCAAGCGCTACATCCAGATGAATTTTTCCCTGCTCAGAGGGCATTGAGGACAGCATGCGCGCACTCATCAAAACCGGATTCGCCCTGCTGTTGCTGGCCCTGCTGCTGATCGGCGCCTCCTGGAGCGTGCTGCGGGCGCAAGGCGTCGGCGCCGGCAGCACCAGCCCGGGCAGCCGCCTGGTCGCCACCGAAAAACGCACGCTCGGCGCCAGCGTCCAGGAGGTCGAAGTCAGCGGCCCGATCAACCTGACCCTGCGCCAGGGACCGTCGGCCTCGCTCGAGGTGCGCGGCGAGCAGCGCCTGCTGGCCAACGTCGACACCACCGTCGACGACGGCGCCCTCCACATCGGTCCGCGCGGCATCTTGCTGCGCCACCGCCAGCCGATCGAAGTGACCCTGGTGCTGCCGACGCTGGAGCAGCTCAACATCAGCGGCAGCGGCCAGCACACGGTGAGCGGCTTCTCGGGCGAAAAGATCGCGGTCAACGTCGACGGCAACGCCGGCCTGCGCTTCAACGGCCGCTACCGCGAGATAGACGCCGGCCTGCACGGCAGCGGCGACATGGAAGTCACCGGCGGCAATGCCGAGCGCGTGGTCGCCGACGTCAAAGGCTCGGGCCACATGACCCTGGTGGGCGGCGCCCGCGAGCTGCATGCCGAAGTCGCCGGCTCCGGCGAACTCGATGGCCGCCACCTGCGCGCGGAAACGGCCACGCTGTCGCACCATGGCTCCGGCACCAGCTCCCTGTACGCCAGCAAGCGCGTGCACGCGGAGATGACCGGCAGCGGCGCCATCACCGTCTATGGCAACCCGGACAACCGCGAAGTGAGCCGCACCGGCAGCGGCAGCGTCAATTTCCAGGACTAGAGCGCATCAGCCAGTCCAGCGCGCCCTGTCCGGCGGCGCGCCCGCTGCCGAAGCAGGCGGTCAGCAGATAGCCGCCGGTCGGCGCTTCCCAGTCCACCATCTCGCCCGCCACGAACACGCCCGGCAGTGCGCGCAGCATGCCGGTCGCGCCCTCCAGCGCATCGAAGCGCACCCCGCCGCCGCTGGAAATCGCTTCATCGATCGGACGCGGACGCAGCACCGCCAGGGGCAGCGCCTTGATCGCGCGCGCCAGCGTTTCCGGATTCGCGTAGCCGGCCTTGTCCAGGCACTCGTGCAGCAGGCCCGCCTTCACGCCCTTGAGGCCGAGCCGGCCCTGCAGGTGGCTGGACATCGAACGCGAGCCGCGTGGACGCAGCACCTCTTCCAGCACCCGTTCCGGCGCGTGGTCCGGCAGCAGGTCGATATACACGATGGCCTGGCCGTCGCGCGCGATGCGGTCGCGGATCTGCGCGGACAGCGCGTACACCAGGCTGCCTTCGATGCCGGTGGCGGTGACCACGAACTGGCCCTTGCGGTAGATGCGCCGGCCGTCGACATCGTCCACGGCCAGCGCCACGGTGGTCAGCGGCGCGCCGGCGTGGCGGCCGGCGAAATGCTCGCTCCAGCCGCAGTCGAAGCCGCAGTTCATCGGCGCCAGCGGCGCCACCTCGACGGCCTTTTCCCGCAGCAGCGGGACCCAGGCGCCGTCCGAGCCGAGCCGCGCCCAGCTGGCGCCGCCGAGCGCCAGCACGGTGGCGTCGGCGCTGTCCAGCAGCTCGCCGTCCGGGGTCGAGAACAGCAGCCGGCCGTCGCGCCAGCCCAGCCAGCGGTGCCGCATGTGGAAGCGCACCCCGCTTTCGCGCAGGCGGTGCAGCCAGGCGCGCAGCAGCGGCGCGGCCTTCATGTCGGTCGGGAACACGCGGCCCGAGCTGCCGACGAAGGTGTCGACGCCGAGGCTGTGGATCCACGCGCGCACCTGCTGCGGCGTGAAGCCGTCCAGCCATGCCGACACCTGTTCGCGGCGCTGGCCGTAGCGGCCCGCGAAAGCGTCGATGTCTTCCGAATGCGTGATGTTCATGCCGCCCTTGCCGGCCAGGAGGAACTTGCGGCCGACCGACGGCATGGCGTCGTACAGGTCGACCCGCGCGCCGCCGGCGGACAGGATCTCGGCCGCCATCAGGCCGGCGGGGCCGCCGCCGATGACGATCGCGCGGCGTGGGGAATCGGGGGTGCTCATGGGGCGGCATTGTAGTCGATACGGGTGCGCAAAAATATATGTAAAGGGAGCTTGACATCGAACTTGGTGAGGCATAGGATGTCAAGCATGCTTTACATGACAAGCAAACTTTACATCACAAGGAGGTGGTCAAATGCATGAGAAACGTGTCGCCCGTGCCTACTTCGTCGAACTGATGACGGCGCTCGTGGTTTATACCGTATTACTGTTTGCCGCAATCCGCTTCGGCCGCCCGATGCAGGAAGGCTGGTTGCGCACCCTGGTGCTGGTCACGCCGATGATCGGCTTCGGCATGATGATCCGCACCATCGTCCGCCACGTCGCCCGGATCGACGAATACCAGCGCATGCGCATGCTGGAAAACCTGGCCATCGCCACCGCCATTACCGGCGCCGTCACCTTCACCTACGGCTTCCTCGAGACCGCCGGCTTCCCCAAGCTGTCGGCCTTCTACGTGTGGATCGTGATGGGCCTGAGCGTGGCCGCCGTGAACCTGGGCCGCAAAGTGAGCGGCCGATGAAAAACCAGATCCGCGAGCTGCGCGCCGCACAGGGCTGGAGCCAGGCCCACCTGGCCGAGCTGCTGAGCGTCTCGCGCCAGACCGTGATCGCCATCGAGACCGGCAAGTACGACCCCAGCCTGCCCCTGGCCTTCGCGATATCGAAACTCTTCACACAACCGATCGAAGCCATCTTCTTCCCCGAACAGGAGCCAGCATGAAAACCTGCACCAGACTGCCTGCATTCGTCGTCGCCATCCTCGTCGCCCTGGTGTCCGCCGGTTCCAGCCGCGCGGCAGAGCCGGCGCCCGCCGCGCCGCCGGCCAACCGCTTCGCCGCCACCCTCGCCCCGGCCGAGCATTTCGAGATCGACGGCGTGCTGGTCGAACGCCACGGAAGCAAGGGCCGCCCGCTGATCCTGATCCCGGGCCTGGCGACCGGCGGCTGGGTGTGGCAGGAAACGGTGCGCGCCTTCAGCGCCGACCACGCCGTCTACGTGCTGACCCTGCCCGGCTTCGACGGCCGCCCGGCCGCCCCGGCCAACGCCTTCGCCGCCAGCCGCGCCGCGGTGGCGAAGCTGATCGAACAGCGCCGCCTCGACAAGCCGGTGATCGTCGGCCACAGCCTCGGCGCGACCATGGCGATCGCGGTGGCCGAGGACAAGCCGGCCCAGGTGGGCGGCGTGGTCGCCATCGACGGCCTGCCGGTGATGCCCGGCACCGAAGCGCTGCCGCCGGCGGAACGCAGCCGCTACGCCGCCGGCATGAAGGCCCGCCTGGCGGGCCAGACGCCGGCCGCCTTCGCCGCACAGCAGCAGGGCTACATGCGCACCATCGGCGTCATGGACATGGGCAAGGCCGACGACATCGCCAAGCTCACCGGCCGCAGCGATCCCGCCTCGGTCGGCCAGTACGCCGCCGACGACCTGGAACTCGACCTGCGGCCAGGCCTGAAGGACATCCAGGCGCCGGTGCTGGTGATCTCGCCCTACTTCGATGCCGACGGCGGCCAGCAGGGACTCACCGCCAACGCCAAGGCCGATTACTACCGCGCGCTGATGCAGGGCACGCCGAAGCTCGAGGTGGTGACGGTGGCGCCGGCCCGCCACTTCGCGATGATCGACCAGCCGCAGGCGGTCAACGACGCGATCCGCAAATATCTCGGCGCCTTGTGATCAGCCGCCGCCCGGCATCGGCACGACGCCGGGCGCCTTCACCTCGCGCATCACGAACGAGGTGTACACCTCCTTCACGCTCGGCAGTCCGTTGATGTAGCTCTCGGCGAACACGCCGTAGGCCTGCAAGTCTTCCGCCACTGCCATCAGCTGGTAATCGTAGCGCCCCGAAATCCGGTGGCAGGACAGCACCTGCGGGATCGCCTGGGCCGCGCGCTCGAAGGCCTGCAGGTGGCGGGTGTCCT
>CAJYXO010000194.1 GCA_913778765.1 uncultured Massilia sp. | reverse complement strand
GCTGGAGACCCTCACCGGCAGCACCGTCTACGGCGAGATCTCGCGGCGCGCCTTCGAACGCTGGCGCCAGGAACAGGAAGCGATGCGGCGCCTCACCGCGCGCCTGCAGGACCAGGCGCCGCTCTTCCCGTTCGGCCGGGGAGAGCGGCGCCTGGTCCTGCAGGCGCGCGGTGAGGCGCCGCATCGCTTCCTGTTCCTGGCGCCAGCGTTCGAAGGCGCGCCGCGAGATCTCGCCGTAGACGGTGCTGCCGGTGAGGGTCTCCAGCAGTTCGCCGCGTTCGTTCTCGTCGGTGCGCAGGAAGGCCGAGAACTCGTTCTGGGCCAGCAGCACCGAACGCGTGAACTGTTCGAAGGACAGGCCAATGCGGCGCTCGATCTCGCCCAGCACCTCGGTCTTGGTGCCGCCGATCGGATGCAGGTCCGGCAGGCGCTGCAGGCTCATGGTGACGGGCTGCAGGGCGCCGCCGGCGCGGTTGCGCGAGCGGCGCACACTCCAGCGCGCGCGGTAGCGGCCCTCGTCGTTGCCGACGAAGTCGACTTCCGCATAGGCCTCGGCGGCGCCGCGCCGCAGCAGGGTGCGGCGGTCCTGCACCGACAGCATGTCCTCGCCGACGTCGGGCAGGAAGTTGCCGGCGCGCGGGCCCTTGATCAGGCGCGGGGTGGCGTCGTACAGGGCCAGGCACAGCGCGTCGAGCAGGGTGCTCTTGCCGGCGCCGGTAGGGCCGCTGATGGCGAACAGGCCGCTCGATGCCAGCGGTTCGCGGTCGAAGTCGACTTCGAATTCGCCGGCCAGCGAGGCCAGGTTCTTGCCGCCGATGCGCAGGATCTTCATACGCCACCTGCCATGAGCTCGGCGAATGCCGCCAGCTGGTCGGGCGGAGCGTCCTCGCCGAAGCGCTGCTGCCACAGGCGCTGGAAGATGTCGTCCGGCTGCAGCTGGGCCAGCTGGTCCAGGCTGAGGGCGGGCTCAAAGCCGGCCGCGGTGACCAGCTTGCGGGTCGGCTCGATCTTCGCCAGGCGCACCGGCTTGCCTTCCAGCGCCGCTTCGACCTGGGCGCGCAGGCTGGGCTCGGGGCCGTCCAGCAGCACCCGGACTTCCAGGTAGGGCTGTTCGTGCAGCTGCGCATCCGGCAGCTCGAGGCCGACCAGTTCCGCGATCACCTGCTTCAAGGGGGCCGGCTGGGCCGGCACGCGCAGCAGCTCGACCGCGCGCGGCACCTGCAGCGCCACGATGTCCTGCGCCTTGCCGCCTTCGATGTCGATGCGCAGCACCTGGTGCTGGTAGCCGATTTCGGCGAAGGACAGCGGCAGCGGGCTGCCGCAATAGCGCAGGTGGTCCTGCTTGCCGACTTTCTGGGCCAGGTGCAGGTGGCCCAGCGCGGCGTAGGCGATGCCAGGATCGAACATCGAGGCCGGCAGGGCTTCGGTGCCGCCGATCAGGATGCGGCGCTCGGAATCCGGCGAGGCATCGCCGCCAACCATGTGGCAGTGGCCCATCGCCAGCACAGCCTCGCCGTTCGCGCAGCGCGAGCGGGCGAGGTCATAGGCCTGCTGGTAGAGCAGGGCGATGCCGGACAGGTAGGCGTCGATGGCGGGGTTGCCGCCTTCGTCGACGGCGCCGGCGGTGTCGACGCGCGGCACGTCGCCGGGACGCAGGAAGGGCAGGGCCACGCACCAGGCCTGCACCTGGCCGTCGCGGCCGGTCAGCGGCACCACCATGCGTTCGAGGTCGATCTCACCGATGCCGTTGCGCACGACGTGGCCGACCACCCGCGTGCCGTGGGCTTCGAGCAGCGGTCCGGGGGCTTCCAGGCGGCCCGGCGAATCGTGGTTGCCGGCGACCGCCACGATGTCGAGCTGCGGCGACCTTGCCTTGGCCTGCTGCAGGAAACGGTAGAGCTGGCCCTGCGAGGCCGCCGACGGATTCGAGTTGTCGAAGATGTCGCCGGCGATCAGGAGGGCATCCACCTGCTCGGCCACGATGGTCTCGAGCAGCCAGTCGAGGAAGCGCTGGTGTTCGTAGGTCCGGTCGAAGTTGTGCAGGGTCTGGCCGAGATGCCAGTCGGAAGTGTGCAGCAGCCGCATGAATTTCTTACAGGGAAGGGTAGGTAAGCCAGGGCGCTCAGTATAGGGCAGACAGCATCGCCATGACAAAAGTTCTCGGACAGATGAGCAACATGGCAATAGCTCAAATAAAATGCCTGAATGAGCGAACCGACCCTGACTCCCGGCGCAGCGCGCGCCCTCCACCTGGCGGCCCAGGGCATGCTGCAGGCGCGCCGCGCCCGCGTCACCAGGGCCGACGTGCTGGCCGCGATCCGGCGCATGGGGGTGCTGCAGATCGACACCATCAGCGTGGTCGCGCGCAGCCCCTACCTGGTGCTGTGGAGCCGCCTGGGCGACTACGAACCGGCCTGGCTGGAACAGCTCCTGGCGGAGGGCAAGCTGTTCGAATACTGGGCCCACGAAGCCTGCTTCATCCCGATCGAGGATTACGGCCTGTACCGCCACCGCATGCTCGACACCGATCCGCTGGGCTGGAAGTCGCATGCGTCCTTCGTGCGCGACAACGCCGAACAGATCGAGCGGGTGCTGGAACACATCCGCGTAAAAGGGCCGACCCGTGCCGCCGACTTCGAACGCACCGACGGCAAGAGCGGCGGCTGGTGGGAATGGAAGCCCGAAAAGCGCTCGCTGGAGGCCCTGTTCACGGCCGGCAAGGTGATGGTGGCGCGGCGCCACAACTTTCATCGCGTCTACGACCTGGCCGAGCGCGTCCTGCCGGGCTGGCACGACAGTCAGGCGCCGGCGATGGACACGGTGCGGCGCGAATTCGTGCTGCGCGCCGTGAAGGCGCTGGGGCTGGCGAAGGCGGCCTGGATTCCGGACTATCACCGCACCCGGCCGCCGCACCTGGCGCCGCAGGCGCTGGCGGACGAGGGCCTGTTGCTGCGCGCCCGCGTGGAGGGCTGGAGGGAGCCGGTGTTCGTGCATACCGAGCATGCCGGGCTCCTGGCCGCGGCCGCGGAAGGCCGCCTGAATCCGACCGTGACGAGCCTGCTGTCGCCCTTCGACCCGATCGTCTGGGACCGCCGCCGCGCACTGGAACTGTTCGGCTTCGATTACCGGCTGGAGTGCTATACCCCGCTTGACAAGCGCCGGTACGGTTATTTCACCCTGCCGCTGCTGCGCCGCGGCCAGCTCATCGGCCGCGTCGACGCCAAGGCGCACCGTGCGGCCAGGATGTTCGAACTGAAGTCGGTGGCGCTCGAGCCGGGCGTCCGCGTGAGCCAGCGCCTGCTGGCCGACCTGGCCGGGGCGGTGGCGCGTTGCGCGCGCTGGCATGGCTGCCCGGCGATCGAAGTGGTGCGCACCGCGCCCGAGGATGTGGCCGGGCCGCTACGGGCAATGCTTGCCGTGCCGCAGCAGGCCGCCGTCCAGGCCTTGTGATTTGTGCTAGATCAAACCTCAGCCCAGGCCCCGTCCGTACACTAGGTGCTCTTTCAGGCCGATGACCAACAACACGGGGTCCTCCCTTCCTTTCAGGCCTGTTCAAAACATACGCCTCCCATCCAGGTTTCTGTCCCGGCCACCAGGCCAGGCGGTGCTTTGCATGGGTTAAAACTGAGCGAAAAAACTGAGCGGAGACCGAATGCTGACGTCGACTTATACCCTTGTTGCCCTGTCCGTGGAACAGACCACCGTCCGCTCGGCGCTGCAGGCCCTGGCGCGCGAGCTGCACGCTCTTCCGGACGAGGACGGCACCCTGGCCCCGGGCCAGGCGGCCCAGCTGTGCGCCGAGTTGCGCCAGGTGGTGGATGATTGCCATGCGCGCAAGCTGGACAAGTTCCTGGTGCCGGCCCTGCGCCGCAGTTCCGCTGCCGCCGACGGCCTGCTGCACGACCTCGAACAGATCGGCCACAGCGCCGGCGGTGCGCTGGCCGCCGCCGAAGCCTGCGTCGATGCCGGCGCGCGCGGCGTTGAGCGCGACCGCTTCGTGGCCGCCGTCGAGCGCTGCATCGCGGCCCTGCGCTGCCGCCTCGAACGCGAGGAACACGAACTGTTCCCGCTGGCGCGCAGCCTGGTGCGCGGCGAAGCCTGGTTCGCGATCGCCAACCAGATGCTGGCCCACGACGCCGTCGCTCGCGAGCACCGTGGCGCGGTGCGGCGCGGACGCGGCCGCCCGGAACCGGCCGAAGCGCGCCACCCCCTGTTCGATCCATCCAGGCACGAGGCATCCGGCCCGGACTTCGGACGGCGGCACGCGACCTTGTCGATGCTGCACTGATCGCACGCGCCAGTCCGGCGGCGCGAGGCCATCAGGGTTCTTTGCTATGATGGCGATTTTGGAAGTGCGATTTCATCATGTTCGAGTTCCTATTCAAGCGGCCGGGCGACAACAAGCCCGGCGACAAGCCGGCCGGACAGGAGGCGCAAGCGCAACAGGCGGCGCCGGCCACCGGTACGGGGTCCACGGGGGCGGCTGCCGCTTCGGCGCCGCAACGCGCGCTGCGGGCTGAACAATTGAGCCGGATCCAGGGCGACCAGGCCGCCGCGGTGGAATTCATTCTCCAATGCGAATTTTCCGAGCTGCGCCTGGCTGCGGCCGAGTTCGTTCATGGCCCCGAGCTGCTCGAGCGCGTCCATACGGCGATGCGCAATACCGATCGCCGTGTCGCCAAGCTGGCGCAGTCGCGCCTGGATGCCCACCGGCACCGCGAGGCCGAGCGCCGGCGCGGCGAAACCATGCTCGAACAAGCCCGCACGCTGCTCAAGGACGCGCTGCTGACCCCCAACCACGTTGCCGATCTCGACCGGAAATGGGCCGTGATCGCCGCCCCCGAGCTGCAGGATGCATTCGGCCAGGTGCGCGCCGCGCTGGCCCAGCGCCTGGAAGCCCAGGTCGCCCTGCAGCGCGCCATGATCGACCGCCTGGCAAGCCTGCGCCGGCTGCCGTCCGAACCGCTGCCTGCCGCCGAGCTGGCGGCGCGGCTGGAAGCGCTGACCCGGGAACAGGCCGAGGCCCTGCAGGCGCCCGAGCATGCCTCGCTGCCGCGCGGACTGGTGGCCGAGGTCGGGCTCGAGGCCCAGAAGCTGCAGGCCAGCCTGCATGAAATCGAAGCCGGCCAGGCCGCGCTGGCGGGGCGCGAGACCTTCCTTGCTGCCCAGCAGGAGAAACACGCCGCCGAGCTGAACGCGGATGCCCTGCGCAAGGAATGGCACCGCCTGCCGTCGCCGCCGCAGGGAGCGCAGCCCGAGGCTCTTGCCGCCCTGCAGCAGCGCTTCGACGCCTTGCTGGCGACCTTGCCGCAGCCTGAACCGCGCAAGCCGCGCGAACCCAAGCCGAAGGAAGCAAGAGAGCAGGGCAAGCCCAAGGGCGCCGACCAGCACTTCCTCGACACCCTGGACGCGATGGAAGCAGCCCTGCAGCAGGGCTCGCTGGGCAGCGCCGCCGAGTTCGACAAGGCATTGAAGGAAGCGCGCGACAAGGGCATGCGCCTGGCGCCTGCCCAGTCCGACCGCCTGGCCCACGTGCGCGCCGAGCTGAAACGCCTGTCCGACTGGGCGCGCTGGGGCGGCAACGTCTCGCGCGAAGAACTGATCAAGACGGTCGAAGCCCTGCCGACCCAGAACCTGGCGATGAGCGAGCTGGCCAAGAAGGTGGGCAGCATGCGCGAACGCTGGAAGGCCCTCGACAGCCTGTCCGGCGCCGCGCCGAAGAGCCTGTGGGAGCGCTTCGACGCCGCCTGCACCGCCGCCTATGCGCCGGCGGCGGCCCACTTCCGCCACCTGGCCGACGAGCGTCATGCGAATGCGGCGAAGGCCCAGGCCCTGGTCGCCGAAGCCAATGCCGAGATCGCCCGCCTGCAGAGCGGCGAGGCCGAATGGAAACACGTGGCCGGCACCGTCCAGCGTCTGCGCCTGGCCTGGAGCCACCTGGGCGCGATCGACCGCAAGGAAAAGAAACGTCTCGACAGCCTGTTCGCCGACGCCCTGAACACCCTGCAGGCGCCGCTGGAAGAGCAGCGCAAGGGCGAAATGGCGAGCCGCGAAGAACTCATCGAGCAGGCCGCGGCAATCGATCCGCACGACCGCCACGCGCTCGACACCATGCGCGCCCTGCAGCAGCGCTGGCAGGAGCATGCGCGCGCGCTGCCGCTCGAGCGCAAGAGCGAACAGGCCTTGTGGCAGCGCTTCCGCGCCGTCTGCGACGATGTGTTCCAGCGCCGCAAGGAAAGCCTGCACGAAGCCGACATCGAACGCCGCGCCCATGAGGCCGCCAAGGAAGCGATCAGTGCGCGCCTGGAAGCGGCCGCCCCGGACGTCACCCCGGCCACGGCCGGCAAGCTGCTGCGCGAAGCGGCGGCCGAGTGGCAGGCGATCGGCCCGGTGCCGCGCGCCCACGAGTCACGGGTCGAGAAGCGCTACCATGCCGCGGTGGCGCAGGTGCAGCACCATGCGGACGCCGCCCGCCGCGCCGCCGGCCTGGCCCAGGCCGGCCAGCTGCGCGACAAGCTGCGCCTGGTGCAGGAACTCGAACAGAAGGTCGCCGACGGCGGCGCCGCCGACGCCGACTGGGAAAGCCGCTGGACTGCCTTGCCGCCGCTGGACGGCGAACTGGAGCGTGCGCTGCGCGGCCGTTTCGATGCAGCCCTGCGTGCCACCAGGGAAGGCCGCGACGGCTATGCCCAGTTGCTGGAGCGCAACCGCGATACCTTGCTGCACGAACTGCTGCGCGCCGAAATCCGCGCCGGCATCGACAGCGGCCCGGAATTCGCCCGCGAGCGCCTCAAGCTGCAGGTCGAGGTGCTGCAGTCCTCGCTCCGCTCCGGCCACGGCGCCGGCCACAAGGGCGGGCACAGGGAGGGGCACAAGGATGGACACGGCGGCAGCGCCGTCCAGTTGCGCGAACTGGTCGCCCTGCCGGCCCTGCTGGACGCCCGCACCGCATCGCGTATCGAACAATTGTTCATACGCCTGGCCCGGGAGGGTCGATGACGGTGGGATTCTTTGAAGTACGCGTGCAGCAGCACGATTTCGACCTGGGCGCGGAAGTCGCCCGCCTGCGCGCCGGCGACCCGCGCATCGGCGCCGTGGTCAACTTCATCGGCACGGTGCGCGACCTGAACGACGGCGCCAAAGTGGCCGAGCTGGAGCTCGAGCACTATCCCGGCATGACCGAACGCGCCCTGCAGGACATCGTCGACCAGGCGCGCGCGCGCTGGCCGCTGTACGGCGCGCTGGTGGTGCACCGGGTCGGTCCGATGCGTCCGATGGAGCAGATCGTGCTGGTGGCGGTGTCGAGTGCCCACCGCGGCGAAGCCTTCGCCGCCTGTGAATTCATCATGGATTACCTCAAGACCGAGGCGCCGTTCTGGAAGAAGGAACAGACCCCGGACGGTGCGCGCTGGGTCGATGCCCGCGTCAGCGACGATGCCGCCCGGGCCAAGTGGGCCGAGAAGGACCTTGCGCAATGAGCTGGGCCGCGGTCGGTCTCGGCGCCGCACTGGGCGCCTGGTTACGGTGGGGTCTGAGTATTGCACTGGGGCAATTACACTCGCACATACAAATCGGCACGCTGGTGGCCAACCTGGTCGGCGGCTACCTGATCGGGCTGGCGCTGGGCTTTTTCGGCAGCTATCCGGGGTTGTCGCCGGAATGGCGGCTGTTCGCGATCACCGGTTTCCTCGGCGGCTTGACGACTTTCTCCAGCTTTTCGGGCGAGGCGATGGTGTTGTTGCAGCGTGGCGATTATGGTTGGGCGCTGGCGCATTCCGGCGCGCACCTGCTGGGTTCGATCGTCTGCTGCATCGCAGGATTTGCTACCTGGCGTGCAATTTCCTGACGGCCCGAAGTAGCGCCGTCCATTTCATTCCATAAAGCGATTGCGACCCTGGAGTTCGATTCCTGGAACTTTCGTGAGCAGCGCAAAGCCTTCGGCATTCTTGCAACTTGATCGCGATAAAGCGCGGCGCCGGCGTTCATTTTCGCATCTTGAAATATCGTTGACGCATCCCTAACTTGGTTCCAACTCGAGAACCACCCAACCACTAGGGGATAAGAACATGCGGCAAGACAAACTGACGACCAAGCTCCAGGAAGCGCTGGCGGATGCCCAGAGCCTGGCGGTCGGCAACGATAACCAGTACATCGAACCGGCGCACCTGCTGAGTGCCTTGCTGAACCAGGACGATGGCGGCGCGCGTTCGCTGCTGCAGCGTGCCGGCGTCAACGTCGGCGCGCTGGGGAACAGCCTGCGCGGCGCGCTCGAGCGCCTGCCGAAAGTGTCCGGCACGGGCGGCGACGTCCAGGTCGGGCGCGAGCTGGTGCAACTGCTGAACCTGGCCGACCGCGAGTCGCAGAAGCGCGGCGACCAGTTCCTGTCCAGCGAAATGATCCTGCTGGCGCTGACCGAGGACAAATCCGACGCCGGGCGGCTGGCGCGCGAACACGGCCTGACCAAGAAGGCCCTCGAATCCGCGATCCAGGCCGTGCGCGGCGGCGAGAACGTGAACTCGCAGGATGCCGAGGGCAACCGCGAAGCGCTCAAGAAATACACCCTCGATTTGACCGAGCGGGCCCGCATGGGCAAGCTGGACCCGGTGATCGGCCGCGACGACGAGATCCGCCGCGCGATCCAGGTGCTGCAGCGCCGCACCAAGAACAATCCGGTGCTGATCGGCGAGCCGGGCGTCGGCAAGACCGCCATCGTCGAGGGCCTGGCCCAGCGCATCGTCAACGGCGAGGTGCCCGATTCGCTGAAGGGCAAGCGTGTGCTGTCGCTCGACATGGCGGCCCTGCTGGCCGGCGCCAAGTTCCGCGGCGAGTTCGAGGAGCGCCTGAAGGCCGTGCTGAAGGAACTCGCGCATGACGAGGGCATGACCATCGTCTTCATCGACGAGATCCACACCATGGTCGGGGCCGGCAAGGCCGAAGGCGCGATGGACGCCGGTAACATGCTGAAGCCGGCGCTGGCGCGCGGCGAGCTGCACTGCATCGGCGCGACCACGCTCGACGAGTACCGCAAGTACGTCGAGAAGGACGCCGCGCTGGAACGCCGCTTCCAGAAGATCCTGGTCGACGAGCCGAGCGTGGAGGCCACCATCGCCATCCTGCGCGGCCTGCAGGAGAAGTACGAGCTGCACCACAAGGTCGAGATCACCGACCCGGCGATCATCGCCGCGGCCGAGCTGTCGCACCGTTACATCACCGACCGCTTCCTGCCCGACAAGGCGATCGACCTGATCGACGAGGCGGCATCGAAGATCAAGATCGAGATCGATAGCAAGCCGGAGGTGATGGACAAGCTGGACCGCCGCCTGATCCAGCTGAAGATCGAGCGCGAAGCCGTCAAGAAGGAAACCGACGAAGCCTCGCAGCGCCGCCTGGAGCTGATCAATGAAGAAATCGTGCGCCTGGAGCGCGAGTACAACGACTACGAGGAAGTGCTGAAGGCCGAGAAGGCCGCGGTGCAGGGCACCACCCACATCAAGGAGGAGATCGAGAAGATCCGCCTGCAGATGGAGGAAGCCAAGCGTCAGTCGAACTGGCAGAAGGTGTCCGAGCTGCAGTACGGCCGCCTGCCGGAGCTGGAGAAGCAGCTGAAGGATGCCGAAGCCGCCGGCGAGCAGCCGGAAACGGCGGACGGCAAGCCGCGCCTGCTGCGCACGCAAGTGGGCGCCGAGGAGATCGCGGAGGTGGTCTCGCGCGCGACCGGCATTCCGGTGGCGCGCATGATGCAGGGCGAGCGCGACAAGCTGCTGCACATCGAGGACGAGCTGCACAAGCGCGTGGTGGGCCAGGACGAGGCGATCGAAGCCGTGTCCGACGCCATCCGCCGCTCGCGCGCCGGCCTGGCCGATCCGAACCGCCCGTACGGCTCCTTCATGTTCCTGGGCCCGACCGGCGTCGGCAAGACCGAGCTGTGCAAGGCGCTGGCAAGCTTCCTGTTCGATACCGAGGAAGCGCTGATCCGCATCGACATGAGCGAGTTCATGGAGAAGCATTCGGTGGCCAGATTGATCGGCGCGCCGCCGGGCTATGTCGGCTACGAGGAGGGCGGCTACCTGACCGAAGCCGTGCGCCGCAAGCCCTACAGCGTGATCCTGCTCGACGAGATCGAGAAGGCGCACCCGGACGTCTTCAACGTGCTGCTGCAGGCGCTCGACGACGGCCGCATGACCGATGGCCAGGGCCGCACGGTGGACTTCAAGAACACGGTGATCGTCATGACCTCGAACCTGGGCTCGCACCGGATCCAGGCCATGGAGTCGGACGAGCCGGCGGTGGTCAAGATGGCGGTGATGGCCGAAGTGCGCGGACACTTCCGCCCCGAGTTCATCAACCGCATCGACGAGATCGTGGTCTTCCATGCGCTCGACGAGAAGAACATCGGCGACATCGCCCGCATCCAGCTGCGCAACCTGGAGCAGCGTCTCGAGAAGATGGAGATGAAGCTCGACCTCAGCGACGCCGCGCTGCAGAAGATCGCCGAAGCCGGCTTCGATCCGGTCTACGGCGCCCGTCCGCTGAAGCGCGCCATTCAGCAGCAGATCGAGAATCCGCTGTCGAAGGCGATCCTGTCGGGCCGCTTCGGGCCGAAGGACACGATCCGGGTCGGCGTCAACGGCAGCGAGCTGACTTTCGGCGAGGAGCCGGCGGTCGACCTGGCAAAGTAAGCTTCTCGCCGACCGTAAAAACGCCCTGTCCGGACAGCCGGGCAGGGCGTTTTTTTTGTCAACCGCTGAGCTGTCATCCCCGCGCAGGCGGGGCTCCAGGTTGGCGCCGCCGCGCCCCCGATCCGACAGCCGGCGCTTCGCGTCCTGCGAACGGACCGGCGGTACGGATGAGTCCGCGAACTGAGCGTAAAAGGACGAGGCTTCCATCTCTGTTAAGTGGCTAACTCAGCCGTTGTAACAAATATATTGATGGTAAGACGAGGAAGGCGCCGCGAAGCGCTCGAGCCTCGTCGTGTTTTTCACCATCCGAAACGCAGTTCGCGGATACGAAAAGCGCACGAAAATTACATGCTCACCCGTTTCCATTGTAAGAAATTATCTTCCGTATCATGAAATGAAAATCCCAAGTCGTTGAAAATTCAGGAAATAAAATTAATCCTGTGTCTTATATAAGAGTATTGGTGCTGCGCACAACCCGGCTTAAGATATCTCCAACGACGCCACTACCAACTCAGCTTTCATCTTCATATCGGGAGAATCAGCATGGCAACTCGTGAACAGCAAATCGCCGCCCTCCAGCAGGACTGGGACAGCAACCCGCGCTGGAAAGGCGTGGTCCGCAATTACACGGCCGAGGACGTCGTCCGCCTGCGCGGCTCGGTGCAAATCGAGCACAGCCTCGCGCGCCGCGGCGCCGAAAAGCTGTGGGACCTGATCAACAGCGAGCCTTATGTGAATGCGCTGGGCGCGCTGACCGGCAACCAGGCCATGCAGCAGGTCAAGGCCGGCCTGAAGGCGATCGACCTGTCGGGCTGGCAGGTGGCGGGCGACGCCAACCTGGCCGGCGAGATGTATCCGG
>CAJYXO010000193.1 GCA_913778765.1 uncultured Massilia sp. | reverse complement strand
GACATCGACGCCGTGCGCCGCCTGTTCCTGCCGCTGGCCGACGGCCAGGCGGCGCTCGACCAGCAAATCGACGGCAGCATCGCCCAGCTGCTGCCGGTCCTCGGCCCGCTCTGCGGCGCGTTCGTGATCCTGTTCGCGGCATGGGATGCCTGGCTCGACCCGGACGATGCCGCCCTGACCCTGAAGATCCGGATCGGCATGGCGCTGCTGGGCGCGCTCGCCTATGGCCGGAACCGTCTGCACTGGAGTCCCGCATGGCGCTGCGCCTGGCTGTACGCGACCCAGGCCGGCGCCATCGTCGTGTGCGCCGCCTTTCTGCCGCTGGGGCTGGTGCTGGCGCTGCCGGGCGCCACCGGCGCCATGTTCCTGCTCGCCCTGATCGAACCGCGCCCGGCGCGCTTCATGGCCGCCGCGCTGCCGCCTTCGCTGCTGCTGGTCCTGCTGGCGGCCCTCCGGCTTGCGCCCGGACTGTTCCTCAACACCCTGCTGCTGCTGGCCGTCTCCTGGTGGTTGGCGCTCTGCGTGGCGCTGGCGACCCTGCACTTCCGCCGACGCGCCTTCCTCGTCGAGCAGGCCGTGCTGCACGCCTACCGGCACGACAGCCTGAGCGGCGCCCTGTCGCGCGGCTACCTGACCGCACTGGCCATGCACGACGTCGCCCTGGCCCGGCGCCACGGCCGCGCGCTCGCGGTGGCCATGATCGACATCGACTTCTTCAAGCGCGTCAACGACACCTATGGCCACGCAAGCGGCGACCAGGCCCTGTGCGCGCTGGTGGCAGCCTGCCGGCTGAGGCTGCGCGCCAGCGATTACATCGGGCGCGTCGGCGGCGAGGAATTCGTGTGCGTCATGCCCGAGGCCCGCGCCGAGGATGCCCTCGCCTGCGCCGAGCGGATCCGGGCGGGCGTCGCCGCGTTGTGCCTGGACACGCAGGCCGGCCCGCTGCGCTTCACGGTCAGCGTCGGCGTTGCGGTGCTGGCGCCCCAGCATGCGGATTGGGCCGGTCTGCTATGCGCCGCCGACGCCGCACTGTACGAGGCCAAACGGGGCGGACGCAACCGCACGGTGCTGGCATCGCAACCAGCTGTTTGATCCATCTCAATCGCATGCGACAAGGGTAATGCGCCAAGGGCGCCGCAATCGCTTATCCTGAACCGCAGCGCTGCCGCCTCAGGGAGGGTGCCATGGACTACAAGACCATTCTCGTCGACGTCGACGCCTCCACCCGCAGCGCCGGCCGCATCGGCTTTGCCGCCCGGCTCGCCGCGGCGCACAGCGCCCATCTGGTGGGCCTGACCCAGACCGGCATCGACCGCTTCATCCGGGAATCGGCCTTGCCCGCCTTCGATCCCGGCCTGCTGGCGCCACTGTTCGAGCAGCTGCGCCAGGATGCCGGTCTGCGCGCCGGGCAGTTCGACGCCCAGGTGCGGCAGGCCGGCCTGACTTCCTTCGAACATCGGGTCGGCGACGAAGATCCCGGCAACGCGCTCGCGACCCAGGCCATGTATGCGGATCTGGTGGTGGTCAGCCAGCGCGATCCGGCCGGCGCGCATGAGACGAAGGACGCGGCGGTGCCGGAATACGTGGCGATGCACGCCCCCTGCCCGGTCCTGGTGCTGCCCTGGGCCGGCGAACATGCGCCCGCCTTCGAACGGATGCTGGTGGCATGGAATGCCAGTCCGGAAGCCGCGCGCGCCGTGCGCCAGGCGCTGCCCTTCCTGCAACGCGCGAAGCAGGTCGAGATCGCGATCCTGCAGCACGACGCCGGGCAAGGTCCGCCGCAGGGCGACGCCGGTGCGCGGATCGCCGAGTTCCTCGGGCGGCATGGCGTCCGCGTTCACTTGCGGCGCCAGCCGGCTGCCGGCGACGTCGGCGAGACCTTGCTGTCGCTGGCCGACGAAAGCGGCGCCGGCCTGCTCGTGCTGGGGTGCTACGGCCACTCCCGCTTCCGCCAACTGGTGTTCGGCGGCGTCAGCCGCACCGTGCTGCGCCACCTGACCCTGCCCGCCCTGATGGCCCACTGAGTCATGGCCCGCTCGTTCAAGGACCGGTCCGGATGTCTTCGAGCGCGGCGCCGCTCTTGGCCAGGACGCCGCTCCAGTCATCGATGATGCGGGCGTATTCCGTCCCGACGCCGCGCAGGCGCCGCTGCATGTCGTATAGTCCGTTCGGATTCACGTGGCCGCGCGCTTCGCGCAGCTCGATGTCCCAGTCCACCTGGTCCGTCAGGCTGTACCAGGTGAAACCGATGATGGGAAAGCCTTCCTGCCGCAGGCGCAGCACGTTCGCCCACTGCCGCTCCAGCCAGAAGACCGCATTCAGGCCTTCCACCTGATTGGTTTCGGTGAGCATGATCGGCAGCCGGTAGCGGTCATGGTACTGGCGTGTCAGGCCGTAGTAGCCGAGCACATTCGAGCCGCGGGTCGACCTGTCCGGGAACACGATGTTCTCGCTGGTCTCGTAGTAATCCGTCCCCATGACGCACGACGGCCAGATGTCGCGCTTCATGAAGTAATTGAAGCGCGCCAGCGACATGCCGTTCCCGAACAGGTAGTCGAGCATGCGGCCGGACGGTTCCTTGCTGTAGTTCAGGTCCAGCGACAGGAAGCGCTGTTCGTTCAGGTAATCCGCCGCATCGATCGCATCCGGGTTGTAAGGATGAAAATAGCGGGTCGCCTCGCTCTGCACGAACCAGGGATTGCAGACACGCCGGATCGCCTCGCTGGCGCGAATATTCGCTTCGACGATGTTCGACAGCGCGGTCACGAACGCCGCGTCGCTGCACAGCTGCTCGTTCCAGTAGCCCCGCAAGGCCGAAAACTCGGCCGTCACCAGCATTTCGTTGACCGGGGTGTACAGCCAGATCCAGGGATAGCGGCGCGCGAAGGCCTCGGCGTATTCGGCGAAGTAATGGGGAAAGTCCGGATTCTGGAAATTGCCGATCCAGTCCGGCACGCCGAAGTGGCACAGGTCGGCGAGGGGCACGATCCCGAGCCGCCGCAGCTCGGCAAAGGCGGCGTCGGCGAAGGACCAGTCGTACTGGCCGGGCCCGATATGGGTCGCGTAATACTGCGGTCCGTAGCGCAGGCAGCGCAGGCCGAGCGCGTGCACGAGGTGAAAATCCTCGCGCCACCGCTTGTCGTGTCCCGACGCGGCCATCTGGTCGACCCGGTACGGACTGCCTCCAGGCCCCCGGATGACCGGCGCACTGTTTTCGATGCCGGTACAAAACGAGAACGAGCGCGTCAGGCTGGTCGGGGACGGCGGACGGCAGAGCGCGCCGGGCTGGCGGCGGTCCGCGTGGCGGCGCGTGCGCTTGCGCTGGCCGTGCCACTTCAGCGCGGCGAGCTGCCCGAGGTCTTGCATGTCGGTTCTCCGGTCAACATCGCATGTTTACACCGGCTCGATCGCAGGCGCAAGGCGAATACGTTGCGCCTGTGACGCCGGCGCCGCGGCGCTTCTGCTACCATGAAGCGATATCCGCTGCCTGCCACGGGAGGGCAAGACCATGGAAGCGCCGGACAGATTCATCCGTTGGTTTTCCGACCTGGGAATCGCCGATGTACCACTGGTGGGCGGCAAGAACGCGTCCCTCGGCGAAATGGTCCGCGAGCTCGGAAGCGGCGGCGTGCGCGTCCCCAACGGCTTTGCCGTCACCGCGGCCGCGTTCAAGGCGACGCTGGACCGCTGCGGGGCGTGGGAGCGGCTGCACGCCGTGCTCGACGGGCTCGACCCCGCCGATGTGCCGGACCTGGCGCGCCGCGCCGCGGCGGCGCGCGCGATCGTGGCTGGCGCTCCGCTGCCGCCGGAACTCGAGGACAGCATCCTGCGGGGCTGGCGCCGGCTGCGCGAGGAGTACGGTGACGGCCTGAGCGTGGCGGTGCGCAGCTCCGCCACCGCGGAAGACCTCCCCACCGCCAGTTTCGCCGGCCAGCATGAAACCTACCTCAACATCGCCGGTGAGGCGCAGCTGCTCGACAGCCTACGCCGCTGCTTCGCCAGCCTGTTCACCGACCGCGCCATCGTCTATCGCATCGAGAACGGCTTCGACCATTTCAAGGTCTACCTGTCGGTGGGCGTGATGAAGATGGTCCGCGCCGACCTCGCCTGCGCCGGGGTGATGTTCACGCTCGATACCGAGACCGGCTTTCGGGACGTCGTGTTCCTGACCGGCGCCTATGGGCTCGGCGAGAACGTGGTGCAGGGCACGGTCGATCCCGACGAGTTCTACGTGTTCAAGCCCACCCTTCGCGAAGGCAGGCGCGCCGTGCTGCGACGCAGGCTCGGCGGCAAGGAAGTGCGGATGGTGTATGCGCCCGGCGCCGCCCATGAAACGACGCGCAACCTCCCGACCGGGCCCGACGAGCGCGCACGCTTCTGCCTCGAGGATGCCGGCGTGCTGGAACTGGCCGAGGCGGCAATGCGGATCGAGGCGCACTACAGCGCCAGGGCCGGCCACGCGGTGCCGATGGACATCGAGTGGGCGCGCGACGGCATCGACGGCCAGCTCTACATCGTCCAGGCGCGGCCCGAGACGGTGGCCGCGCGGCGCGCCGGCGCCCTGCTCGAGGAATACCGCCTCGAAGGCAAGGGACAGGTGCTGGCCAGCGGCCGTGCGGTCGGCAGCAGGATTGCCGCGGGCAAGGCGCGCGTGATCGCCGAACCCGGCCAGCTCGGCCAGTTCCAGCCGGGCGAGATCCTGGTGGCCGAAACGACGATGCCGGACTGGGGCACCGTCATGAAGTCGGCTGCCGGCGTCGTGACCGACCGCGGCGGCCGTACCTGCCACGCCGCCATCGTGGCGCGCGAGATCGGCGTGCCGGCGCTGGTCGGCTGCGGCAACGCCACCGCGGCGATCCGCACCGGCGACGACGTCACCGTGTCCTGTGCCGAAGGCGACAGCGGGCGCGTGTACGCGGGCCGCATCCCGTTCAGCCGGACCAGCATCGACCTGGCCGCGCTGCCGATGCCGCGCACCCACCTGATGGTCAACATCGGCAATCCGGAAACGGCCTTCCGCACCAGCTTCCTGCCGAACGACGGGGTCGGCCTGGCGCGCCTGGAATTCATCGTCGCCGAGCATATCCGCATCCATCCGATGGCGCTGGTCCATCCCGAACGTGTCGACGACGAAGCGGCGCGCGCCGAGATCGCCCGGCTTACCCGCCACTACCCATCGCCGGCCGACTACTTCGTGCGCGAGCTCGCCGAGGGCGTCGGCACGATCGCCGCGGCGTTCTGGCCGAAACCCGTCATCGTGCGCATGTCCGACTTCAAGACCAACGAATACGCCGGCCTGCTCGGCGGCGCCGCCTTCGAACCGCTCGAAGCAAATCCGATGCTGGGCTTCCGCGGCGCGGCGCGCTATGCGCACCCGGCGTATGCGGAGGGCTTCGCGCTCGAATGCCGGGCGCTGAAGCGCGTGCGCGAAGAGATGGGCCTGGCGAACGTGCGCCTGATGATCCCGTTCTGCCGGCGCGTGCGCGAAGCGGAGCTGGTGCTGGAGACGATGGCCAGGCACGGGCTGGAACGCGGCAAGGACGGCCTGCAGGTCTTCGTCATGTGCGAGATCCCCAACAACGTGATCCAGGTCGACGCCTTCGCCTGCCTGTTCGACGGCTTCTCGATCGGCTCGAACGACCTGACCCAGCTGGTGCTGGGCGTGGACCGCGACTCCGACCTCGTCGCCTTCGACTTCGACGAGCGCGACCCCGGGGTCCTGGAAATGCTGCGCCAGGCGATCCAGGGCGCCAGGCGCAACGGCCGCCACGTCGGCATCTGCGGCCAGGCGCCGTCCGACTATCCGGAACTAGCGCGCTACCTGGTCCAGGAAGGCATCGATTCGATCAGCCTGAATCCGGACTCGGTGGTGGCGACCGCGCGCAACCTGGCCGAGTTCGAACGGGTATTCGGCATCCCGCCGCGCGCGCACCGGGACCGGCCATGAACGCGCGCATCGGGCGCATCGCCATCGTCACCGGCGGCGGCGATGCGCCGGGCTTGAACGCGGTGATCCGCGCCGTCGTGCTCGCCGCCGACGGGCTGGGCTGGGAATGCGACGGCATCCGCGACGGCTTCAACGGCCTGCTGGCGCCCGCCGAATGCCTGGGCGAGCCGGTCCCGCGGCTCGTTTCCGCCGACGTGCACGGGATTGGCCATCTCGGCGGCACCATCCTCGGCAGCACCAGCCGCGCCAACCCGCTGCGCTTTCCGGTGCGCCGCGGCGACGGCAGCCTGGCCGAGGTCGACCGCAGCGACGAACTGGCCGGCCTGTGCCGCGGGCGCGGCTTCGACGCCCTGGTCGTGGTCGGCGGCGACGGCTCGATGGAGATCGCCGAATGCCTGCACCGCAAGGGCCTGCGTGTGATCGGCGTACCCAAGACCATCGACAACGACCTCGACCGCACCTACCAGACCTTCGGCTTCGACACGGCGGCAGGCTTCGCCACCGCCTGCATCGACCGCCTGCACACGACGGCGGACAGCCAGCACCGCGTGATGGTGGTCGAAGTGATGGGCCGCTATGCAGGCTGGATCGCGCTGCACGCGGGCCTGGCCGCGGGCGCGCATGCGATCCTGCTGCCCGAGATTCCCTTCGACATCGATGCAGTGGCCGACGCCATCCATCGGCGCGATGCCGCCGGGCGGCGCCATGCGGTCGTGGTGGTGGCCGAAGGCGCCCGGCCCCTGGGCGGCGGCCGGGTCCGGCTGGCGGCCGCGGCTGGCGGCCATGCCGAGCGCCTGGGCGGCATCGGCGCCTGGGTCGAGGCCCGGCTGGCCGAGCGTACCGGGAAGGAGTGCCGTTGCGTCGTCCTTGGCCACCTGCTGCGCGGCGGCAGCCCGTCGGCCTTCGACCGGGTCGCCGCCGCGCGCTTCGGCGCCGCCGCGGTGCGGGCCCTGGCGCGCGGCGAGTCGGGCGTGATGGTCGCGCTGGCCGGCCAGGACATCGGCACCGTACCGCTGGCCGAGGTAGCCGGGCGCACCAAGCGGGTGCCGGTCGACGGCGACACGGTACGCACCGCGCGCGACCTGGGGATCTGCCTGGGCGACGGCGACGGCGCCATCGCTGTATGAGCCAGCGCAAATTACTGCAAAACCCGCCGCACTTTTTTCATCCAAAGGGTCCAAATCTTTTTCGCCCACTTTTCAGCTTCCGAAGGAGGTTGCCATGAACGGGAAAGCAGTCGACATGCCGGTCGTCGGCGAGTGCTCTGTCGCCGAGTGCGCCTACAACGCCAACAAGGGCTGCCACGCGCGCGCCATCACGGTCGGCGACGGCATCCATCCGGGCTGCGACACCTTTCTGGCGGCAACGCCGCATTCCCGGGAGACGGCGCGGCATGCCGGCGTCGGCGCCTGCAAGGTGTCGACCTGCCAGCACAACGAGGACTACGAATGCACGGCGCAGGAAATCGCCGTCGGGCATGCCGGCCACGGCGCCAGCTGCCTGACCTTCCTGCAGCGCCTGTTGCCGGGCAAGCAGGCCGACGCGCCGCACCGGCAGCCCTGAATCCGCAAGACGTGGGCAGGAATGGCGGCGCATGGATACGCAGAAACCGGCTGAAGCGCTTTCCGAGGCGGCCGCGGCAGGGCGGCTCGCCTTCCCCATCGTCGGCATCGGCGCATCCGCCGGCGGCTTCCCGGCCCTCGCCACGCTGCTGCAGAACATGCCGGCATCCCCCGGCATGGCGCTCGTCGTCATCCTCCACCTGGCCGCCGGCAGGCCCAGCAGCGCGGACCGCATCCTGCAGGGCTGGACCGCCATGCCGGTGGCGCTCGTCGATCATGCGATGCCGGTCCTGCCCGACCAGGTCTACCTGATCCCGCCCGGCTGCAGCCTGAAGATGCAGGGGAGTTCCCTGGTGCCGGAGCCGCTGGAACGGCCCTTTGGCGACCCGGACACCATCGACGTCTTCTTTCGCAGCCTTGCACGGGTGCACAAGGAAAACGCCGTCGGCGTGGTCCTGTCGGGCATGGGGTCCGACGGCACCGCCGGCCTGGCCCGGATCAAGGAATGGGGCGGTGTCGCCATCGCGCAGGTGCCGGCGGATGCAGAAGCCGGCAGCATGCCGCAATCGGCGATCGAATCGGGCATGGCGGACTTCGTGCTGACCGCCGCACAGATACCCGGCAAACTGGTCGAACTGCAACGCAATGCGCAGACGATCCGGCAGCAGGTGCGGGACGGACAGCTGCCGCTGGACGTCCCGCCCTTCGACGCCGGAGAGCGTGCGCAGGAAACCCTGGAGGACGTGCTGTCCCTGCTGCAGGCGCATACCGGCCACGATTTCCGCCAGTACCGGCATGCGACGCTGATGCGCCGGCTGGAACGGCGCCTGCAGGTACGGGGGCTGCCCGACCTGCCCAGCTACTGCCGGCTGCTGCACAGGGACCTCAGCGAATCCCGGGCGCTGCTCAGGGACCTCCTGACCGGGGTGACGTCGTTCTTTCGCGATCCGGACGCCTTCGATGCGCTCGGGCGCCTGGTGCTGCCCGCGCTGTTGCGATCGCGGCGCTCCGGCGGCAAGCTGCGCGCATGGGTGGCGGCCTGCGCGACCGGCGAGGAAGCCTATACCCTGGCCATGCTGCTGGCCGACCAGGCAGCCGCAACGGAGGACGCACCGGGTTTCCAGGTCATCGCCTCGGACATCGACGCGGATGCCGTGCGGACCGCGCGCAAGGGCCTGTACCCTGCGCAGGCCGTGGGCGGGCTGCCGGCCGGCCGGATCCAGCGCTGCTTCACGGTGGAAGACGGCAGTTACCGGGTGCGCAAGACCCTGCGCGAGCGGATCCTGTTCGCCGAGCACAACCTGTTGCGCGATCCCCCTTTCTCCAGGATGGACCTGATCACTTGCCGGAACTTCCTGGTCAACCTGAACCTGGAAACCCAGCGCCAGGTGCTCGGCATGTTCCACTTCGCCCTGAATGCAGGCGGCTTCCTGATGCTCGGCAGCGCCGAGACGGCCGATGCAGCATCGGAGCTGTTCTCGCCGGTCGACGGCGCGCGGCGTCTTTACCAGGCCCGGCGCAGCGCGCGCAAGGCCGCCCCGGCAACGCTGCGCCCTGCCCGTCAGCCCGCCGACCTGCCATCGGCCACCCACCTCAATGCCCGTCCACTTGCGCCGCGCCGGCGCCTGTTTTCGGTTGCCGACATCCACTTGCGCAAGGCGGCCGGCCTCGCTCCGCCCACCATCCTCGTGGATGGCGACGGCGACATCGTCCACATCGCCGAAGATGCCGGCCGCTTCCTGCACCCGGCCGAAGGAGAACCGAGCCGCGCGCTGGCGGCTCTCGTCGCGCCCGAACTGCGGCTTGCGCTGCGTACCGCGCTCTACGACGCCCGCCACAGCGGCTGCCGTAGCAGCACCGGGCCGGTCCGGTACCGGGCGGCCGGCGCCGACCGCATTCTCGAGCTGGCCGTGCTTCCCTTCCACGACGAAGCTGCCGGCGCCATGTTGATGCTGGTGAGCTTCCTTGAAAGCCCTGCCCTGCCGCGCCAGCCGCTGCCGGTCGAACCGGCCGATCCGTCCACGGTGAGCATGCTCGAGGAAGCACTGCGGCAGACCCGCCGGCGGCTCCAGGCAACCATCGATCAGGCGGAGGCGTCCGGATCGGAGATGCGGACCGCCATCGAGGAATTGCAGACGATGGTCGTGGAGCTTCAAGCCGCAAACGAAGACCTGCGGAGCGAAAGCGCCGGCCAGGCGTCCGTCAACGAAGAGCTGAAGACCGTCAATCGCCACCTCCAGCAATGCCTGGACGAGTCGGCCAAGGCGCACGACGACTTCGTCAACCTGGTGGCCTCGTCCGACGTCGCAAGCATCTTCCTCGACCGTGCCATGCGGATCCAGCGCTACACCCCGCGCATCGCCGAACTCTTCAAGGTGATTCCGGCCGACGTCGGCCGTTCCCTGCTGCACATCGCGAGCAGGCTCGACCGGCCGCAGCTTGCCGCGGAAGCCGCGAGCGTGTTCGACACCCGGCAGGCGATGGAACGCGAGGTGCGCGGCAGCGACGGGCGCAGTTACATCGTGCGCGTGCACCCTTACCGTACCGCGGACGACCGTGTCGAGGGCGCGGTGATGAGCTTCTTCGACATCACCGAAAGACGCGCCGCCGAGGACGCATTGCGCGAGAGCGCGGAACGCCTGCGCGCCATCTACGACGGCACCTACGAATATATCGGGCTGCTGTCCCCGGACGGCACCTTGCTCGACGCTAACCGCGCCGCGCTCGAATTCGGCCGCACCGCCCGCGAGGACGTGATCGGCCGCCCCTTCTGGGACACCGTCTGGTTCGCGCACACGCCCGGCGCCCCGGACCGGGTGCGCGAAGCGGTCGGGCGCGCGGCGCGCGGCGACTTCGTCCGCTGCGAGGTGCCGCTGCGGCAGCCATCGGGAGAAGTCACCGTGCTGGATTTCTCGCTGCACCCGGTGCGTAACGAACAGGGCGAGGTCGTCCTGATCGTGCCGGAATGCCGGGATGTCGACGGCTCCGCTCGCTTGCCGTTGGGGGAATTTCAGCCTTGCGTTCACTGAAGTGTGCCGAGCCAAACATCCTCTCAGCTAGTGGCATCTCCATTCTGCAAAGGGTCGGGCCTGGAGGCGCCGACGCATCGTCAAATAGAGCTCCAACTCATAGCCTGGTGCGATACCAACCGGTGTGCGTGGCGCTCTTATCGTCGGTTCCGTGTGCGATCAAGCCGTCCAGTCGCTGCTACTCGCGTATTCCAAAGATTTTTTTCGCGGGCCGCTCCGTGGTATAGGAATTGGCCTCCGGTACGTCGACACCGATCGATGTGGATCAGCATCCAGGTGCGCGCTTCATTCGAGCGGAACCACGTCAATTTTTCGATTCGGGTGTGCAACAGATAAGCTTTGCGCAGCTATCGTTATCAGCAATAGAAACGCAGCAAGGCCCCAAAGGATCCAAGTATCAGCCAACAGAATCACGGGATGCTGTTGTTTCGCATCGAGAATCAGAATCGGCAGTCCAGCCGCCATTAATATACCTTGCGAAACAAGGAAATGTTCTTTGCAAAGCCTGATTCTCGACCACGGGATGCACAGAAGCATTGCTGCGCCTGTTAGTGTCGTCGTTACGAGACCTGTTCTCATGAAGAACGCCATAGCAAAACCGACTGCGGCCAGCATAAAGCCGCTGCCGGCCAGGCGCGCGCCAGGGTAGCGCCGAAAGGCCATGGCCGATGCAGATCCTGTCATGCGGCCCCACGAGATATGATACCTGCGGTAAGCAGATATCGACAGGTAACCACCCAGCAAACAGGTAAACAATTGCGCAGGAATGCCAGGATTATTCCGTAGCATTAGCACCTCTAAATTAATCCAGCCGTACAAGGCGAACGTCAATGCGACGAACCCAAAGTTCGCTGCTCTCCGGACGGCTGCCTCAGCTTTGATGTTAGTCATATTTACCTCACTCAGATGAACGATCTTAAAAAGGCATACTTGTCGCTGGATCAGTTTGCTACGTAAACGACGTTCGGCCGACCGTAAGATCCGTCAATATTTGATATCCGGCAATAGTTTCGCCCGAGTGAGTCCTATCGACATCAATTGCGCGTCAACAATGACATCAAGTTGTTTAAGCTCAAGTTTCAAGCACCAGCGACTATTAGCATTTCCTATTGCCAATTCCACGATAGCAAACGCGCATGCCTGTGGAGATAAGGTTTACCGTTGAGGAAACCGGCAACACAGTCCGCCGTCTCGACTTCCGTAAAGGCAAGGCCTATGTTCAGAGCGCTCAACTTCGCATCTCGCAGGCAGGACGGTGCTATAGCAATCATGCTAGCCGTCCTGCTTCCCGTAATAATTGGTTTCGTGGCACTTTCACTTGAAGTAGCGCGCATTTATAACAGAAGAGTCGAAATGCAGACCCTGGCGGATGGCGTGGCTATCTCTGCAGCCAAAAAGCTCAATGGAAACAGGGACGGTATTAGCGATGCGCTCGCCGCCGCACGCGATGTCGTCGAAGGTGGAACCGATACTACCGGGAAGCTCCGCTATCAATACAACAGAACGATGTCCTTCTCGGATAGCGCACTCAAGTTTTCAACCTCCTCAGATGGAGCAAGTGGATGGCTGAATGCGGACGCTGCCAAAGTTTCGCCGGCCGGACTCGCCTACGTGAAGGTTGACACCAACGACTTAAGTGCGGACTACGGTACGGTTAATCTCCTGTTCACTCAGTTCTTGAGCAACTTTTCGTCTGTGATGGTCTCACATTCGGCAGTGGCCGGCAGACAACGCCTTAAGCTTACGCCACTGGCAATCTGCGCGATGTCTAAAGACGCTAGCAATCCTTTTGAAAAAAGACAGAATCCGAATCCGGATACGTATTCAGAGTTGACCGAGTACGGCTTTCGGCGCGGGATCAGCTATAACCTGCTGAAGTTGAGTCCAAATACGTCGACCGCGGTGAACTATCTTGTCGATCCGATCAGCCTGCCCCCGAAGGGCGGCAATTTTTCGACGAGTATCATCGGTCCCTACGTGTGTACAGGAACAGTGGAACTCCCGAAAGTAATTGGAGCAACATTGAACCTGCAAAGCGGCTTCCCTATTAACAGCCTCGTCGATCAGCTCAATTCGCGGTTCAATTTGTCTAATGGACAGTGCAGCGCAGTTGCGGCGCCGCCGGATTCGAATATCAAACAGTTCACGTTTGGGAGCATTAACTGGATGAACACGCCAAGTGGCCAGGTGGCAAATCCAGCGTCCTCTGCCAACCGATTCGAAACGGTCGCCGATTTGGCGCCACCGAATAATCAGTCGCCTGCGAATTACGGACCACTTTGGGCATTTGCCCGACCGGTTCCCTGGTCGGAGTATGCGCCGGGCCGCGATGAGCCCGCAAAGGGATATGTAACGTTCAACGCAAGCCAGCCCGTGTGGAACTCGCTATACAGCACCGGCCCAACCCTGAAGACCTATCCGAAGGATGGTCAAAGCGGGCTTGATTCGCCTGCGTATTTTGCCCAGGTTGTAAAACCCACCACCAATTACCCCGGCGTTGCATACAGGCGGGTACTGAACGTGCCGTTGCTCGAGTGCCCTTCGGCTGGCGTACCTGGCAAAGTCGTGGCGATCGGACGTTTTTTTATGACTGTGCAGGCTAACACGAATGGTATTTATGCCGAGTTTGCCGGGGTCACCTTACATGAAGAAGTTTCCGGTGCGGTGGAGTTGTACCAATGAACACACATCTGCGCAAAAAACGGCAAAATCAACGCGGTTCGGTGGCCATAGAGTTCGCCATTCTACTGCCAACCATCCTGATCCCTTTACTCGCCGGGGCATTGTTCTTCGGTCGGTTTTTCTGGCATTACACCGTTGCCGAGAAGGCGGCGCACGATGCAGTCAGGTTCATCGCTGCAGCAAGCCCAACGGAAATGAAGACGCTGTGCACCATATCGATTTACAAAGACTCGTGCATCGTGATGGCTGCGATGACTGTCGCGACCAAGGAAATGGCTGAACTGCATCCCAGCGACGACGACAACAATTCGCCTCGAATATGGGTTTATTGCGACGATGGCGGATGCCCTACTGATAGCACATCGCCAGCACCAAAGACGGTTTCGGTCGCGATCAGAATGGGAGTCGACGATCCTTTCCTCGCCGCGTTCACGTGGTTCTTCACAGGCGGCGGCGGCCCCCTTTCCATTCCCATCAGCGTAGCTGCACGAAGCCATTATGCCGGCAACTAAATTTTATCGCGGTAAACCTCGGAGAAACCAGGAAGGCGTGGCGGCAGTCGAATTTGCTCTCGTCATTATTGTCTTTCTACTCGTTGTCTTCGGAATCCTGGAGTTTGCCAGAGCGTTGTATATGATAAATACATTGGCTGAGGTAACACGTCGAGCTGCTCACTCGGCGGCGAATATCTCGTTTAAAGACGATGATGCGCTTGACCTCGCGCGTAAGCACGCAGTCTTCGATGATGTAGACGGTGCGCTGCCTTTTGGCGTTCCGATCACATACCGGAATATTCGGATCGAATACTTGAAACTACGGTATAAATCGCCCGAGTTGGAGATCATTACTTCCGCGGCTTTGCCAACTTGTCCAGCTAGAAACAGACTCAACTGCATGAAGGACCCTAATAGCACTACTGAAACCTGCATTCGAGCGGTCCAGGCGCGTATTTGCCAAGAAGGTCAAAACGGAGATACGTGTACACCTGTCCAATACCAGACTATTTTCCCATTGATATCTCTACCCATCAGCTTGCCCACGTCGCTGACGACGGTGCCTGCTGAAACGCTCGGGTACAGGACTGGCGATATTCCTTGTCCCTAGCGTGTGGACGCTACGCTGGTCTTCCGCACGTACGGGGCGGATGAGTTTCCGCGGTCTGCTTGATCTATCGGCGCGTTGCTCGGTTCGCGACGCATGCCGCCAATCCAGATAAGAAGCGCACATCGCATAAAAGCATCGCCGCTGAGCTTTTACGTATTCCCTTGCTGCCGCTGGCGAAACGCAACCACTGCTTCCTCGACCGCTTCCTCCGGGACGCGAAGAATAGTATTTCTGAGGATGATCACTTCACAGTCCACTGGTTCGACGCCATCGATCAGGAGTTCGACAAGCCGCCGCTGCAATCTCGCGAGCAGCTGGCCGCAGATATGCGGTCAGTTCCAGAATGCACTCGCAAGACAAAAACAAAAAGGCCAGCTGATCGCTGGCCTCTATTGCTACGCTGAATTCTGGTGGGAAGTGCAAGTTTCGAACTTGCGACCCCTGCAGTGTGAATGCAGTGCTCTACCCCTGAGCTAACCTCCCGAATTACTACCTTACTTACTGCTTCTGCTGCGAATGCATCGCTGCAATGACGAGCATTATAGGGGGAGTTTTGCGTTTTGTCACCCCTGCGGAGAATATTTTCTCCAAACACATTCCCCCTTCACGCCTTTATCGAGTGCGGCCAGCACATTGTCGTGCTCGGCCAGCTCGTCTTCGAGTGCGCGTACGACGATGATCTCGCCCAGCGGACCGGCTTCGGCCAGTTCGCCGCCGCCCGCCGCTTCGACCTCGACGTCCATCGACAGCGTGTTCTGTCCACGCGTCATCGCCAGGTAGACGTCGGCCAGCAGCTCCGAGTCCAGCAGTGCGCCGTGCAGCTTGCGGTGGGCGTTCGAGATGCCGTAGCGGTCGCACAGCGCGTCCAGCGAGTTGCGCTTGCCCGGATGGAGCTCCTTGGCCTGCACCAGGGTGTCGATCACGCTGGTGCAGTGCCTGACGAAGGGCGGCAAGCCCATGCGCTCGAATTCGTGGTTCAGGAAGCCCAGGTCGAAAGGCGCATTGTGGATGATGACTTCCGCGCCTTGGACGAATTCGCGCAGTTCCTCGGCAATCTCGTGGAATTTCGGCTTATCGCTCAGGAATTCGGTGGTCAGGCCGTGGACGGCCAGCGCCGCTTCATCCGAGTCACGCTCGGGATTGATGTAGCGGTGGTAGTTATTTCCGGTCAGCTTGCGGTTGACGATTTCAACGCAGCCGATTTCGATGACGCGGTCACCCGTGCGCGGGTTGAGGCCGGTCGTTTCGGTGTCAAGAACGATTTGTCGCATACGGCTATTTTATCAGTATCGATTCGCGGTATCAGCGGCGGACCGAGGCGGCGCCCATGTTGGCCAGCACGTCGGCGCGTTCGTTGCCCGGGTGGCCGTTGTGGCCGCGCACCCAGCGCCATTCGACGGCGTGCTGCTGCTGGGCGGCGTCAAGAGCCTTCCACAGATCGTCGTTCTTGACCGGCTCCTTGGTGGACGTCTTCCAGCCGCGCGCCTTCCAGCCGTGGATCCACTCGGAGATCCCCTTCTGGACGTACTGGCTGTCGGTGTGCAGCACCACGTGGCAGGGCCGGTTCAGCACGGTCAGCGCCTCGATCACGGCGCGCAGTTCCATGCGGTTATTGGTGGTGTTCGGCTCGCCGCCGAAGATTTCCTTTTCGTGGTCGCCGGCCACGAGCAGCGCGCCCCAGCCGCCGGTTCCCGGATTTCCCTTGCAGGCCCCGTCGGTAAAAATCTCTACTTTGGTCGTCATGCTGCCTTTTACTTGTTGCGTTCGTTGCGATTGGTGGCCGGCACTGCTTTCGGCGCCTTGCCCGGTTTCCTGTTCCACGCCGGCCCGATGATGTTCATGCCCTTCACGCGCTTGATCGCGTGGACGATGTACACGGCCCCCAGATAAGGCCACCAGCGCCGGCCCGCGCCTTCGGCGAAGGCGAAGCGGTTCAGCCACTGGGAGGTCCGGAATGGCGGCGCATAGCAGCCGAAATGGCTGCGGGTGGCGCCGAGATTCAACAATTTTAACCAGTCTTTCAGCCGGGGCATAGAGATGAACTCGCCGGCGGTCGGCAGGTAGGCGCTGCTGGTGATGCGGCCCATGCCCTGGCGCACGCCCCACATGCTGGCCGGATTGAAGCCGCAGATGATCAGCTGCCCTTCCGGAATCAGGACCCGCTCGACTTCGCGCAGCACCTGGTGCGGTTCGGCCGCGAATTCGAGCACGTGCGGCAGCACCACCAGGTCCAGGCTCTGCGAAGCAAACGGCAGCTCGGCAAAGTCGAGGGCGACGGCGATCTGCTTGCCGCCGGCGGCGATCGACAGTTCGTCGGCGGTCGATGTGCGGGTGGCGGCCTGCCACTTGTTCGGCATGCGGTTGGCCGCCAGCGCGTCGATCTGCGGCACGCCGATCTGCACGGCGTTGAAGCCGAAGATGTCGGCGGTGAGCTCGTCCAGGCAGGCCTGTTCCCAGGCGCGCACGTAGGCGCCGGCCGGCGATTGCAGCCAGCGGTCGAGCGCTATAATGGATTTTTCGGATGCCGCGCTATCCATGCCACCCCTTCTTGCTTAGGTATTCCTATCGCTTATGACGACTTCGCCGAGCAGCCCTGCCATCCTGACGGTTCTGACCGTCCCCGCCTTCAAGGACAATTACCTGTGGCTGATCCATGACGGCGTCCATGCGGCGGCGGTCGACCCGGGCGACGGCCAGCCCATCCTCGACGCCCTGCGCGCGAATGGACTGACCCTCACCGCCATTCTACTCACCCATCACCATGCTGACCATATCGGTGGCGTGCCTCAATTGCTCGCAGAATATGATGTGCCCGTCTACGGACCGCGCAAGGACGGCATCGCTGCGGTGACGCATCCGCTGGGCGAAGGCGACCGCGTACAGGTGCCGGGCCTGGATCTGGAACTGGCGGTGCTGGACGTGCCCGGCCACACCCTGGGCCACATCGCCTACGTCCGCCGGACCCCGGGCGAGCACTGGCTGTTCTGCGGCGACACCCTGTTCGGCGCCGGCTGCGGCCGCCTGTTCGAGGGCACGCCGGCGCAGATGGCCGGCTCGCTGGCCAAGCTCGCCGCCCTTCCCGACGACACCCTGGTCTATTGCGCCCACGAATATACCCTGTCCAACCTGCGCTTTGCCGAGGCCGTGGAGCCGGGCAACCGCGCACTGCAGCTGCGGCTGGAAGCGGACAGCAAGGCGCGCGGCACCCACCTGCCGACCATCCCGTCCAACATCGCCATCGAAAAGGCGACCAATCCATTCCTGCGCACGACGGAACCGGCCATCGTCGACAGCCTGGTGGCCGCAGGGAGGCTGGAGCGTGGTTCGACGCCGGTCGAGGCCTTCGCCGCGCTGCGCGAATGGAAGAACGTGTTTTGAGCCCCGCCGCCACGGAGGCGGCGATTGCCGATGGCATCTTCGGGGTGCCGACGTATCGGCTGGATGGGGAATCGTTCTGGGGCGGCGATCGGGTCGAAACGCTGTTATGGCGGCTCGAGGGTGGTGCGGTCGATGAGGATCGACTGGCGGCGTTTCTCGAACGACCGCCCCTGGCGCAGCGCACGCGCTGACGTCTCCCTCAAATTTCTTCGTACAGCGGCAAAGTCAGGAACTCCGCAAACGCTTCCGACGTCGACATCTGCTCGAAGATCTCGGCTGCCCGCGCATAGCTCGGGTTGTCACCGTTCGGCGCGACCTCCTTCACCTTGGCCAGTTCTTCCGGAATCATGTCGCGCACCATCTCCGCAGTGACCTTGCGGCCGTCGTCCAGCACGCCCTTCGGCGAGCGGATCCATTGCCACACCTGGGAACGGCTGATCTCGGCGGTGGCGGCGTCTTCCATCAGGTGTTGGATCGGCACGCAGCCGTTGCCGTC
>CAJYXO010000192.1 GCA_913778765.1 uncultured Massilia sp. | reverse complement strand
CTCTCGACCTCGCTGCTGCACGCGCTGCCGGAGGCCTTCGAGTCGCATGCCGACCCGCGCTCCCTGTTCGCGACCCTGCTGGGCGGGCTGATGGCCTTCTTCGTGCTGGAGAAAGTGGCGCTGCTGCGCCATTCGCACCACCACGAAGGCGACGGCCACCATCACCATCACGGGCACGATGCGCAGCAGGCCGGCAAGGCCGGCTGGATGATCCTGATCGGCGACGGCATGCACAACTTCACGGACGGGATCCTGATCGCCGCCGCCTTCCTCGCCAATCCGCAACTGGGCATCGTGACCGGCGTGGCGATCATCGCGCACGAGATCCCGCAGGAGATCGGCGACTTCATCGTGCTGCTGAACGCCGGCTTCTCGCGCGCCCGCGCCTATGTCTTCAACCTGCTGTGCAGCATGCTGGCGGTCGCCGGCGGCCTGCTCGGCTACTACACCCTCGACAAGGCCAGCGGCATGATCCCCTACGTGCTGGTGTTCGCGTCCTCGGGCTTCATCTACATCGCGGTGAGCGATCTGATGCCGCAGATGCAGCGCCGCGCCACCATCCGCGAATCGATTCCGCAGGTGTTGCTGATCGGCCTGGGTGTGGTCATCGTGCTGTTCCTCACGCATGGACACTGAGGGGCACTGAGGTTTATTGCGCTCCCATATTGACATGGGAATTCGAACCAGCCTATGCTGAACCGTTACCTGTGTGGAGGCAAGCATGGCAAGGCTGGTTAACCAAATGGTTGTGGCGCTGCGCGAGAAGCCGATGCGGTTCGGCTATGTGCTCGCAGTGATGGTGCTGTCGGTGGTCGTGTTTACGCTGGCGGACTTCCTGCCGGCGCCCTACGACTTCAGCCACTAAGATTATCTTTCGCCGGTAGCGATCGGACGCGCCGCATCGGCGCTCCACTCGCTCCACGACCCGGGGTACAAAGCGGCGCCCGGCATGCCCGCCACTTCCAGCGCCAGCAGATTGTGGCAGGCCGTCACGCCCGAGCCGCACTGCATGATGGCATTCCGCGGATCGCCCACCGCCACGCCCAATTCGGCCCGTAACTGCGCCGGCGCCTTGAAGCGCCCGTCCGCCTGCAGGTTATCCTTGAAGAAGCGGTTCTTCGCGCCGGGGATATGGCCGCCGGCCGGGTCGATGGTCTCGTTCTCGCCGCGGAAGCGGTCCGGCGCGCGCGCGTCGACCACATGGCGGCCGCCATGCTCGACGTTGTGCAGCACCGCGTTCACGTCCACCGTCGTCACCAGCGGGTCGCGGGCGGCGATGGCGCCGCGGGTGCGCGGCGCCGGCGCATCGGTCACGACAGGCTGTCCCGCCGACTGCCACGCCGGCAGGCCGCCATCCAGCACCGCGACGGCCTCGTGGCCGACCCAGCGCAGCATCCACCACAGGCGCGCCGCGTACATGCCGCCGTGGGCGTCGTAGGCCACGACCTGCGTGGCGTCGTCGACGCCCCAGCCGCGCAGCAGTTCGATGAAGGCATCCTTTTCCGGCAGCGGGTGGCGGCCGCGGAAGGCGCCGCTCGCATCGCGCTTGGCGCCCGACAGTTCGTGCTCCATGTCGGCGAACAGCGCGTTCGGCAGGTGGCCGGCCGCATAGGCTTCGCGTCCGGCGGCCAGGTCGAACAGGTCGTGGCGGCAGTCGACGATCACCCAGTCGGCGTCGTTCACGTGGGGCGCCAGGGCGGCGGCTTCGATCAGGCTCGTGTACACAGGCAGTCTCCTAAGGTTCGCTTACAGTTCGCTGGCGATGGGGTCCAGATCCTTGATGACGGCGCCGCGCGCCGTGCGCTTGGTATTGTAGAACGTCGCGGCGATCCCGGAGACGAGGATCACGCACATGCCCAGCCACACGTGCCAGTCGAAGGTGTCGTTCCACAGCAGCATGCCCCACAGGCTGGAGAAGATGATGCCGGTGTACTGCAGGTTGGCCACCACCAGCACCTTGCCGAGGCGGTAGGCGCGCGTCATCGCCATCTGGGCCAGCAGGGCAGGGACGCCGATCGCCAGCAGCAACAGGCCGCTGTGCCAGCTGTGCGCATGGAAGGGCGCACTGACGCCGTTCTCCAACAGGGTGCCGAGGAAGCCGGCGCAGGTGGTCGTCAGCGAAAAATAGAACACCACGCGGTATTCGGGTTCGCCCTTCTGGCCCAGGTTCCGCACCTGCATGTAGGCCATCGCCGAGATGATCGAGGACAGCACGCCGATGGCGCCGCCCAGCCACTCGTTCATCTCGACCGCCGGCCGCAGCACCAGGGTCACGCCGACGAAGCTCGCGCCGATCGCCAGCACCAGCGGCCATTCGGTCTGGCCTTTCGCATGCCACCAGCCGATGAAGAACATCCAGGTGGCGAGCCAGATCGGCGCCATGTAGTTGAGGGTGACGGCGGTGGCCAGCGGCAGCTTGCCGATCGCGTAGAACCACATCCACAGCGAGGTCACGCCGACCAGGCTGCGCACCAGGTGCTCGCGCGGGAACAGGGTCTTGAGGGTGCCGCCCTGCAGGCGGATCGTGAGGAACAGGATCAGGGTGCCGACCAGGCCCCTGTACATCACGATTTCGGAGGTGGAGTAGAACGGGGAGACCAGCTTCACGCCCGCGCCCATGGCGGCGAACGCGAAGCTGGCAAACAACATCCAGAGAGACGGCATTACATTCCAGGTGCGATGTTATCGAGTCTGCTGCGGTACCATTCGTGGAAGTGCTGCATCCCGTCTTCCATCGGCGATTGATACGGGCCGGCTTCGGTGACGCCGCGATCCAGCAGGATCTTGCGGCCGGCATCCATGCGCAGGGCGATCTCGTCGTCCTCGACGCAGGTTTCCATGTAGGCCGCGCGCTCGGCCTCGACGAAGCCGCGCTCGAACAGCACGAACTCTTCCGGGTAGTAGAACTCGACCACGTTGCGGGTCTTCTGCGGACCCATCGGCCACAGGGTCGACACCACCAGCACGTTCGGGTACCACTCGACCATGATGTTCGGGTACAGGGTCAGCCAGATCGCGCCATACTTCGGCGCCTGGCCGTTGTTGAACTTCAGGACCTGTTCCTGCCACGCCTTGTACGCTGCCGAGCCCGACTTCTGCAGGCCGCGGTGCACGCCCACGGTCTGCACGCTGTAGTCGGCGCCGAATTCCCAGCGCAGGTCCTCGCAGTCGACGAAGTTGCCCAGGCCCGGGTGGAAGGGCTCGACGTGGTAGTCCTCCAGGTAGACCTCGATGAAGGTCTTCCAGTTGTAGTCGCACTCGTGCACTTCCACATGGTCGAACATGTAGCCCGAAAAATCGAGGTCCTTCGTGACCGACAGCTGCTTGAGCTTGTCCATCACGTCGTAGCCGTTCTGCTCGAACAGCAGGCCGTTCCAGTTCTGCAGCGGCGTCTTCGAGAGGTTCAGGCAGGGCGTGTCGGCAAAGTGCGGCGCGCCGATCAGTTCGCCCTTCAGGTCGTAGGTCCAGCGGTGCAGGGGGCAGACGATGTTCTTGGCATTGCCGCGGCCATTGAACATCAGCGCCTGGCGGTGGCGGCAGACGTTGGACAGCAGCTCGATGCCCTGCGCGTTGCGCACGAGCATACGGCCCTCGTTCTCCGACTTGAGGGTCGCAAAATCGCCCTTTTCGGGCACCATCAGTTCGTGCCCGACGTAACGGGGGCCCTTCAGGAACAGCGCCTGCATTTCGCGCTGCAACAGCGCCTGGTCGAAGTAGACATTTACCGGAAGCTGAGCGCACGAGCGCGCCAGCTTGGCGTGGGTAGCCAGATCGGACATCCCAACCCCCCTTTACACAGATTTCAGCCAAAGAAGAGAAAGAATCCGAGAACCAGTATTCGAGCCGTCGAAAAACCTACTGCGCCGCTACGGCGGACCGCTCGCATTCGCGGCCTGTGATGCTCGCCGTACTCAAGTACGGCTGCGCTTCTCGGCGACGACTGCTTCCGCTCGCTACGGTTTTTCTCGACTCGTTAAAGAAATAAATACGGTATTTCGGAGACAGAACCGGAGATTATAGCCTGTAAAGGCTCAGCAGGGGCGCGGTCCCGCACGAGGAAGCGGCAAAATAGCTGCCGCGCGTGGCATTTTGGGCCTGGCATATTTACTTAAAGATTGCCTGGAAGGCATCGTTCTCATGAATCGCCGGGCGCTTTGCGATAAAATGTGTCTTTGCTTACAAGATGGCGGCGCCACTCGCGCCGTCATGCCGGGGTAGGATTGTTTACAATAAGCGATTAGACTGTCGCGCCTCGCCCCGAACCCATACAAGTCATTATGCCAAATAAAACTAGCGCGGAGAGCGCCGTAGCGCCGGCTTCCCAAGCACCTGCGTCGTTCGAGCAGGCGATGGCCGAACTGGCCCAGCTCGTCACCCAGATGGAAGGCGGGCAATTGCCGCTGGAAGCGTCGGTCGCCGCCTACGCGCGCGGTTCCGAGCTGGTGCGCTATTGCGCGGCCCAGCTGGAAAAAGTCGAGTCCCAGGTCAAGGTGCTGGAAGGCGAGATGCTGAAGCCCTTCAGTGCCGACGGCGAGGACGACGAATGAGCATGCCGGCCGATTTCCGCGCCTGGATGCAGGACGTGCAGGCGCGCACCGAAGACGCGCTCGGCCGCTTCCTGCCGCCCGCCGGCGCGGCGCCGGCGAAGCTGCACGAGGCGATGCGCTACACCACGCTGGGCGGCGGCAAGCGCGTGCGTCCGCTGCTGGCCCATGCGGCCGGCGAACTGTTCGGCGCCGATCCCGCCGCGGTGGCGCATGCCGCCTGCGCGGTCGAGATGATCCACGTGTACTCGCTGGTGCACGACGACATGCCCTGCATGGACGACGACGCCCTGCGCCGCGGCAAGCCGACCGTGCACGTGGCCTACGACGAAGCGACCGCGCTGCTGGCCGGCGATGCGCTGCAGGCCCAGGCCTTCGAGGTGCTGGCAAACGCGCCCGGCGTCGCCCCGGCGCGGCAGGTAGCGATGCTGCGCCTGCTGGCCGAAGCGGCCGGCACCAAGGGCATGTGCGGCGGCCAGGCGATCGACCTCGACAGCGTCGGCCTGAGCCTGACGCTGGAACAACTCGAGCGCATGCACCAGCTCAAGACCGGCGCCATGCTGCGCGTCTCGGTGCTGCTGGGCGCGCTGGCTGGCCGCGACCTCGCGCCGCACGAGCTGGAAGCGCTGGCGGCGTATTCGCGCGCCATCGGCCTGGCCTTCCAGGTGGTGGACGACGTACTGGATGCGACCGAAGACTCCGCCACCCTCGGCAAGACCGCGGGCAAGGACGCGGCGGCGAACAAACCGACATACGTATCGATTCTGGGGCTGGAGCCGTCCAAGGCGCTGGCCGAACAACTGCGGCGGCAGGCGCATGAGGCGCTGGCGCCGTTCGGAGAACAAGCACTGCGGCTGCGCGAACTGGCAGACCTGATCGTGCAGCGGAAGGCCTAAATGAAACTGCTAGAGACCATCAACGACCCGGCGGACCTGCGCAAGCTCCCGCGTACCCAGCTCACCCCGCTGGCCAACGAACTGCGCGCGTATCTCCTCGATTCGGTATCCAAGACCGGCGGCCATTTGTCGTCCAACCTCGGCACCGTCGAGCTGACGATCGCGCTGCACTACGTGTTCAACACCCCGGAAGACCGGATCGTGTGGGACGTCGGCCACCAGACCTATTCGCACAAGATCCTGACCGGCCGCCGCGACCGCATGCCGACGCTGCGCCAGCACCACGGCCTGTCCGGCTTCCCGAAGCGCGACGAAAGCGAGTACGACACCTTCGGCACCGCGCACTCGTCGACCTCGATCTCGGCGGCGCTGGGCATGGCGCAGGCGGCCAAGATCAAGGGCGAGAAGCGCAAGGCGATCGCGGTGATCGGCGATGGCTCGATGACGGCCGGCATGGCCTTCGAAGCCCTGAACAACGCCGGCGTCGAGGACGATTGCGACCTGCTGGTGGTCCTGAACGACAACGACATGTCGATCTCGCCGCCGGTGGGCGCGCTGAACCGCTACCTGGCGCGCCTGATGAGCGGCCAGTTCTACGCCGCCGCCAAGAACGTCGGCAAGAGCGTGCTGCCGGCGCCGATGCTGGAACTGGCGAAGAAACTCGAAGAGCACGCGAAGGGCATGGTGGTCCCGGCCACGATGTTCGAGGAATTCGGCTTCAACTACGTCGGCCCGATCGACGGCCACGACCTCGATTCCCTGATCCCGACCCTGCAGAACATCAAGAAGCTGAAGGGCCCGCAGTTCCTGCACGTGGTGACCAAGAAGGGGCAGGGCTACAAGCTGGCCGAGGCCGAGCCTATCCTGTACCACGGCACCGGCAAGTTCAACCCGACCGAAGGCATCAAGCCGGCGACGGCGCCGTCCAAGATCACCTATACCGAAGTCTTCGGCAACTGGCTGTGCGACATGGCCGCCGCCGACCAGCGCCTGGTCGGCATCACGCCGGCGATGCGCGAAGGTTCGGGCATGGTGCGCTTCCACCAGCAGTATCCGGAGCGCTACTTCGACGTCGGCATCGCCGAGCAGCATTCCGTCACCTTTGCCGCGGGCCTGGCCACCGAAGGCATGAAGCCGGTGGTCGCGATCTACTCGACCTTCCTGCAGCGCGGCTACGACCAGCTGATCCACGACGTGGCGCTGCAGAACCTGGATGTGACCTTCGCGCTGGACCGCGCCGGCCTGGTCGGCGCCGACGGCGCCACCCACGCCGGCAACTACGACATCGCCTACCTGCGCTGCATCCCGAACATGGTCGTGATGGCGCCGTCCGACGAGAACGAGTGCCGTACCATGCTGACCACGGCCTACCACTATCCGGGCCCGGCCGCGGTGCGCTACCCGCGCGGCGCCGGCGTCGGCGCCGCCATCCAGCAGGAGCTGACCGGCATCGAGATCGGCAAGGGACTGGTGAAACGCCAGGGCAAGAGCGTGGCGATCCTGGCCTTCGGCTCGATGGTGGCACCGAGCCTGAAGGCGGCCGAGGACCTGAATGCGACCGTGGCCGACATGCGCTTCGTGAAGCCGCTCGACGTCGAGCTGGTCAAGCGCCTGGCGAAGGACCACGACTACCTGGTGACGGTGGAAGAGGGCTGCACCATGGGCGGCGCCGGTTCGGCCGTGGCCGAGGCGCTGGCGCTCGAGGGGCTGGCC
>CAJYXO010000191.1 GCA_913778765.1 uncultured Massilia sp. | reverse complement strand
AGAAGACCAAGACCAAGGCGGCGTCCAAGGACATCAAGATCGAGCAGGTGCGCGCGCTGGCCGATTTCATGAACATCTCCACGCACCGGCAGGGCTTGCGCGTGGTCGTGCTGTACCCGGCCGAGGCGCTCAACATGCCGTCCTCGAATGCGCTGCTGAAGACCCTGGAAGAACCGCCGCCGGGCACCGTGTTCCTGCTGGCCTCGAACGGCCTGGACCGGCTGCTGCCGACCATCCTGTCGCGCTGCCGCAAGTTCGCGCTGCCGATGCCGGACCACGCCGCGGCCCTGGCCTGGCTGCAGGCCCAGGGCGTGCAGGATGCCGACGGCTGGCTGCGCGAGCAGGGCGGGGCGCCGCTGGCGGCGCTCGGCCAGGCGGAAACCGGCAGCCGCGAAGAGCTGGATTCCCTGCTGCAGATCCTGGCCCAGCCCAGCGTCGACGCCGCGTTGCGGGCTGCCGACAAATTGAGCAAGGCGCCGCTGGCATCCCTGGTCGCGTGGCAGCAAAGGTGGCTGTATGACGTGTTTTCGTACAAGCTGTCCGGCACGATCCGCTATTATCCGCGGTATCGCCAGCAGCTCGCGAAGCTCGCCGAGCGCGTCCACACGGCCAAGCTGATGCAGGCGATCAAGTCGACGAACGACAGGCGCGCAGTGGCGGACCACCCGCTGTCGCCAAAATTATTTGTCGAAGATATGTTGCTTGATTACACTGCCTGTTGCGCCGCATGAGGCGTGCATAACAAGGGATTCCGATGACAAGCCTGCCAACCGATCCGAACGCCCAGCCGGGTTCGCCGGCGACACCCCAGGCGCCGCGGCCGTCCGTTCTCTCGCTCGCGATCAAGGAAAAAGCGGCGCTGTACGCGGCCTACATGCCCTTCCTGAAGAACGGCGGCATGTTCGTGCCCACCAATAAGCCGTACAAGATCGGCGACGAGATCTACCTGATCCTGTCGCTGATGGACGATCCCAACAAATACCCGATCGCCGGCACGGTCGCCTGGATCACGCCGGCCGGCGCCAACAACAACAAGGCCCAGGGCATCGGCGTGCATTTCCCGGCCGACGAAACCGGCCAGCGCGCCAAGCTGCGCATCGAAGAAATCCTGGGCGCTGCGCTGCGGTCCTCGCGCGCCACCCATACCCTGTAGTTTGACTTATGCCGTCCTATACCCACCGCCTCGCCCGTATCGAAGACCTGCCCGTCATCGTCGACATCTACAATTCCACCATCGCCTCGCGCGAAGTCACCGCCGACACCGAGCCGATCACGGTCCAGTCGCGCGAACAATGGTTTCACGACCATACGCCGGAACGCCGGCCGCTGTGGGTGATTCACGATGCTTCCGATTCCTCTCCGGAGCCCGCGGTGATCGGCTGGTGTTCGTATTCGAACTTCTACGGCCGCCCGGCGTATTCCGGCACCGCCGAAGTCTCGATCTACATCGCCGAAGCCTGGCGCGGCAAGGGCATCGGCCGCTACTGCCTGGAGCAGGCGATGGCCTTCGCACCGAACATCCAGGTGCACACCTTGCTCGGCTTCATCTTCGGGCACAACGCGCCCAGCCTGGCGCTGTTCCGCAAGTACGGCTTCGAGACCTGGGCAAATTTCCCGCGCGTGGCCAATCTGGATGGCATCGAGCGGGACCTGATCATCCTCGGCAAGCGGGTCGTCTGAACTGACGTGCTCAGTCGCCCGGACCTTCGCCGGGCATGGTGTCGGCCATCAGGCGCAGCTCTTCGGGTGTCAGTTCTTCCGGTTTCTTGTTGGAGAGGGCGTCGAAGTCCGGATGCTTGTCGGGCTGGGCGCTTTGCTGCGACTGGCCGGCCTGATCGGCGGTTTGCTGGTTGGCGGGCTGGGCTGGCTGCCGGTTTAGTTCGTTGCTCATGTCATTCTCCATGCCGAATCGATCTTGTGATCGAGTTTGGCATAGCGGCGCTGGCGGCGGCGTCCGGTTCGCGCTTCAGCCGACCCCACGTCCCGCCAGCCGCTCTCGCGTACAATGAGGGGATGTACATCGATTCCCACTGCCACATCAATTTCCCGGAACTGGCCGCCCGCATGCCGGAGATTCTCGCCAAGATGGCCGAGAACAAGGTCGACAAGGCGCTGTGCGTGTCCGTCAACCTGCCGGAATTCCCCAGCGTGCTCGCCCTGGCCGAGCAATATCCGCATATCTACGCGTCGGTCGGCGTCCATCCCGACTACGAAGACACGCCCGAGCCCAGCGTCGAGGAGCTGGTGCGCCTGGCCGACCATCCGAAGATCGTCGCCATCGGCGAGACCGGCCTCGACTATTACCGCCTCGAGGGCGACCTCGAATGGCAGCGCGAACGCTTCCGCACCCACATCCGCGCCTCGCGCGCAACGCGCAAGCCGCTGATCATCCATACCCGCTCGGCCAGCGCGGACACCATCCGCATCCTGCAGGAAGAGGGCGCGGCGGTCGACAAGGGCGGCGTGGCCGGCGTGATGCACTGCTTTACGGAGTCGCTGGAAGTGGCGCGGGCCGCGATCGAGATGGGTTTCTATATTTCCTTCTCCGGCATCGTCACCTTCAAGAGCGCGAAGGATTTGCAGGCGGTGGCGCAGGCACTGCCGCTGGATCGCATCTTGATCGAAACCGATTCGCCTTATCTCGCGCCCGTGCCCTATCGTGGGAAAATGAACGAGCCGGGCTTCGTGCCCCACGTGGCCGAGTTCATCGCCAACCTGAAGGACGTGCCGCTGCGTGAAGTCGCGGAGCGCACCACCGACAATTTCTACAAGCTGTTCAACGTACCGAGAAACTGAGGAGGAGTCAGCATGATGCAGCGTCGCGGTTTTCTTCGCCTGGCCGGCCGTTCGATGTTCGCGGCGCTCGTCTTGGCCCATTTCCCCGCCGGCATGGTCATGGCGGCAACGCCGGAACAGCTCGCCGATTTCTTCCGCGCCGTGCAGATGGACGATGCCGGCACGGTCAGGAAACTGGTCGCGGCCGGCGTCGATCCGAACCGGCAGAATCCCGCGGGCGGCGAACCGGCGCTGGTGATCGCCGTGCGCGAAGGCTCAATGCGCGTGCTGCAGGCCTTGCTCGACGTGCCGGGCATCCAGGTCGACGCGCAGGCGATGAACGGCAACACGGCGCTGATGATGGCGGCCTTCAAGGCCAACCGGCCGGCCGCCGAGGCGCTGGTCGCGCGTGGCGCGGCCGTCAACCGCGCCGGCTGGACCCCGCTGCACTATGCGGCGGCCAGTGGCGACCAGGACATCGCGCGACTGCTGATCGAGCGCGGCGCCAAACTCGACGCCATTTCGCCGCCGGCCAGCGGCAGTCTCACGCCCTTGATGATGGCGGCGCGCGAGGGGCATCCGGACATGGCCGATTTCCTTGCCGCCAAAGGCGCGAATCCCCAATTGAGGAACAGTGAGGGGCTGACGGCCAGCCAGATCGCGGCGCGCGCTTCGCAGCCGCGCTGATCCAGGGACGAACTGCCGGGCGCATTGCCGGCCCATGGCCAGGGCGGCTCAGGGCGTCGGTAGTGCCTGCGCCGGCGCGCAGCCGTCCGCAGCCGTCTGCTTGCGCTTGCGCTTCTGGCGGTACATGGCGACGTCGGCATGCTTGAGCAATTCCTCGATCCTTTGCCCGTGGTCCGGAAACAGGGCGATGCCGATGCTGGCGCCGACGCACAGCTCGGCGCCGCCTGCACGCATCGGCCGCCCGAGCGCGGCGCCGATCTCGCCGGCGACGCGATCGGCATCGTCGGCGGCCATGAGGTCTTCCAGGATCAGGACGAATTCGTCGCCCCCCAGGCGCGCCACGGTGTCCGAATGGCGGGCGCAGCCGACCAGCCGGAGCGCGACCTCCCGCAGCAGCGCGTCGCCGGCATCGTGTCCGTACTGGTCGTTGACCTGCTTGAAGCCGTCGACGTCGACGTAGAGGACGCCCATCCTTGCGCCAGTGCGCTGGACCCGCGCCAGCGCGGTGTTGATGCGGTCGAAGAAGAGGTAGCGATTGGGCAGGCCGGTCAGCTCGTCGTGGCAGGCATGCCGCAGCAGTTCTTCGTGCAGGCGCTTGCGTTCCAGCGCCATGCCGATCTGGGCCGCCGTGAATTCCAGCAGTTCGCGGTCCGGCGCGGGATACGGCCCGCGCTTCGCGCGCAGCAGCAGGCCGCCAACCGGGCCGGCCTGGCCGCGCAGTTCGATCGACAGCCATTCCTGTGCGAGCAGCAGTCCGCGCCAGTCTTCGCCGGCGCGGTAGAGGTCGCCGGATGCGGCGGCGCCGGCGCGGTAGGCGGTGCGCCTGTGCCCAGCGGGTTCGTCGGTGATGACGGCCATGCCGGCCACGCCCACCAGGCCGTCGAGGATTTCGTGGATCCGTTCGCACAGGGCGCTCAGGTCCGGCGCCTGGTGCGCGGCTTCGGAAATGGCATACAGCGCACTCTGCCGGCGCTCCGCCTGCTTGCGGACGGTGATGTCGCGCGCCACCCCGATGCGCATGCCGTCGCTGTCGATCCGCCGCGCCGACCACATGATGTCGACCATGCTGCCGTCCTTGCGCCGGTAGCGGTTCTCGAAGCCGATCCGCTCGCTGCCGGACGCGACCCGCGCCGCTTCTTCGAGGGTGCGGGCGCGGTCTTCCTCGACCACGAAGTGGAGCATCCGGCGCCCGGCCAGTTCTTCCGGGCGATAGCCCAGCAATTGTTCGCAACCAGCGCTGACGTCGACCAGGATGCCCTGCGCGTCGACCAGGAACACGACGTCGAGCAGAAGATCGGCGATGTTGGCGGAGTGTGTACTGATCGTGGAAGACATGATTTGTCCTGGAAAAGCCGTTAGGCGCTGACCTCGCCATGGTAGCACCGCCGATGACCGTAAATACATCACTGTCGCTTAAATGACCGAACTGGACTGGAAAGGGGCGTCAGCTCCGCGCATCGCCGGTAGTGTTTCTTGAAGATAATTTCTCCATAGATCAAACCGAAGCGCTGGCGGAACCGCGGCGCGGATAACGAGGAACACCATGCTGAACGAACGCGAAATCGAGAGCTGCTACCTGGGGCAATTCATCCCAGTCCACTACCATCACAACATGCTGATGGACCAGAACCGCATGCACAGCTTCAAGTCGGCGATCTTCCACGCCGTCAAGCCGGGCATGAAGGTACTGGAACTGGGCGGCGGCACCGGCGTGCTGTCCTTCTTCGCCGCGCAGGCCGCCGACAAGGTCTGGTGCGTCGAGTTCAACCCGGACATGGTGCGCGAAGCCCGCAAGTTCCTGGCCATGAACCAGAACGGCCACAAGGTCGATGTGGTCCACGCCGACGCCTTCGAATACCTTCCGCCGGAGCCGGTCGACATCGTGATCTGCGAGATGATCCACGTCGGCATGCTGCGCGAGAAGCAGGTCGACGTCATCGAATCCTTCAAGCGCCGCTACCTGGCGCGCTTCGGCGGCCCGCTGCCGATCTTCATGCCCGAAGCCGTGATCATGGCGGCCCAGCCGCTGCAGCAGGAATACGACTTCGAAGGTTTCCATGCGCCGATCGTGCAGTTCCACCCGACCAACGTGATCCAGCCGGGCACCGTCGAGCTGGCCCTGCCGGCCGTGTACAGCATCATCGACTTCAGCCAGCCGGTCGATCCGCTGTTCGCCTGGGAAGGCCAGTTCCTGGTTGAAAAGGCCGGCCGCCTGAACGGGCTGCGCTTCATCACCAAGAACGTGCTTTCGATCATCGAGGAGCGTGGCACCACCATCGATTGGCTGAACCACTACATGACGCTGCCGCTGGCCCAGCCCTTCGACGTGCAGGCCGGCGACATCGTGCAGATCGG
>CAJYXO010000190.1 GCA_913778765.1 uncultured Massilia sp. | reverse complement strand
CACCCGTTCGCCACTCGCCGCCAGGTTGCCCCGCGCTGCCGTTCGACTTGCATGTGTAAAGCATGCCGCCAGCGTTCAATCTGAGCCAGGATCAAACTCTTCAGTTCAATCTCTGTTTGCGACACTTCCGTGTCATCCGCATTGCTGCGGAGTCGCTCACTCAAAATACTGACCGTCACTCATTGCTGAGCAACGTTATACTTTTTGTGAACATTTGATAATTTAAGCATTCAGCACCCCGAAGGATGCTGGCACTTCATCAAACGCCCACACTTATCGACTGTTGATTGTTAAAGAACCGTGTTCTGACCTGCCTTGCTGCGTTCTGCGAATCGTTTTGTTCGTCAGCAGCAGAGAAGTGAGATTATGCAGTGTTTCGCGATGTTCGTCAACTTCTTTTTTGCGTCGTGCCTTTAAGACACACCTCGATGAATCCGCCGTAACTACTTGAATCGGCAATCGTTTTCAACGAGGGACCGCATCATAACAAAGCCGGCAAAACCCTGCAAGAGTGCACGCACACAGCGTGCGCCGGGCCGGTACAATTCTCCCTTTGCCGCCTCGAGCCTCATCCTTACCGCCATGACCATCCTCCTTTCGACCCTCAACGCCCGCTACGCCCACGCTTCGCTGGGCCTGCGCTACCTGCTGGCCAATATGGGAGAGCTGCGGGCGCAGACCTCGCTGATGGAATTCGTCATCGGCGCGAAGACGACCGAAGTGGTCGAACGCCTGCTGGCGAAGCAGCCGCGCATCGTCGGCTTCGGCGTCTATATATGGAATGTCGAGGAAACGACCAGGGTCGTCGCCATGCTCAAACGCGTCGCCCCCGAGGTGACGGTCGTGCTGGGCGGCCCCGAAGTCTCCTACGAGACGGATAAACAGGAGATCGTCCGCCTGGCCGATTACACCGTCACCGGCTGGGGCGACATGACGTTCCCCAAGCTGTGCGGCGAGATCCTGCACGGCCCCAAGCCGCTGATGAAGGTCCACGCCGGCGTCCAGCCACCCATGGCCGACATCGCCCTGCCCTACTCTCTATATAGCGACGAGGACATCGCCCACCGCACCATCTACGTGGAAGCCTCGCGCGGCTGCCCCTTCAAGTGCGAGTTCTGCCTGTCCTCGCTGGACAAGACCGCCTGGCCCTTCGGTCTCGATGCCTTCCTGGCCGAGATGGAGAACCTGTACCGGCGCGGCGCCCGCCTGTTCAAGTTCGTCGACCGCACCTTCAACCTGAACGTCAAGACCAGCCAGCGCATCATGCAGTTCTTCCTCGACAAGCTGGCGGCGAACCCCGACGATCCGGTGTACGCCCACTTCGAACTGGTCCCCGACCACCTGCCGGAAGCCCTGAAAGCCACCATCGCGCAGTTCCCGCCGGGCGCCCTGCAGTTCGAGATCGGCATCCAGAGCTTCAACCCGGAGGTGCAGGCCCTGGTGAGCCGGCGCCAGGACAATGCCAAGGCCGCGGACAATATCCGCTGGCTGCACGAGCACTCGCACGCCCACCTGCACGTCGACCTGATCGCCGGCCTGCCGGGCGAGGACGTCGCCAGCTTCGCGCGCGGCTTCGACCACCTCGTGTCGCTCGGCCCGCACGAGATCCAGTTCGGAATCCTGAAGCGCCTGCGCGGCACGCCGATCATCCGCCACACCGAGCCGTTCGGCATGGTCTACGATCCCTATCCGCCCTACACCGTGCTGGCCACCGACCGCATCGACTTCGCCACCATGCAGCGCCTGGTGCGCTTTGCCCGCTACTGGGACCTGGTGGCCAACTCCGGCCGCTTTGCGCATACCGTCAATACGCTGCTGGGCGATGCGCCCTTCATGAACTTCATGGCCTTCAGCGACTGGATGTACACGCGGACGGATGCGACCCACCGCATCGCCCTCGACCGCCTGGCCAAGCTGGTGCAGGAATGGCTGCAGCTGCGCGGCATGGACGAAGCTGCGGCGAAAGCCCTGCTGGCCAGCGACTATGCCGGGAATGTCGACAAACCGGCCGCGAAGCAGAAGGAAAAGGCCGCGGCGCCGGAGCGCCAGATCCGGCATCTGGCTGCATAAAAGGGCTGCCGGCGCAGCGATACGGCAGAGCGTGTGGCAGCCGCTGCGAATCTCTTTTACACTGCCATCATGCGGATTGAAAATGCGCCAACATTAACGATTGATCATTCCACTGCGGAGCAGTCCGTGGTGGCGCGCGGCGTATGGCAGGTGCATGCGCTGGCCAAGCGCGGAGCGCTCAAGAGCATCAACAAGACCCTGGCCGGGCTGAGAGGCGAGTCCTCGCTGGCCTGGGACCTGTCGGAGGTCGCGAGCCTCGACCACATCGGCGCGCAGATGTTCTGGAACGCCTGGGGCAGCAAGCGTCCCAGCAGCCTGAAGCTCGACCCCAGGCAGGAAGAGCTGTTCGCCCGCATCGAGAAAGCCGGCCACCTCGACCTGCCGCGCGTGCGCACCAGTCCCTTCAACTGGATCATCAAGCTCGGCTCGGGCGTGCTGTCCTTCTTCGAGCACATGAAGGCGGTCGTGATCCTGATCGGCCAGGTGGTGCAGGACCTCGGCCGCTTCGTCCGGCACCCGATAGCGGGGCCGTGGCGCGAGATCTCGGCCAATATCTACCATTCCGGCTTCCAGGCGCTGGGCATCACGGCCCTGGTGGGCTTCCTGATCGGGATCGTGCTGTCCTACCTGTCGGCGCAGCAGCTGCGCATGTTCGGCGGCGACATCTACCTGGTCAACATCCTCGGCATGGCCGTCATCCGCGAACTCGGGCCGCTGCTGGCGGCGATCCTGGTGGCCGGCCGCTCGGGCTCGTCGATCACGGCCCAGCTGGGCGTGATGCGGGTGACCGAGGAACTCGACGCCATGCTGGTGATGGGCATTTCGCACGGCTTCCGCCTGATCATGCCGAAGGTGCTCGCGCTGGCGATCGCGATGCCGCTGCTGGTGGTGTGGACCGATGCGATGGCCCTGCTTGGCGGGATGATCGCGGCCAAGGTCGAACTCAGCCTGTCGATGCGTTACTTCATCCAGAAGCTGCCGTCCGCGGTGCCGATGGTGAACTACATGATCGGCCTGGGCAAGGGCGTGGTGTTCGGCATGCTGATCGCCATGACCGCCTGCCATTTCGGCCTGCGCATCAAGCCGAACACCGAAAGCCTGGGGCGCCTGACGACGACCTCGGTGGTCACCGCCATCACCGTGGTCATCATGGCCAACGCCGTGTTCGCGATCGTCTTCTCCGGCGTGGGGTTCGACTGATGGAAGAGATGAAAGCGCAGGCCCTCAACCGCAAGCCGGACGAAAAAGTCGGTCCGCCGGTGGTCCAGATCCGCAATCTCTGGACCCGCTTCGGCCGCACCGTGGTGCACCAGGACCTGAACCTCGATATCTATGCGGGAGAGATCCTGTCCATCGTCGGCGGTTCCGGCACCGGCAAGACCGTCCTGCTGCGCCAGATGCTGGGCCTGGAGCACCCGTCCAGCGGCTCCGTCACCGTGTTCGGCGAGGACGTCAGCAGCGCCAGCCCGGAACAGCTGCAGCGCATGCGCAACCACTGGGGCATGCTGTTCCAGCAGGGCGCCCTGTATTCGGCGTTGACCGTGTTCGACAACATCGCGCTGCCGCTGCGCGAACTGCGCGCCCTGCCCGACGACGTGATCCGCGACGCCGTGCTGCTGAAGATGGACATGGTGGGCCTGGGACCGGGCGACGCCAACAAGATGCCGTCCGACCTCTCGGGCGGGATGATCAAGCGCGCCGCGCTGGCGCGCGCCCTCGCGCTCGAACCCCAGTTATTGTTCCTGGACGAGCCTACCGCCGGCCTGGATCCCGACCTGTCGGATACCTTCGTGGAGTTGATCCAGACCCTGCACAACGAACTGAAACTGACCGTGGTGATGGTCACCCACGACCTCGACACGCTGTTCGCGCTTTCCTCGCGCATCGCGGTGCTGGCCGAGAAGCACGTCCTCGCCGTCGGCCCGGCCTGCGACGTGCTGCAGGTGAAACACCCCTTCATCAAAGATTTCTTCCTTGGTCCGCGCGGCCAGCGGGCACTCGAAGTGCTGGAAGAACGCTACGCAGGAAAGGAATCGGAAGACTGACATGGAAAACAGATCGCATGCCCTGATGACGGGCTTCTTCACGGTCGCGCTGCTGGTGGCGGCCATCCTGGTCGGCCTGTGGCTGAACCGCGACCGCACCGAGATGCATCCCTACGAGATCGTCACCACCCAGACCATCCCCGGCCTGAACCCGCAGGCCACGGTGCGCTACCGCGGCCTGGAAGTCGGACGCGTCGACGACATCGTGTTCGACCCGCGCGTGACCGGCCAGATCCTGATCAAGCTGTCGATCGCCGAGGGTGCGCCGGTGACCACCACCACCTTCGCCTCGCTCGGCTACCAGGGCGTGACCGGGATCGCCTTCATCCAGCTCGACGACGACCGCACCGGCTCGCCGCTGCTGGCCAGCGGCAAGGGCCACGTGGCGCGCATCCCGCTGCGCCCCGGCCTGCTGGACCAGCTCGAAAAGCGCGGCCTCGCCATCCTCGAAAAGACGGAACAGATCACGAACAGCTTGAACACCATCCTGAGCCAGGAAAACGCCGACAAGATCACCGGCGCGGTCGACAACGTCAGCAAGGCGGCCCAGGCCTTCGGCGAAATCCCGAAACAGCTGCAGCCGACCCTGGCGCGCATGCCGGAGCTGACCGCCAAGCTGGATCGCACCATGACCTCGGTGAACGAGCTGTCGACCAGCGCCACCAGCGCGGTGCGCAACTACGACCGCCTGGCCACCAGCCTGCAGGCGCCGGGCGGCCCGATCGACCGCGCCGCCGGCGCCATCGCCTCGCTCGAAGGCGTGACCTCGGACCTCGAGATGCGCACCCTGCCGCACTTCGTCGAGATGACCGACGAGGCCCGCACCTCGCTGCGCGCCGTGCGCCGCACCGTCACCAACATCGGCGACCGCCCGCAAAGCATCCTGTTCGGCGGCGTCAAACAGCAACCCGGTCCCGGCGAACCCGGCTTCGTCCCGCCGACCAAATGAATCGTGAGGACACCGTGACCCAGCTACAGCATCGTCTCATCGCCCTGGCCGCCGCCGCGCTGCTCGTCACCGGCTGCGCTTCGCAGAAGAGCGAGCCGCCCACCCAGTTCGACTTCGGCCCCGCCATGCCCGCGCAGACGGCGCCGGCGGCGCCGCTCGGCGCCATCGTCGTCACCGACGTCACCGGCTCCAGCGCCCTCGACAACGAGCGCATGTTCTACCGCCTGAGCTATGCCGACGCGCTGCAGGCACGCTCGTACGCCAACAGCCGCTGGACCGCGAACCCGCTGCAGATGATGACCCAGCGCCTCAAGACGCGCATCGCGCAGTCGGGCGCCAAGGTGCTGTCCGAAACCGATGCCTCGAACGGCATCCCGATCCTGCGCATCGACGTCGACGAATTCGTCCACAACTTCAGCGGCGTGGCGCAGAGCGAAGGCCAGGTCGCGCTGCGCGCCTCGGTGTTCCAGGGCCACGTGCTGGTCGACCAGCGCAGCTTCGCCCGCACCACCGGCGCCACCAGCGCCGACGCGGCCGGCGGCGCGCGCGCGCTGGCCGCCAGCACCGACGCCATCGCCGCCGACATCGTGGCCTGGCTCGGCACCCTGAACCTGACTCGCCGATGACCGAAACGCACGACGAGGCGAGGCCGCGCGCATCCCCCGTCGCGCGCGCCGCGCTGCTGACCTACCTGCTGTTGATCGTCTACGCGAGCTGGTTTCCGTTCGCCGGCTGGCGCAGCAGCGGGCTGTCGCCGTTCACCTTCATCAACCTGCAGCCGCAGCGCTACTGGACCGGCTTCGACGTGATGGTCAACATCGTCGGTTACATGCCGCTCGGCGTGCTGATGGTGCTGTCCCTGCATCCGCGGGTGCGCGGGGTGTGGGCCGTGCTGGTGGCGGCCATCGCCGGCGCCCTCATTTCGTGCACGATGGAAGTGGTGCAGAACTTCCTGCCCAGCCGGGTGCCGTCGAACCTCGACCTGCTGACCAATTCCGCCGGCTGCCTCGCCGGCGCGCTGATCGGCCCCTTCGTCGCCCCGCTGCTGCTCGACCACGGCCGCCTGCAGCGCATCCGCCGGCGCTGGTTCGCGCCCTACGCCAGCCAGGGCCTGGTGCTGATCGCCCTGTGGCCACTGGCCCAGGTCTATCCGCAGGGTTACCTGTTCGGCAACGGACAGATCCTGCCGCTGCTGTCGGAATGGCTGTCCGAATGGCTCGACATGGACATCGACCTGGTCGCGCTGATTCGCGGCAGCGCCGGCATGACGGTCGAGCAGTACTGGCTGTCCGAGATCGTGATCACGGCCTGCGGCATGACCGGCGCGGCGCTGACCCTGCTGTGCCTGGCCCGGCGCGGCGCGCCCAAGGTCTGGCTGATGCTGGCCCTCGTGTTCACCGGCGTGCTGGTCAAGACCCTGGCCAGTTCGCTGTTCTTCTCGCCCGCGAACGCCCTCACCTGGATCACGCCGGGCGCCCAGGGCGGCTTCCTGATCGGCCTGATCATGCTGGCCGGCCTGGCCTTCGCGCCCCAGGTCGCGCAACGGCGCCTGGCGGTGGTGACGCTGGTCCTGGCCCTCATCGTCGTGAATACCATTCCGGCGAATCCGTATTTCGTCGCCACCCTGCAGGCCTGGCAGCAGGGTAAATTCCTGAACTTCAACGGCGCGGCCCAGTTCCTCGGCATGGCCTGGCCGTTTTTCGCGCTCTGGTTCCTGCTGCTGCCCTCGCACCGCCTGAACCGCCAGGGATAAGCGCGTATCATTGGCACATCTGCGCGAACGGCGCACACCCATCGAAAAAGAGATGAGCGACATGAGCGACCAAGACAAACCCTTTTACGAACACCACGTGTTCTTCTGCATGAACGTGCGCGAAGGCGAAGGCTGCCGCCCGAGCTGCGGCAAGCACGGCGCCGAAACCGCGCAGAAGCACGCCAAGAAGCGCATCAAGGAACTGGGCCTGAACGGCCAGGGCAAGGTGCGCATCAACCAGTCCGGCTGCCTGGACCGCTGCGAAGAGGGACCGGTGGTCGTGGTCTATCCGCAGGGGACCTGGTACACCTATGTGGACACCTCGGACATCGACGAGATCATCGACCGCCACCTGCTCAAGGGCGAAGTGGTCGAGCGCCTGAAAATCTGATTCACGATTCGACCGTAATGAACAAGCAATCGAAGAAGTTTTACCTGACCGGCCACGCCGGCAAGATGGAGTGCCTGCTGGATGAGCCGGAAGGCCCACTGGGAAGCTCACCCCGGGGCATCGCCCTGGTCGCCCACCCTCACCCGCTGTACGGCGGCACCATGGAGAACAAGGTCGCGCAGACGCTGGCGCGCGCCTTCGTCGGCATGGGCTACATCACCGCGCGCTTCAACTTCCGCGGCGTCGGCGAGTCCGAGGGCACGTATGACGACGGCCGCGGCGAAGTCGACGACATGCAGATCATGTTCGACCACATGACCCAGTCATATCCCGGCCTGCCGGTCGCGCTGACCGGCTTCTCCTTCGGCACCTTCGTCCAGGCCCAGCTGCAGCAGCGCCTGGAAGCCCAGGGCCGTCCGGCCGAGCGCCTGGCGCTGGTGGGGACGGCGGCCGGCAAGTGGCCGATGCCGCCGGTCCCGGCGGACACCATCCTGATCCACGGCGAGCTTGACGATACGATCACGCTGCAGCAGGTGTTCGACTGGGCGCGCCCGCTCGACATCCCCGTCACCGTGATCCCGGGCGCCGATCATTTCTTCCATCGCAAGCTCGTTCACATTAAAAATCTTGTCGCGCAAATGTGGCGGCGTGACATTTGAGGCGATCACTGGCCTATAATGGCCTGTCTTTTTCTTGGGCAATGTCCGGCAGCATCTGTCGGCGTTGCCTATGCATCATCATTCACTGATCACCTCGTTTGCCTCCCATGAAAAAGTTAATCGCGGCCCTGGCCGCCAGCGCCCTCCTGATGTCGGCCGCGCATGCGCAGCAAGTGCCGGCCCCGCAAATCGCCGCCCGCTCCTGGACCCTGCTGGATGCCACCAGCGGCCAGATCATCGCTTCGCAGGATGCCGACATGCGCATCGAGCCGGCCTCGCTCACCAAGGTCATGACAGCCTACGTGGTGTTCGGCGCCCTCCGTGACAAGAAGATCACCCTCGACCAGAAGGTCAACGTGTCGGTGCGCGCCTGGAAGGTCGACGGCAGCAGCTCGAAGATGTTCATCGACCCGGCCACCCCGGTCTCGATCAACGACCTGCTGTACGGCCTGATGGTCCAGTCGGGCAACGACGCCGCGGTGGCGCTGGCCGAAGCCGTGGCCGGCGACGAAGGCACCTTCGCCCACCTGATGAACGAACAGGCCCAGCGCATGGGCATGAAGAACACCAGGTTCGCCAATCCGCACGGCCTGCCCAGCCCGGACAATTATTCGACCGCGCGCGACCTGTCGATCCTGGCCTCGCACGTGATCAAGGACTTCCCCGAGTTCTACAAGATCGACTCGGTCAAGGAGTTCACCTATAACAAGATCAAGCAGCAGAACCGCAACCGTCTGCTGTGGCTGGACCCGACCGTGGACGGCATGAAGACCGGCCACACCGAAGCCTCGGGCTACTCGATGATTGCCTCGGCCCACCGCCCGAACGGCCCGGCCGGCGAACGCCGCCTGATCTCGGTGCTGTCCGGCGCGAATTCGGACGGCAACCGCACCGCCGAAAGCCAGAAGCTGCTGAACTGGGGCTTCCAGAACTTCGACACCGTCAAGCTGTACGCCAAAGGCCAGGCGATCGCCACCCCGGAAGTGTGGAAGGGTTCGCAGTCGGCCGTGAAGATCGGCTTTCCCAACGACGTGTGGGTGACCGTGCCGAAGGGCGTGGCGCAAAAGATGAAGCCGGTCCTCGAGCGCAAGGACCCGCTGGTCGCCCCGCTGGCCCGCAATGGCCGCGTCGGCACCCTGAAGATGATGGTCGACGGGAAGCCGCTGCTGGCGCTGCCGGTGGTGTCGCTGGAAGAGGTGCCGGAAGCGTCGATGTTCGGCAAGGCGTGGGATTCGATGCGCCTCTGGATGAAATAATCCGCCTGACTGAAAACATCGTCGTTCCCGCGCAGGCGGGAACCCAAGTTTGTTGGCGCAGCCGTAACGCATGCACCTTGGGTTCCCGCCTCCGCGGGAACGACGCGTTTACGGCGTTGCGCCCGCTATAATCGTTCGTACCGATCAAAGGAATACACAATGACCCACGCCCTCCCCCGCGACCTGCACTGCCCCCGCACCACCACCCGCGCGAACGGGCTCGAACTGTCCCGCATCGTCGCCGGCATGTGGCGCATGGTCGAGTGGAACATGACGGTCGAGCAGCGCATCGCCCTGATCGAGCAGTGCATCGCGATGGGCGTGACTTCCTTCGACCATGCCGACATCTACGGCAACTATGGCGTCGAGGGCCTGTTCGGCGAAGCCCTGCGCGCCCAGCCTTCGCTGCGCGACCGCATCCAGCTGGTCAGCAAGTGCGGCATCAAGCTGCTGTCCAACAAGCGTCCCGACCACGCGATCCAGCATTACGACACCAGCGCCGCGCACATCGTGGCGTCCGCCGAGGAGTCGCTGCGCCAGCTGCATACCGACCGCCTCGACCTGCTCCTGATCCACCGTCCGGATCCGCTGATGGACTTCGACGAAGTCGCCGAAGCCTTTACGCGCCTGAAGCAGGCTGGCAAGGTGCTGCACGTGGGCGTGTCGAACTTCAGCCGCCACCAGTTCGAGGCGCTGAACCGCCGCGTCGTGCTGGCGACGAACCAGGTCGAGTTCTCGCCGCTGCACGTGGCGCCGATGTTCGACGAGACCTTCGACGGCCTGCAGGACCTGGGCATTTCGCCGATGGCCTGGTCGCCGCTGGGCGGCGGGCGCCTGTTCACCTCGAACGACGCGAATGCCGAGAACCTGCGCCTGGTGATCAAGGAGATCGCCGACCGCCTGCACCAGCCCTTCGCCAGCGTGATCTTCGCGTGGATCATGCAGCTGCCGTCGAAGCCGGTGCCGATCACGGGCAGCGGCCGCATCGAAGCGATCGCGGTGGCGGTGGCCGGCACCGCCTTCAAACTGTCGCGCACCGACTGGTTCGCGATCCTGCGCGCGGCGCGCGGCCACGAGGTCGCATGACGATCCAGGTCGTCGAGGGCCGCGCCCTCAGCACCCAGCAGAAGAAGGACCTGCTGAACCGCCTGGCGCGGGTCGAGGGCCAGCTGCGCGGCATCCAGAAACTGGTGGCGCTGGCCGATGCGCCGTCCGACTGCGACGCCGTGGCCCAGCAGATGGCGGCGGCGCGCAAGGCGCTCGACCGCTCCTTCGTGCAGCTGCTGACGGCCAGCATCGTCAACCAGACCGGGAATGCCGCCGACCTCGATGAAGCAAAACAAAGCGCCGCGCATCTGGCGGCGTTGTTCGACAAGTTTGCTTAGTCAGTCTTCGTAGACCTTCGGCGGCGCGATCCTGGTCCACCCGCCCTGCCACGCGATATTCAGCAGCAGCGTCGCGCTGATGTACAGCACGAAGAACAGCGCGAAGAAGCGCGTCTGCAGCAGCACCAGCAGCAGTACGCACACGCCCAGCGCGATGAACACCGCTTTCGATTTCGGCTGCTTGGAGCTGGGGAAGCGGATCGTCGACACCATCAGCGCGCCCACCGCCACCATCAGCAGCGCCACCAGGAAGGCCTGGCCCATGCTCGCCGCCGGATCGGGCCAGGCCACCACCACCGAGGCCACGCAGGCCGCGCCGGCGGTGATCGGCATGCCGACGAAGTAGCGCGGATCGGTGCGGCCCACCATCACGTTGAAGCGCGCCAGGCGCAGCGCACCGCAAGCCACGAACACGAAGCAGGCCAGGCCGCCCATGCGCACCAGGGTCGGATGGTCGGCGCTCATCTGCGCGAAGCCGTAGCAGTACAGCAGCAGGCCGGGCGCGCAGCCGAAGTTCATCACGTCGGCGATCGAATCGAGCTGCACGCCAAAGGCCGACTGGGTGTTGGTGGCGCGCGCAACGAAGCCGTCGAGCGCGTCGAACACGCCGGCCAGCACCAGCAGGATGGCCGCGAGCCGGTAGTCGGACGGGTCGCCCACCGGGGCGTTGTCGACCGAAATGACGATGCTGCCGAAGCCGCAGGCGATCGACAGCAGGGTCACGAAACTGGGCAGGGCGAACTTGGCGCGCGCGAGGCGCTGCTGGCGGCTAGGCTTCAAATTGACGGCTCGAAAAAAGGGAAGAATGGCTTATTTTACATGGACTTACGTGGGCCACGCATTTGTCGCGACAGGTCGTCATGGATCGTGGAATTGGCCTAGAATGGGAGATCTTTTAGCCGGTATTGACAGAAGTTGGGAGTTTTTCATGATCAGCAAAACGCATCCTGCGAAGGGCGCCATCGCCGCCTTCATCACCGCCCTGGCCCTGGCCGCATGCGGCGGCGGCTCGGACAACAGCAGCGCGAGCGCCTCGTCCAGCAGCATGTCGACCGGGTTCTCGGGGCAGGACGCCTCGGCGCCGGTCCTGACCAACAATGTGGCGATCGACGGTTTCAACTGGATCAACTACCGCCGCGCCCAGGCCGGGGTCGGCGTGCTGGCCAAGAACAACATGCTGGACCGCTCGGCCCAGGCCCACTCGGACTACCAGCGCCTGAACAGCACCGTGACCCACGACGAGGATCCCGCCAAGCCCGGCTTCACCGGCGCCACCGTGGAGGCGCGCGAGAAGGCGGCCGGCTATGCGCTCGTGCCCGACTACGCGTCGGGCGAGATCATCGCCGCCACCACCAGCAACACCGGCTTCTACATGGCCGAGGAGCTGGTCACGGCGATCTACCACCGCTTCGTGATGTTCGAACCGCTGTTCAAGGACATGGGCAGCGGCGCCGCCACCGGCGCCAGCGCCTATATCTACTTCACCACGAACCTCGGGGCGACGCGCGGCTACAGCGCCGGCCTGCCCAGCCATACCATCGTCGGCTGGCCGGCCAACGGCCAGACCGGTGTGCAGACCACGTTTGCCAGCGACTTCGAGGAGCCGGATCCGGTCCCGGACCGCAACGAGGTCGGCTACCCGATCAGCGTGCATGCGAACCTGACCGAAACCGTGGCCGTGCAGAGCTTCACGGTGCGTCCGCGCGGCGGCAGCGAGCTGGCCACGCGCCTGCTGGTGAAAGGCCGCGATGCGAATACCACCATGTCGTCGGTGGCGGCCATCGTGCCGGTGGCGCCGCTGGCCGCGCACACGATCTACGACGTGAGCTTCAGCGGCGCCGTGGGCGGGGTGGCGGTCAGCAAGAGCTGGTCGTTCACGACGAAATAGGTGCAAAATAAGCGGACCATGAGCATTCCGCAGATCGACCGCAACCACGACCTCTACCCTCCCGCCATCGACCGCGCCGGCGGCATCGCCCGCCTGATGGGCGACGGCGCCCTGTTCGCGCGCGTGCTGGCGCGCTTTCGCAAGGAATACCGGCATGCGGCGGACGGCATCCGCCATGCGCTCGCGGCCGGCGACGTCCAGCAGGCGCAGCGCCTGGCGCATACGCTCAAGGGCGCGGCCGGAATGATCGAGGCGGTGCCGCTGCGCGAAGAAGCCAGGGCGCTGGAACAGGCGCTGCGCTACGGCAGCGGCGACCATGGCTGGCGCCTGGCGCGCCTGGCGCTGGCGCTGGAGCGGTTGCTGCGCGAACTGGATGCGGCGGAGCGCATCGCGCCCGCGCAGGCCATGGCGCAGGCGCCGGAGGGCGGCAATGCGGCGGTGCGGCTGCGCGCCCTGCTCGAAGACGGCAATGGCGACGCGGTCGACCTGGTGCAGGAGGACGCGGCCGGTTTGACTGGGGAATTGGGAGAGGAATGCTACCGCCAGATCGCGGCGGCGATCGAGGTGTTCGACTTCGAAACGGCGCTGGCGCTGCTCAACCGGCGCGGTTGAATTCCGCTTCTTCGTCGAAGGCGTCGGAGCAGGATTTGCCGCAGAAGCGGCGCACGCTGTCCAAGGGCTTCTCGCAGTACCAGCACGATCCTTTCGGCGGCAGGCTCAAACGGGCCGGCACCTGCCTGGCGCCGGTATCGATCGACGCGGCGACGAGTGGCTCGACGGCCAGTCCCTTCTCCGGAAAACTTTCCTGTAGCGTTTCCAAGATCACCCCCTTACCGGCAGCACTTCAGTATCGCAAAGATTACTTTAGTGGAACACCGTGTGCATGAGAAAGCGCAAGCGCCGCTTGTCCATTGCATGCTGCTGCGCCTTCGAGTGCTGTTCAGTGTGCGCCGTTTGCGCTACCTCCGCAATGGCGTGCTCACGACAGTGCCGATGCTGCAACAGTCACGGTACTCTCCGAAAATCTCCGAAGCGAACGATGCCGGACTTCCTGCTGCGAGAAATCATACCGTAATCGCAACAGGCGCGCGGAGCCGTTCAATCGTGCGCGCCATTCCGGTGTCAGCGCACCGGTTCGAGGGTCACGACCAGGGCGCCGGGGACGGTGTCCAGGCGGGTCGGCACGAACTGGATGCCGGCGTAGCGCAGGTCGTCCATGCGGAAGCTGTAGATGGCGACGTCGCGCACCAACTGGTTCATGAGGACATCGGCGGCGCGCCCGAGATCCCGGGCGTGGCCGCTGTCCATGCCCTGGATGTCGAAGCGGTCGACGTGGGCGTCGGCCATGAACACGCCGCTGCGCGCGGCATCGATGTAGAGGTGGCCGGACAGGGTCATGGCGCCGGCCCAGGTCTGGCGCAGGAAGGGCGGCGACACCGACAGGTCGAGCGTCAGCGCCACGCGGTCGCTGTCGGGCAGGATCGCCACTTCCGGGCGGGTCAGCTGCACGTCGAACAGTTCGAGCAGGCGGTTACGCAGCGGGAAGCGGCGTTCCAGGCCGGCCTGCAGCTTGGCCTGCGACAGCTCGACGCGGCGCGGTCCGGAAATACTGGCGCAGGAAGCCAGCAGGCCGCCCGCCGCCAGGCTTGCCGCCATCATGCCGAAACGCCGCCGCGTGATTCGCTGTTCCATGTCCGCCTCGCCGAGTATTGTTCAGCAAATTATAACCCCATGCCGCCGGACGCTTCGATGCGCTGGCCGGTGATCCAGGCGCTGCCCTCGGCCAGCAGGCTGGCGGCGGCGCCGCCGATGTCGTCGGCCAGGCCGGCGCGTCCCAGTGCCGTCTGCGAGGCGACCCAGGCGTTCAGCGTGGCGTCGTCGCGCACCCTGCCGCCGCCGAAATCGGTGGCGATGGCGCCCGGCGCCAGCGTGTTCACCGAGATCTTCCGATCGGCCAGTTCGCGCGCCAGGTAGCGCGTCAGCACCTCGACCCCGCCCTTGGCCGCGGCATAGGCGCCGGCGCCGGCCACCGTGAAGCGGGTCAGGCCGCTGGAAATGTTCAGGATGCGGCCGCCGTCGTTCAGGCGCGGCGCCAGCGCCTGGGTCAGGAACAGCGCCGATTTCAAATGGATCGCGATCATGCCGTCGAACTGGTCTTCGGTCAGCGCCATCAGCGGCACGTGCAGGCCGCTGCCGGCGTTGTTGACCAGGATGTCGAAGCGCTCGCGGCCCCAATCGGCCAGTACGCCGCCGACCTGTTGCGAGAAGCCGGCGAAGGTGGCGCTGTCGGCCACGTCCAGTTGCAATGCGACGGCCTTGCGGCCCAGCGCCTCGATCGCGGCAAGGGTATCTTGCGCCGCCGCTTGGTTCTGCTGGTAGGTCAGGATGATGTCGGCGCCGTCGCGCGCCAGGTGCAGGGCCATGCTGCGGCCCAGGCCACGGCTGCCGCCGGTGATGATGGCGATGCGGTTGGTGTTCATGTCGGACTCCTTTGGTGTTGGTGAGCAGAGTCCAGTTTATTCTTCGATCCAGCTGCAATAAACACTCGAAAATCGAATTGACTTTACAGGATTTACGAAGAATCATGCGGTCATGAACGAACTCGATACGATCCAGGTCTTCCTGAAAGTGGCGGAGCTCGAAAGCTTCAGCGGCGCCGCGCGCCAGCTCGGCCTGCCGAATGCGACGGTATCCGCAGCCGTGCGCCAGCTCGAGCAGCGGCTCGGCACACGGCTGCTGCAGCGGACCACGCGCCGGGTCCAGATGACGCAGGAGGGCGAAGCCTTCCACGCGCGCAGCCGCGAGGTGCTGGATGAAGTCGAGGCCCTGCGCGGCATGTTCCGCGGCGGCGCCGACGTGCTGACCGGCCGGCTGCGGGTCGACATGTCGGTGGCGCTGGCCAGTGAACTGGTGCTGCCGCGCCTGGGCGAATTCATGGCCCGGCACCCGCAGCTGGCGATCGACCTCGGCACCGCCGACCGCCGCGTCGACCTGATCCGCGAAGGCTACGACTGCGTGCTGCGCGCCGGCCGGCTGCTCGATTCCTCCCTGGTCGCACGGCCGCTGGGCAGCTACCGGCTGGTCAACTGCGCCAGCCCGGCCTATCTCGAACAGTACGGCATGCCTTCAAGCTTGGAGGATCTCGTGCGGCATCGCTTGATTCACTACGACGCGCAGCTGGGTGGGAGCGCGGCGGCGTGGGAATGGTTCGACGGCGCGCAGACCCATTACGCGCCGGTCGGCAGCATGCTGACCGTGAACGGCACCGCCTCCTATAAAGCCGCCTGCCTGGCGGGCCTCGGCATCATCCAGGTGCCGCGCGCCGGCCTGCGCGACCTGATCGAGGCCGGCAAGCTGGTCGAGGTCATGCCGGACTACCGGCCGGCGCCGATGCCGGTGGCCTTCGTGTATCCGACCCGGCGCCATGTGCCGGCGCGGGCGGTGGCGTTCATGGATTGGGTGGCGGAATTGTTGGGGCCTTACTTGGGCGAGTAGTAATAAGGCGTCTTCTGGTTCCATTCCGAGTCCGGATAGCGCTTGCTCAGCAGGACGAAGGCCTTCTTCGACAGGCTGCCGGCATCCGCATCGAGACAGCCGCCGCGCGTGGACTGCACCACCACGTACAACAGCCAGGGCAGCTCGGGATCCTTCGGGTGGCTGTTCAGCCACTGCAGCACGTCGTCGCCGACCACTCCGGTGGCGGTCTTCATTGTCGCCAGGCGCGCCAGTTCCTCGCGCGCGCCGCTATCGCCGACGATGGGCATGGCCGGCAGGCGCCAGGCGAAGCGCACATCGGCAGCCTGCGCGAACGCCTTGCCGTCGAATTTGCACCAGCCGGATGCCGTGGCATCGTCGTCGGCGCGGCGCTCCACCGGCTGCGACGACATGCTCAACTCCGCGGACAGGCCGAAGTGCAGGGCCGCCACCAGCGCGATATGGCGGCGTTCGACGCTTGAAGCAGCACGGCGGTAGCGCTGCGCCGGCCCGGCCAGTTCGGGCACCAGTTGCGCTAGCACTTCGGCCGCCGCAGCGCCCTGCTCCGGCTTGTCGAGCAGGGCCGCACGGACCCAGGCGGCGCCGGCGGCGCGCGCGCGCACCGGCATGGGGAGGGACTCGACGCGCGCCAGCTCGACCATCCCGGATACCGGCAGCCCTGTCGCGAACCACAGCAGGCCGTCGTCATTGATCATGTCCTCCTTCTGATCCGCGTCGTTCCTCGCGAAGTCGACGTTGGTGCGCAGCAGCCAGGCGCCGGCATCCTTGACGGAGGTGGCGACGGCGAAGCGCTCCTCGCGGAACAGGTTGCGCGTGCCCGGCGACAGCTTGCGCGTCAAGGCCGCCTCGCCGATGGCGCGCGCCTCGTCCTGCCGGCCCGCCAGGCGGTAGAGGCGCGCCAGGTGGTAGTGCACGGTCAACCACGACGGGTCGTCGGCGCCGACCGCCAGCGCCGCGCGCTCCAGTTCCGCCGGCATGCTCGAGGCCAGCATCATCGCCGCCGTCAGCCAGGTGCGCGCTTTGGTTTCACGCCAGCGCTGCAGCGCATGCGCGGCCTGGACGGCGCAGCTCGGGTTTTCGCGCAGGTCACAGGCGCGCAGGGTGTCGATCCAGTCGATGAAATCGTACTGCCTGGCCGTCTGTAGTTTCGGGTCGTCGACCACGATCGCCCAGTCGCCCAGCCGGTCCTGAGCGAACGGGTCGCCGGCCGGGTTGTCGAGGTAGCGGTTCAGCTCTTCCAGGCGGATTTCGGGCGTGAGCCTCGCGCGCATGGAACGCAGCAGCGCCCGGGTCGGCTCGTGCATGGGCGCGAGCGAGGCATCCGCCAGGATCGTGGCGCCGCGCTGTTCGAGCGAGCGGGCATCCTTGTCGCGCGCGGCAAGGCTGGTCTCCTTCAGCGCCAGCGCACGCCGGATATCGGAACGCAGCGCCAGGTACTGGCCCAGGCCCTGCATCGGATGCCCTTTGGTCGCGCCGATGCGTTCGAACTGCGCCGTGCTTTGCGCATAATGCTCCAGGTAGAAATGCCAGGCCGCGCGCTGGTAGTCGCGCAGCTGGCGCCAGAACAGCGGCTCGGCATCCGGCGGGGGTGCCGGCTCGGCCAGCTGCGGCGCCTTCTCTTTTTCGGCCCCGTAGCGGTAGCGCGCGGCTTCCGCCTCCTGGCAGGCCTGGCCGACCTGCAATTGGGCACGGGCCCAGGTGGCCAGGCGCTCCTTGTTGGCATCCGTCCTTGCGCTCAGCATCCGGTAGGTTCTTCCGGCCTGCTCGTTGGCGGCTTCCGGGCAAGCGTGCAAGGCATTGAGTGCCGGGTCATCCTCGCGCAGTTGCAGCAGCGCCCGAATTGCCGGCAACTGCGACGAGGCCGGGTCCGGCGTGACGGCGGCCTGCTGCCAGCCGTCGCCAAAGGCCGAACCATCGGCGCGCGCCAGGCCGCCCGCGGTCCCCGGCATCGCCGCCACCTTTGGTCCGAGCGAAATCGCGCGCCATGCCGTGTACAGGTAGACCCGCCGCATGCCCGGCTGCAGCACGCCCAGCTCCCCCGACTGGAAGCGTTCGAGTGGGAGATCGGGTGAACGATAAGCCTTGAACATCGTGTAGCTTGGACCGTAATCGCCGCTGGCCCCGGCTTCCAGCGCCACCGAGACCGTGGCGGCCAGCATGGCAAATGCGAGAATGCGCTTCATTCGGGGTGTCTCCATCCTTGTTCATCGAACCAGTAAGTGCGCCGGTAGCGCGCCGTCACCGCGGGTGCGAACGGCTCCTGCCGCGAAAAGCCGGCGCTGCCGCTGCGGCACAGCGGGTGCAGCTGCTGCGGCCGGGACGCGACGATGCCGCGCAGCGCCGCGTTGTCGCGGCCCATGCGGAAGAACATCGGCACCACCTCGTCGGCGGACAAGCCGTCCAGCCAGCTCGGCGAGCGGCACCACCAACCGAGCGCCGTCACGCTCAGGCGCATCCCTTGCGGCAGCGCGCCGCGGATCTCCTGCACCAGGGCGCGGTAGTCGGCGCGCTGCGAAGGCCGCGCCTCCAGGTCCAGCTGGACCCAGCCTGAGGTGCTGGCGCGCGCCGCCTTGCGCATCGCCTCCAGCACGGCAACGCGCGCCGGCTGCAGGCTGGCGGGCGGGCGCAGCGCATCGATTTCGACGTGCACGACGGGAATGACCTTTGTTTGCGCCGGCAGCTGGCGCGGACGCGCGCCGGGACGCACCAGGACCTTGTCGCCTGCCAGCCAGATGTGGCGGTCGACCACCGCCACCACGGCCTGCGACCAGGCCGGCACCGGCGCCTCGCGCCACAGCCAGGCGACGGCATCGGTGCCGGGTGCGGGCTGCAGGTCAGCGGCCATGGGTTTTATTTGCCGATGCAGAACCGGCTGAAGATCACGCCCAGCAGATCGTCCGGCGTGAACTGTCCGGTAATGCTGGACAGCTGATCCTGCGCCAGCCGCAGCTCCTCGGCAAACAGGTCCAGCGACTGGTCGTCCTGGGCCGCATGCGCCGCCGCCATGTCGAGGTGCTCGCTGGCGGCGCGCAGGGCGATCAGGTGGCGTTCGCGCGCCAGGTACAGCGACTCGCCGGTCTGCTGCCAGCCGGCGATGCGCAGCAGTTCCGCGCGCAGCAGCTCGATGCCGCTCTTCTCGTGCGCCGACAGGTAGATGTGGGTCGCATCCGCGCTCACGTCCACCGAGGGCTTATGGCCCGACAGGTCGATCTTGTTCCAGATGCGGATCACCGGCACGCCTGCCGGGAAAGCGGCGACGATCTCTTCGTCGGCCCTGGCCGGACCCAGGTTCGCGTCCAGCAGGTGCAGGATCACGTCGGCCTTGCCGACCTCGCCCCAGGTGCGTTCGATGCCGATGCGCTCGACCACGTCGACGCCCTCGTCCAGCGCGCGGATGCCGGCGGTGTCGATGATGTTCAGCGGGATGCCCTCGACCTGGATGGTCTCGCTGACCTTGTCGCGGGTGGTGCCGGCGATCGGGGTGACGATGGCGACGTCCGCGCCGGCCAGCGCGTTCAGCAACGAAGACTTGCCGACGTTCGGCTGGCCGACCAGCACCACGTTCAGGCCTTCGCGCAGCAGCGCGCCTTGCGCCGCCTGGCTGAACACTTTATGCAATGCCTCGACGATGCCGGCCAGCTGGCCGCGCGCGTTGGATTTCTCGAGGAAGTCGATTTCCTCTTCCGGGAAGTCGAGCGTGGCCTCGACCAGCATGCGCAGGTTGATGGTCTTCTCGACCAGCTCATGCACCACTTTCGAGAAGGCGCCCGACAGCGAAGCGGACGCCGATTTCGCCGCCGCTTCGGTCGAGGCGTCGATCAGGTCGGCCACGGCTTCGGCCTGGGCCAGGTCGAGCTTGTCGTTCAAGAAGGCGCGGCGCGTGAATTCGCCCGGCTCGGCCAGGCGCAGGCCGGCGTCAAGCCCCGCTTCCAGCACGCGCGCCAGCAGCATGCGCAGCACCACCGGGCCGCCATGGCCCTGCAATTCCAGCACATCTTCGCCGGTGTAGGAATGCGGGCCCTTGAAATACAGGGCCAGGCCTTCGTCGATGACGCCGCCGTTGGCATCCTTGAACGGGATGTAGGTGGCGTGGCGCGGGGCCAGGGTCTGGCCCGGGAACAGCGCGTCGATCAGCGGCGCCAGCGACTTGCCGGACGCACGCACGACGCCGATGCCGCCGCGGCCGGGAGCGGTGGCGATGGCGGCGATGGGGGAGGTGTCTAGTTTCATGGACGGAGATTGTAAACGTCATGCCCGCGAAAGCGGGAATCCAAGTTCGTGGCGGACCACCGGACTTGGATTCCCGCCTGCGCGGGAATGACGGCGTAAAAAAGCCCGCGCAAGCACGGGCTTCTTGTCATCGCAGCGAAAGCAGCTTACTTCGCCGGCGCATACTTCTTGGTGATCACATACTGCTGCGCCATCGAGATCAGGTTGTTCACCACCCAGTACAGCACCAGGCCCGACGGGAAGAAGATGAAGATGACCGAGAACGCGATCGGCATGAACATCATCATCTTGGCCTGCATCGGGTCGGCCGGCTGCGGGTTCAGGCGGGTGGTCACGATCATCGAGATCGCGTAGATGATCGGCAGGACGTAGAACGGGTCCGGGGCGGTCAGGTCGTGAATCCACAGGATCCACGGTGCGCCGCGCATTTCGACCGCGGCCTGCAGGGTCCAGTACAGCGCCAGGAACACCGGCATCTGGATCAGGATCGGCAGGCAGTCGCCCAGCGGGTTGATCTTCTCGGACTTGTACAGCTCCATGGTGGCCTGCTGCATCTTGACCGGGTCGGCTTTATAACGCTCGCGGATCGCCTGCATCTTCGGCGTCACGGTCTTCATCTTGGCCATGCTGCGGTAGCCGGCCGCGGACAGCGGGAAGAACAGCAGCTTGATCAGGATGGTGAAGGCGACGATGGTCCAGCCCCAGTTACCGATCATCTGGTGCAGCTGGTCCATGGTCCAGAAAATCGGCTTGGCGATGATGGTCGCCCAGCCGTAGTCGCGCACCAGCTCCAGGCCCGGCGTGACCTTCTCCAGCATTTTCTCTTCCTGCGGGCCCGAATACAGGCGCGCTTCGTTCGACACGGTGGCGCCCGGCGCCACGGTACCCAGCGGCAGCACGGTGCCGATCGCGAACAGGTTGTTGCCCAGGCTCTTGGTGTAGATGTCGCGCTGCAGCTTGTCCTGCGGGATGAAGGCGGAGACGAAGAAGTGCTGCGAGATCGCGATCCAGCCGTCGGTGGCCTTGGTCGCGTGCGAGTCGCTGCCCTTGGCGATCTTGTCGAAGGTCAGCTTCTGGTACTTGTCTTCCGAGGTGTACAGGGTCGGACCGGTGTAGCTGCTGTTGAAGTAGGTGTCGCCTTCCGGCTTGCTGCCGTCGTGCTGCAGCTGCAGATACAGGCTCGGCGCCACCGGCGCGGTGCCGATGTTGGTCACGTCATGGCGCACGCCGATCACGTAGTCGCCCTGGTGGAAGGTGAAGGTCTTGGTCAGGCGCACGCCGCCCTGCTCGGCTTCCAGCACCAGCTGGATCTGGTTGCCGTTGGTGACCAGCGGCTTGGCCACGAACGGCGTGTTGTGGTTCGGCAGGACGCCGGTCGCGGCCGGGGTCAGGCCGGTCTGCGCCAGGTAGAGGCGGCCCTTGGTCGGGTCGACGTGGAACAGCAGCTGGTTCTTCGTGTTGTCGACCTTGTCGCGGAACTTCAGCAGCTCCAGGCGACGGATCACGCCGCCGGCGGTGTCGATGTCGGCTTTGTAGACGTCGGTCGTGATGGTGATGACCTGGGTCTGGATCGGCGCAGGGGCTGCGGCGCCCACGGCGGCGGGTGCGGTGCCGGGCACGGAAGCCGGGGTCGCGGGTGCGGCCGGCAGGTCGTTCACCTTCGGCTGGGCAGGCGCCGTCGTGGCAGCCACTTTGGCCGGCGGGGCCGGCGAGAACATCGACTGCTTGCCGTTGGCCACCATCCAGTCGTTCCAGAGGACGACCAGCGAGACGGCGAACACGATCCACAGGATGGTACGTTTATTGATTTCCATTGGGTCTTATTCAGGAATGGTTGCAACCGCAAGCGGTTGGTGGGGGTGGCACAGGATCGACGCCGCCGGCGTTCCACGGATGGCAGCGGCAGACGCGGCGCATGGCCAGCCAGCCGCCGCGCGCGGGGCCGTGCAGGCGCACCGCTTCGATCGCGTAATTGGAACAGGTCGGATAGAAACGGCAGCTCGGCCCGAACATCGGCGATACCAGCACCTGGTAAGCACGCAACAGCCAGACGAGCAGCCGCTTCATGATGGCTGCCGTCCTGGCTGGTCCGGCACACCGGGCGTCGGCGCACCAGGCGGCACGGCCGGCGGCGCCGGCTTGCGCGGCCGCGGCGCCTGCGACGCGAACAGGCGCGCCAGCTCGGTACGCAGCAGCGTCTTCAGGGCCCTGTTCGTGGCCGGGCCGTCCTTGGCATTGACCGGACGCGCCAGCCGCACGATGCAGTCGACGCTCGGCATCGGCATGGTGCGGAACAGTTCGCGCGTAACGCGCTTGATGGTGTTGCGCGTGACCGCGCGCGGCGCGAAACGCTTGGCCGCGACGACGCCCAGCCGCGCATGCGGCAGGGAGTTCGGTCGGGTATACAGCACGAAATGCGCGGTTTTTTGTGCGGGGCGCAAACGAAAAACGGATGAAAACTCATCCGTTTTTACAATACGCCGAACGCGCGCGAAGTCGTGCGAACCTTCGCCTGTCATAGCTAGCGCGGTCGACAGGGCGTCTGGTGGCTTAGACAGCCAGACGCTTGCGGCCCTTGGCGCGGCGTGCGTTCAGGACCTGGCGGCCACCACGGGTAGCCATACGTGCGCGGAAGCCGTGCGTGCGCTTGCGACGAACGACGGAAGGTTGGTAAGTACGTTTCATGGTGGTCTCGCTTAAAGCAAAATAGAATGCAAAATCGGGGCTGAGCTATGAAAAGCCAGCAGTAGCCAATGACATTTCGCAGTTGTTAAGCCAGCGTCACGCCTCAGCAAAGCTTGTTCGCCCATGTGCTGAGTGCCTCGTATGGCAAAAGCGTGTGGGCGGGGAACCCTGAATTAGACAGCATTTTCAGTCGAGCTGTCAAGAAAGCCGTTGTCCCGGCGTTGTCATCTTGCCGGTTGCTCATGTGCATCACACTGTTGAGATTCGGTGGAAAAAACCCGCCGCGCCTGTGGATAACTTCCGAGAAGACAGTTAAAATAGAGTGTTACGCTTTAACTTGGTCGATGTATGGAAAACTTCTGGCAGTCCTGTTCCTCGCAACTGGAACTCGAGCTGACGCCGCAGCAATATACCGCGTGGATCAAACCACTGGTCGCCCTCGACTACGAGGACGGCAAGCTGCGCATCGCGGCGCCCAACCGCTTCAAGCTCGATTGGGTGAAGTCGCAGTTCGCCAACCGCATCACCGCCCTCGCCTCGGAATTCTGGGAGCGTCCGGTGGAGGTGCAGTTCGTGCTCGATCCGAAAACCCTGCCGAAGAAGCCGGCCGCGTCCACGCCCGCCCCTGCGCCGGTCAACGGCATGGGCATGAACGGCAGCGGCGCGATGGGCATCAATGCCGCTGCCGACAACACCGTGCCGGCCACGCCGGTGGTCACGCCGGACAACGTCATCGCCAACAACCCGCGCCGCGAACAGAGCCGCGTGAATTCCGAACTCACCTTCGAGAATTTCGTGACCGGTAAAGCCAACCAGCTGGCGCGCGCCGCCGCGATCCAGGTGGCGAACAACCCGGGCGTCTCGTACAACCCGCTGTTCTTCTACGGCGGCGTCGGCCTCGGCAAGACCCACCTGATCCATGCGATCGGCAACCAGGTGATGAAGGACCAGCCGGGCGCGCGCATCCGCTACATCCACGCCGAGCAGTACGTGCGCGACGTGGTGACCGCCTACCAGCGCAAGGGCTTCGACGACTTCAAGCATTACTACCACTCGCTGGACATGCTGCTGATCGACGATATCCAATTCTTCGGCGGCAAGAGCCGCACCCAGGAAGAGTTCTTCTATGCCTTCGAAGCCCTGATCGCGGCCAAGAAACAGATCATCATCACTTCGGATACCTATCCGAAAGAGATCACCGGCATGGACGACCGCCTGATCTCGCGCTTCGACTCCGGCCTGACGGTGGCGATCGAGCCGCCGGAGCTGGAAATGCGCGTGGCGATCCTGATGAAGAAGGCGGAGTCGGAAGGCGTGGTGCTGAACGACGACGTCGCCTTCTTCGTCGCCAAGCACCTGCGCTCCAACGTGCGCGAGCTGGAAGGCGCACTGCGCAAGATCCTGGCCTACTCGCGTTTCCACGGCAAGGAAATCACCATCGACGTAGTCAAGGAAGCGCTGAAGGACCTGCTGTCGGTGCAGAACCGCCAGATCTCGGTCGAGAACATCCAGAAGACGGTGGCCGATTTCTTCAACATCAAGGTCGCGGACATGTACTCGAAGCGCCGTCCGGCGAACATCGCCCGTCCGCGCCAGATCGCGATGTATCTGGCGAAAGAGCTGACGCAGAAGAGCCTGCCGGAAATCGGCGAGCTGTTCGGCGGGCGCGACCACACCACCGTGCTGCACGCGGTGCGCAAGATCGCACAGGACCGCGCCAAGAATGCCGAATGCAACCACGAATTGCACGTGCTTGAGCAAACGCTGAAAGGCTAAGGTTTTAAGCCTAGTGATTTCTGGCAAAATATTGCTGAGATAACATTTTCACCTTATAAAAACTGAGGGATATTTATGCAACTGGTCAAATCCACCCGAGACACGCTTCTCCGGCCACTGCAGATCGTGAGTGGTATTGTCGAGCGTCGGCACACCATGCCGATTCTGGCCAATATCCTCATCCGCAAGAACGGCGAGAGCGTTTCTTTCCTGTCGACCGACACCGAAGTGCAGATCACGACCCTGGCCAATATCGGCTCGGGTCCTGAAGAAACCGGCACCACCGTGGCGGCCCGCAAGCTGCTGGACATTCTGCGCGCCCTGCCGGAATCGGGCGACGTCACCATGACGCTGCTGAACAAGCGCCTGACCGTCCAGAGCGGCAAGTCGCGCTTCGCCCTGCAGACCCTGGCGGCCGAGGAATTCCCGACCGTCTCGGTGGCCGACAGCTACAACGCCTCCGTCACCCTGCCGCAGAAGACCCTGAAGCACCTGTTCAACATGGTGCACTTCGCGATGGCCCAACAGGACATCCGCTACTACCTGAACGGCCTGCTGCTGGTGCTGGACGGCCACAACGTGATCGCCGTGGCGACCGACGGCCATCGCCTGGCCTTCGCCCAGGTCGAGGCGGAACAGAGCTTCGAGCGCCAGGAAGTCATCATCCCGCGCAAGACCATCCTCGAACTGCAGCGCCTGCTGGAGGAAAGCGACGAAACCGTCCGCCTGGACATCGCCGCCTCGCAGGTGAAACTGACCTTCGCCGACATCGAACTGGTGTCGAAGCTGGTCGAGGGCAAGTTCCCGGATTACACCCGCGTGATCCCGAAGGGTTACAAGAACGACTTCACGATCGGCCGCGAAGAACTGCTGCGTTCGCTGCAGCGCGCCGCGATCATGACCAGCGACAAGTTCAAGGGCGTGCGCTGCCTGATCGCCCCGGGCTCGATGAAGATCAGCTCGACCAACGCCGACCAGGAAGAGGCGGTGGAAGAACTGGAAATCGACTACGGCGGCGATTCGATCGACATCGGTTTCAACGTGACTTACCTGCTGGACGTGCTGAACAACCTCAAGTGCGACCAGGTGAACATCTCGCTCGGCGACTCGAATTCGTCGGCGCTGATTTCGATTCCGGAAAATGGCGACTTCAAGTATGTCGTCATGCCGATGCGTATTTAAAAAACGCCGAGCCGCCCATATATCGTCTTATTGGGCCAAGGCTGCGGAGCGTGATTCCGCAGCCTGATTTACCCGTTATTTGAGAAAGCAGTCATGTCCGAGAACACTCAAGCAGTTTTGGAATCCACTCCGTCCAAGTCGGAAGAGTACGGCGCCTCGTCGATTCAGATCCTCGAAGGCCTGGAAGCCGTGCGAAAGCGTCCGGGCATGTACATCGGCGATACGTCCGACGGCACCGGCCTGCACCACCTGGTGTTCGAGGTGCTGGACAACTCGATCGACGAAGCCCTGGCCGGCTACTGCTCCGAGATCCACGTCACGATCCACTCCGACAACTCGATCTCGATCACCGACAACGGCCGCGGCATCCCGACCGGCGTCAAGATGGACGACAAGCACGAGCCGAAGCGCTCGGCCACCGAGATCGCCCTGACCGAACTGCACGCCGGCGGCAAGTTCAACCAGAACGCGTATAAAGTCTCCGGCGGCCTGCACGGCGTGGGCGTGTCCTGCGTGAATGCGCTGTCGAAACTGCTGCGCGTGACCGTGCGCCAGAAAGGCAAGATCCACCAGCTCGAATTCTCGCGCGGCGTGCCGATGGACCGCATCGTCGAAGTCGTCGACGGCGTCGAAGTCTCGCCGATGAAGATCCTCGGCGATACCGACAAGCGCGGCACCGAAGTGCATTTCTGGGCCGACGAAGAAATCTTCACGCACGTCGAATTCCACTACGAGATCCTGAGCAAGCGTATCCGCGAACTCTCCTTCCTGAACAATGGCGTCAACATCAAGCTGAGCGACCAGCGCACCGGCAAGGAAGAAATCTTCGCCTTCGAAGGCGGCACCCGCGGCTTCGTGGAATACATCAACAAGGCCAAGGCCGTGCTGCACCCGACCGTGTTCCAGGCCACCGGCGACCGCCAGTCCGAAAACGGCACGAACATCTCGGTGGACGTGTCGATGCAGTGGAACGACTCGTACAACGAGCAGGTGCTGTGCTTCACCAACAACATCCCGCAGCGCGACGGCGGCACCCACCTGACCGGCCTGCGTGCGGCGATGACGCGCGTGATCAACAAGTACATCGACGAGAACGAACTGGCGAAGAAGGCCAAGGTCG
>CAJYXO010000189.1 GCA_913778765.1 uncultured Massilia sp. | reverse complement strand
CTGGCAAGATCAAGTACGCCGTCGAAGCGGCGTGAGGAGGCTTTGATGCTGGACCTGGAAACGTTACTGGCGCCGGTGGGCGGCGCCCAGCCCTGCGGCGAAGACCTCGCGTTCTCGAGCGAGATCGATGCCATCGTCCGTGCGCGCCAGGCCGACGACCCGTCGATCGAGCAGGGCGCCTGGGTCACCGACCTGAAGGAAGCCGACTGGAAGTTCGTGGGCAGGCAGTGCGCCCAGCTGATCGAAAAGCGCAGCAAGGACTTGCAGCTGGCGGTGTGGCTGGCGGAAGCGGGCGTCAAGACGGGCGGGGTGCGCGGCCTGGCCGACAGCCTGGACCTGATCGCCGGCCTGTGCGACCGCTGGTGGGAGGCTATGCATCCGCTGCCGGACGAGGATGGCTTCGAGCGCCGCATCGGCAACCTGGCCTGGGTGGCCTCGCGCATCGCGCCCTGGCTGCGCGCGGTGGCGCTCACCGACGGCGCCGGGGGCCACTCGCTGAGCCACTTCGACGTGGCCCGGGCCCAGGGCGGGGAGGCGCTGGCGAAGCTGGAAGCGGCGCGCCAGCGCAGTCCGCGCGGCTTCTACCAGGCCTTGCTGCGCGACTGCCTGCAATGCAAGGAGGCGATCGACCGGTTGGAGCGCAGCATCGACGCGCGCCTGGGTGCGGACGGGCCGAGTTTCAGCGCGGCCCGGTCGGGCCTGGAGAGCGTGCTGATGTTCGTGAAGCCGCTGGCGGGCGAGGATGCCCCCGCCGCGGAAGCGAAGACGGATGCGGTGCGGGTGCAGGTGGCGGCGGCGGGACCGGCGGCCGACGTGCAAGGCGCCGGCGGCCCGCTGCAATCGCGCGCCCAGGCCCTGGCCCAGTTGCGCGCCGTGGCCGAGTACTTCCGCCGCACCGAGCCGCACAGCCCGGTGCCCTACCTGGCGGACAAGGCGGCGCACTGGGGTGAACAGCCCCTGCACGTGTGGCTGCGCGCCGTGGTCAAGGACGACGCCGCGTTCGCCCACATCGAGGAATTGCTGGGCGTCGGCAGCAAGTCCTGAGCGAGTCCGGCGCTTACTGGGCGGGGGAGGACGGCTGGGCGGACGATGCGGCGGAAGGCTGCTGCATCGATTGCCCGGCCTGGGCCACCTGCGCCGTGGCACGGGCCACCTGTTCTTCCACGCGGCGCATCGCCTCGCGCGTCGACAGCGTCACCTGCTCGTAACCCTTGAAGGCATTGTCGATCGCGGCCTTGATGATCTCGACGGCATTTTCCTGGCCCGGCTTGACGTTCTGGGTGACGTCGTAGATCAGCGCCGACAGGGTGTTCTTCGCCTCCACCAGGTGGGTGTCGGCGGCCTGCTGGAATTCCTTCTGGATGTCGGCGACGATCTGGCGCAGCTGCTCGCCGTAGGCCTGCGCATCCTGCATGCCCGGCTGCAGGCGCGAGGACAGGCTGTCCATCGCGATTTTCGGATCGCTCGCCTGGCTCATCTGGCGGCTGGCGGCCATCGCGTTGTCCATGGAGGTCTTCGCGGTCTGCATGTTCAGCGCCACCACCTGCTCGACGCCCTGCACGGCCTTGCTGGCCAGGGCATTGAAGGTCTGCATCTGCAGGTCGAACAGGGTCTTGGTGGCGTTGGCGAATTGCTCGGGGTTGGTGAACATCGGGGTCTCCTCGGTTGGTTTTCTTGGGTCCTGCTCAATGTTACTTTTTACATTATTTCCCGGTCATGCGTATTTCGCAACGTGCGTCACGATAGGGGCCGGCGAATTTGTACCAGCCGTCGCCGAGCGGCGTCTGCGCACAGACCAGGTTGCCGTTGGCCTTGCTGCGCCACTGGTACCAGGGCGCGGGCGCGGCCTGGAGGAAGGCCGGGCCGGCCAGTGCGAGGCCAAGCAGGGCAATCACAGTCTTTTTCATGGTGTGCCGAGCTTGACCGCACCGGCCCGGCAAGTCAAGCGTGGCGGCAAAGTTGACCTTGCCACGATGGGAAGGTGTATCCTCCTCGCAGCAAGGAGGAAAGCAACATGTTGAATATCGGCGAAGCGGCGCAAGCCTCGGGCGTGTCCGCGAAGATGATCCGCCACTACGAATCGATCGGCCTGCTGCCGGCGGCGCGCCGCACGGCGTCCGGCTACCGCGTCTACGGCGACCCGGATGTGCGCGTGCTGCAATTCATCCACCGCGGCCGCGCGCTCGGCTTTTCGCTGGAGCAGATCGCCGGGCTGCTGGCGCTGTGGCAGGACAAGGACCGCGCCAGCGCCGACGTGCGCAGTCTGGCCGAGCAGCATATCGCCGAGCTGGACCGCAAGATCGGGGAATTGCAGGCGATGAAGCGCACGCTCGAGACGCTGGCCCGGTCCTGCCATGGCGACCAGCGTTCGGCGTGTCCCATCCTCGACGATCTGGCTTCCCATGACGAGCGATGCGCGCGATGAAACGCAAAACGCCGCAATCCTGTTGCCAAGATTGCGGCGTTTTGCGCCGGATAACCGGTGGTGCCCACGGAGGGACTCGAACCCCCACACCTCGCGGCACATGGACCTGAACCATGCGCGTCTACCAATTCCGCCACGTGGGCCTGCAAAAAACGGGTACTGCTCGATACAACAAGGTAGCTTTTGGTGCCCACGGAGGGACTCGAACCCCCACACCTCGCGGCACATGGACCTGAACCATGCGCGTCTACCAATTCCGCCACGTGGGCATCGCAAACTACCTTTGAATCCTGCAAGACCGGCTTTGGTGCCCACGGAGGGACTCGAACCCCCACACCTCGCGGCACATGGACCTGAACCATGCGCGTCTACCAATTCCGCCACGTGGGCCGGGTCTTGCAATCATCGCTCGACGTTGCCGTCGAATTCCGCTACGATATCAGGCTTTGCCGTTTTGCGCTAGACCAACTTTCGTTCGTTCCAAACGCCGGCTGCACCTTCGCAGCAGCTTCGCATTCGGCTGTGCCGTTTGCGAAGAGAGCGAAAGTATAGCGGATGAATGGCAAATGTCAAAGGCCCAACGGAAGGATATCCACGGCACGCTTGCACGGACCGCGTTAGGCGAATAGCCCGTGTCTCCGTTACACTACGCCTGACCAGGTGTCAATCCAACCAACATTGCGCCGCCGCCGAATACCGGCTCAACAACATAAGAAGACGATTTGAAGCACCCAACTCATACCATTCCAAGCCGCGAGGAGATTCTCGGCGTTTTCCGCGATGCCAAGGGGCCGCTCGACAGCGGCGCACTGGCACGCGCCCTGCAGGTGGACCCGGAAGCGGAGGGCGTGCTCACGCGCCGCTTGAATGCGATGGAGCGTGACGGCCAGCTCCGCGCGAACCCCGCCGGCCAGTACGCGCTCACCGACCATTCCAGCTTCATCTCCGGCCGCGTCAGCGCGCACCGCGACGGCTACGGCTTCGTGATCCCCGACGAACCCGGCGAAGACCTGTTCCTGCCCGATAAGGAGATGCAGAAGGTCCTGCACGGCGACAAGGTGCTGGCGCGCGTGGTCGGCACCGACCGCCGCGGCCGCGCCGAAGGCACCGTGGTCGAGGTCACCGAGCGCGCCAACACCCACATCATCGGGCGCCTGCTGAACGAGAACGGCGTCTGGGTGGTCGCGCCCGAAGACAAGCGCATCGGCCAGGACATCCTGGTCGACGGCCCGCATGGCAAGGCCAAGGCGGGACAGGTCGTCAACGTCGAACTGGTCGAGCAGCCGTCGCGCTTCCGCCAGCCGATCGGCCGCATCGTCGAGGTGCTGGGCGAGCTGGACGACCCCGGCATGGAGATCGAGATCGCGGTGCGCAAGTTCGGCGTGCCGCACGTGTTCTCGCAGGGCGCGCAGAAGCAGGCCGGCAAGCTGCCGAACGAAGTGCGCGACAGCGACCTGGTGAGCGAAGGCCAGCCGCGCGTCGACCTGCGCGACGTGCCGCTGGTGACCATCGACGGTGAGGACGCGCGCGACTTCGACGACGCGGTCTATTGCGAACCGGTCAAGATCGGCCGTACCAAGGGCTACCGCCTGCTGGTGGCGATCGCCGACGTCAGCCACTACGTGAAGCCGGGCGACGGCCTGGACAACGACGCGATCGAGCGTTCGACGTCGGTCTACTTCCCGCGCCGCGTGATTCCGATGCTGCCGGAGAAGCTGTCGAACGGCCTGTGCTCGCTGAACCCGGCGGTCGACCGCCTCTGCCTGGTGTGCGACATGGTCGTGACAAGCGCAGGCGAAGTCACGGCCTACCAGTTCTACCCGGCCGTGATGCACTCGGCCGCGCGCCTGACCTACAACGAAGTCGCCGCGATCCTCGGCAATACCGCGGGGCCTGAAGCGGGCCGCCGTCCGGGCATCGTGCCGCACCTGCTGAACCTGAACGAGGTGTTCCGCTCGCTGCTGCAGGCGCGCCAGAAGCGCGGCGCGATCGATTTCGAGACCACCGAGACCTACATCGTCTGCAACGCGATGGGCAAGATCGAAAAGATCATCCCGCGCACCCGCAACGACGCGCACCGACTGATCGAGGAATGCATGCTGGCGGCGAACGTCTGCGCGGCCGATTTCCTGATCCGCCACGACCAGCCGAGCACCTTCCGCATCCACGCGGTGCCGACCGAGGAAAAGCTGAACCAGCTGCGCACTTTCCTGAAACAGGTCGGCCTGAACCTGGGCGGCGGCATGAAGCCGGAAGCGCGCGACTACGCCGAGCTGATGCAGCGGATCAAGGAGCGCCCCGACGCGACCCTGCTGCAGACCATGCTGCTGCGTTCGATGCAGCAGGCGGTCTACAGCCCGGACAACGTCGGCCACTTCGGCCTGGCGTACGAAGCCTACGCCCACTTCACCAGCCCGATCCGCCGCTATCCGGACCTGCTGACCCACCGCGCCATCAAGGCGGTCCTGCAAGGGAAGAAGTACGAGCCGACCGGCATCGATCTGTCGAAGCTGAACACCACGGTGTCGAACGCGACCCGCAAGCAGCAGGCGAAGGACAAGGCGGCCGGCAAGCAGAAGGACCCGAAGGACCTGACCGTCTGGGATGCGCTGGGCGTGCACTGCTCGGCCAACGAACGCCGCGCCGACGAAGCCTCGCGCGACGTCGAGAACTGGCTGAAGTGCTACTACATGAAGGACCGCCTGGGCGAATCCTTCACCGGCGTGATCTCGGGCGTGACCCCGTTCGGCATCTTCGTGCAGCTCGACGAGCTGTTCGTCGAAGGCCTGGTGCACGTGACCGGCCTGGGCCAGGACTACTTCGAATACGACGAGACCCGCCACGAACTGCGCGGCGAACGCACCGGCCAGGTCTACCAGCTGACCGGCCGCGTGACGGTGCAGGTGGCGCGCGTCGACCTCGAGGCGCGCAAGATCGACCTGGTGCTGGCCGAAGCGAAGCCGGACGAAGCGCTCCCGGCGCCGCTCGAGCGTGCCCGCGCCGTCGCGCTGGAAGCGAGGGAACCGAAGCCGCCGCGCCGCCGCAAGGCCAGGCTCGATGCCGAAGCCAATGGCCGTCCGGCCCCGGTGCCAGCCTCGCCCCAGCAGGTGCACGGGATGAAGGGCGAGCCGCCGGTGCCGCCCGATTTCAGCGGCAGCGACGAAAGCGAGGACGACATCGTCTTCGTGCCGCCGACCCGCAAGAAAGCAGCGGCGAAAAAAGCCGCCGTCAAACAGAGCGCTCCCCGCAAGAGCGCCGCCAAGGCCCCCAAGGCCACGTCCAAAACCAGTAAAAAGAAGTAAGCATCAATGAAAAATAAAATGATTTTCGGCTTCCACGCAGTGACCTCGCGGCTGCGCCACGAGGCCCAATCGGTGGAAGAGATCTTCGTCGACGCCGGCCGCAACGACCGCCGCATGACCGACCTGATCGCCCACGCCAAGCAGCACGGCGTGCGCGTGATGCCGGTCGAGGCCGAACGCCTCGACAAGATCGTCGGCACCCGCCGCCACCAGGGCGTGATCGCCTTCGCCAGCCAGCTCTCGCTGGCGCGCAACCTGGACGAGCTGCTGGATGCGGTGGACGGCCCGCCGCTGCTGCTGATCCTGGACGGCATCACCGACCCGCACAACCTGGGCGCCTGCCTGCGCGTGGCCGACGGTGTCGGCGCGCATGCCGTGATCGCGCCGAAGGACCGCTCGGTGGGCCTGAACGCCACCGCCGCCAAGGTCGCCAGCGGCGCCGCCGAGACCGTGCCCTACATCACCGTGACCAACCTGGCGCGCACCATGCGCGACCTGAAGGACCGCGGCGTGTGGCTGATCGGTACCTCGGACGACGCCGACAAGGGCCTGTACGAAGGCGACTTCACCGGCCCGACCGCGCTGGTCATGGGTTCGGAAGGCGAGGGCATGCGCCGCCTGACGCGCGAAACCTGCGACGTGCTGGTCAGCATCCCGATGTTCGGCTCGGTCGAGAGCCTGAACGTGTCGGTCGCCTCGGGCGTCTGCCTGTACGAGGCGCGCCGCCAGCGCCTGGCCTTGGAACCGCGCTGAGTCGTCGCCCCCGCGCAGGCGGGGGCCCAAGTTGTATGAGCCGGTCAAGCGGGGAAGGCGCGGATACGTTACCATCTCGCCTATGTTTTTCTCCAAGCTGCGCGAAGATATCCAGAGCATCATCGAACGCGACCCGGCCGCCCGCAACGGCTGGGAGGTGCTCACCTGCTACCCCGGCCTGCATGCGGTCGTCATGCACGGCTGGGCGCATGCCTGCTGGCGCGCCGGCCTGAAGTGGCCGGGGCGCTTCATCTCCTATATCGCCCGCATCATCACCGGCATCGAAATCCACCCCGGCGCCACCATCGGCCGCCGGGTCTTCATCGACCACGGCTTCGGCGTGGTCATCGGCGAGACCGCCGTGGTCGGCGACGACTGCACCATCTACCAGGGCGTCACGCTCGGCGGCACCACGCTGGTGGCCGGCACCAAGCGCCACCCGACGCTCGAGCGCGGCGTGATCGTCGGCGCCGGCGCCCAGGTGCTGGGCGCGTTCACGGTCGGCGAATATGCGAAGATCGGCTCGAACGCGGTGGTGGTCAAGCCGGTGCCGGGCGGCGCGACGGCGGTCGGCAACCCGGCCCACATCGTGCGCAAGGAAGACCAGGCGAGGAGTGCGCAGATGTTCGCGGCCTACGGCGTCACGCCGAACGGCGACGACCCGCTGTCGAAGGCGCTGCGCAACCTGATCAACCACGTGGCCCGGCAGGACGAACAGATCGAGCGCCTGTGCTCGACCATCAAGGCGGCCGGCATTTCCTGCGCGGGCATCGCCGAAAACGACAAGCTTGACCAGGCCCAGCTTAACCGGCTGGTCGAATGAGCATTTTAATTACTCGATTGAGCACACAATGCAAGAAGACGGCTTCGATCCCGCATCCGACCTGAACCCCCTGGAAATCCGCGTGCTCGGCGTGCTCGCCGAAAAAGAGGCGCTCACGCCCGACAACTACCCGATGTCGCTGAACGCGGTCATGAACGGCGCCAACCAGCTGTCGAGCCGCGACCCGATCATGCAGCTGTCCGAAGACGTGGTCTACGACACCCTGCAGCGCCTCATGCAGCGCAAGCTGGTGAACGGCATCTCGCAGGCCGGTGCGCGCGTGATCAAGTACGAGCACCGCATGCGTGTGAAGTGGTCGCTGGAGCAGGACAAGCTGGCCGTGCTCACCGTGCTGATGCTGCGCGGCCCGCAGACGGCCGGCGAGATCCGCACCCGCACCGGGCGCCTGCACGAGTTCAAGTCGGTGCCGGAGGCGGAAGGCGCGCTGCAGTTCCTGATCGATAAATACCCGCCGCTGGTGGCGCGCCTGGAGCGCGCGGCCGGCACCAAGGAGCCGCGCTACGGACAGTTGCTGGGCGGCGCGGCCGAGCTGGCGCGCGCGGATGCCGCGCCGGCTTCCGCGCCCGCGTCGTCCGGCGGCCGCACGGCCCAGCTCGAGCAGGAAGTCGCCGCGCTGCGGGCGGAAGTCGACGAACTCAAGGCGCAGTTCGCGGCCTTCCGCCAGCAGTTCGAATAAGCCTGCTCAGGGCTTGGCGCGGTCCACCAGGTCCATGGTGTCCGCCCGCGGCGCGACGACCGGCGCGGACGGCGGCGCATATTCCAGCTCGATGATGGCGTCGTTGCTCCAGCTGGTATCGCCGATCGGCAGGCGGAAGCGCTTGCCCTCGACTTCCAGCGCCTTGCTGCGTGCGCCATCGCGCAGGGTCGCCGCGCTCAGCTCGGCGGACGCGCCGTGCGACCAGTTGCGATCGCCGCCGTCCGGCGTCTCGCCCTTGAACCAGGAGCACCAGTCGGTGGTCAGCAGCAGGCTGTTGACGAGGGCATTGGCCCAGAACGGAATCTCTTCCTTGCCGATCGCGACCTTCACCTGGCAGTCCAGGCGGACGTCGCCCATCCGGTAGCGGTTGTCCGGCAGGCCCGGCGTGCGCACCCAGGTGTCGAAGCGGGCCTCGCGCTTCTTGCGGTTCAGGACCATCTCGGCCTTGGCGTCGTAGGCGGCCTGGCTGCGCGGGACCGAAAAGCGCAGGTCCTGGTCGAGCACGAGCGGGATCGAGAAGTCGTCGGCGGCGATGCGCGCCGTCAGCGGACCGCCGTCCATGGTCTTGCCTTCGGGTGCGCGAACCAGGAAGCGCAGTTGCGGCACGTCGGGCGCCAGTGCGTGCAGCTGGTCGAACTTGTCCAGCCCCGCCACGACCGCGCGGTAGCTGTGCAGCTCCGGATTCTTGACGGCGTTGATGTGGACCTTGCCCGGTTCGTCCTTTTCCGCTTCGGCGGCCGGGGCGGGAACCGCCAGCGCGGTTCCCAGGGCCAGGGCAAGCGTGAGGTGCGTCGCTCGCATGCTCATCATCAGCCCTCGTCGCGCCAGCGGCGCAGGCGGATGGCGCCGAAGATCATCGCGGCACCAAGCAGCGCGCCGATCCAGGCGCCGGCCGTGGCCAGCGTCATCCACGAGGCTTCGAACAGCACGCCCACGTCCGGACCCTGGACCTGGTGGTGCATCGATTCCGGAATGCCCACGAAGCTGAACCAGATGCCCGGCACGATCCCGCCCAGCAGGCGGGCGACGATTTCCTGGGCCACCGGCATGACGTTCAGCGGCGCGCCCGAGAAGTTCTCCAGCGTGTAGCTGATCCACTTGACCAGCACCAGGGCGATCAGCGGTACGCCGACGGCCCACAGAAAGGGCTTGGTTTTGGCCCAGCACGACACCAGCAGCAGCCAGCCGACGGTCGGCAGCGCCCACACCACGTACACCGGCAGCAGGCCGACCAGGCGCAGCGGCTGCAGGTAGAGGTCCGGCTGGCTCATGATCGGGCCGGCCAGGTGGATGCCGCCGATCGCCATCGCGATCAAGGCCAGCGCCAGCAGCAACAGCGAGGCGACGGTCGCCAGCGCGACCGCGATCAGCGGCGCCACGCACAGGGCGGTGACGGCTTTCGACAGCACGGTCATGCCGTCCGATACCGGCAGCGACTTCCAGAACAGGATGCTGCGGTCGCGGCGCTCGTCGTACAGCGCGCCGACGGCGTAGAAGAACACCACGAAGCTCAGGATCAGGAACAGCGGCGCACCGGCGGCGATGTACATGCCGCTGGCGACCCTGGCCGCCTTGAGCTGCATTTCGGCCGGCATCGCGGCGGCGAGCGCGCCGTGGCTCATGACCTGGCCGTTGATGTGGACGATGCCGGGCGAGCCGTGCACCGCCATCCCGTACACCATGGTGCCGCCGACCAGCAGCACCAGCAGCGCCGCCACGATGGCCGGCGCCCAGAACATCGATCCCTTGTTTTCCCAGAACTCGCGGCGGATCAGCCACTTCATGGTCATGGTGTTCATGCGTAGCTTCCTTTCATGGTCGCGACGAACAGGTCGGCGACGCTGGGGTTGCGGGTTTCGCCGAGGGCGGCGAGCTGCTGGCGCGGGGCGCCGCCGGGTGCGGCCGTGTCGAACAGCATGACCGCCTTGCCGAACACGGTGCGG
>CAJYXO010000188.1 GCA_913778765.1 uncultured Massilia sp. | reverse complement strand
TGCCGCGCCGCCACCCACACCTGGCCGATGATCTCGGCGGTGGAGAGGTTGCGGTTGAAGCCCTGGGTGGCGGTGGAGCAGAAGGTGCAGTTGAGGCCGCAGCCGACCTGCGAGGACACGCACAGCGTGCCGCGGGTCTTGTCGGGGATGTAGACGGTTTCGATCGCGTTCTTGCCGTCCACGCCCATCGCCAGCAGCCACTTGTGGGTGCCGTCGGCGGAAGGCTTGTCGAACACGATGTTGGGGACGACGACCTCGGCATGCTGCTGCAGCTTGGCGCGCAGCGCCTTACCGAGGTCGGTCATCTGGTCGAAGTCGGTGACGTAGCGGTGGTGGATCCACTTCATCACCTGGTGGGCACGGTAACGCGCTTCGCCGAGGGTCTCGGCGAAGAAGCGCTCCAGCCCCTCGCGATCGAGGTCGAGCAGATTCTGCTTGGCCGCCGCGCCGGTCCGCACGGGATCGGCGATGGCCAAGGGAGGATGGACGACCTCGTTCACGACGACCTCGGTTAGCGCGAAACCACTTCAGTGGCGGCGAAGAAATACGCCACTTCGTTGGCGGCGTTCTCGACCGAATCCGAGCCGTGCGCGGCGTTGGCGTCGATCGAATCGGCGAAGTCGGCGCGGATGGTGCCCGGCGCAGCGTCCTTCGGGTTGGTGGCGCCCAGCAGGTCGCGGTGCGCGGCCACGGCGTTCTCGCCTTCCAGCGCCTGGATCATCACCGGGCCGGAGATCATGAACTCGACCAGCGCGTTGAAGAACGGACGCTCGCGGTGCACGGCGTAGAAGCCCTCGGCCTCGCGGCGCGACAGCTGCTTGTACTTGGCGGCCACGACCTTCAGGCCGGCCTTCTCGAAGCGCGAGTAGATTTCGCCGATGACGTTCTTGGCGACGGCATCGGGCTTGATGATGGACAGGGTGCGCTCCAGCGCCATGGGAAGTTCTCCGTTGGGCGGGCCACTGAAGGCCCGAGGTTAACATGAAAAAAACCCGCGTCAAAACGCGGGCTTAGCCAGAATTGCGATGGACAATTCTATCCAATCGGCGCCGGCTTTGCACGGCCAGGCTGAATCGTGCTGCAAAGCAGCATGACGCACTCACCGCCCGGGCCTAGACTCAAACAATCGTTTGATTGATTCTGGCGGCCGCATGGCAAAGCAAGCGCACTTCTCGACCAAGGACCGCATCCTCAGTGCGGCCGAGGAACTGTTCGCGCAACACGGCTTTTCCGGCACCTCGCTGCGCCAGGTCACCAGCCAGGCCGACGTCAACATCGCCGCGGTGAACTACCACTTCGGGTCCAAGGAAAACCTGGTCAACGAGGTGTTCCGGCGGCGCATGGACGAAATGACCGCCGCGCGCATGGCGCAGCTGGAAACCGCGCAACGGCAGCATCCCGGCCAGCTCGGCCCGGTGCTGGCCGCCTTCGTCGAGCCGGCCCTGGCGATGGCCCAGGAGCGGCAGAGCGGCGGCGCCTTTGTGCGGGTGATCGCCCGCGCCTACGCCGAGAACAACGACAGCCTGCGCCAGTTCCTGTCCGACCACTACGGCCATGTGCTGCGCGAATTCGGCAAGGCCATCGCCGCCTGCGTGCCCGGGCTGAGCAAGCAGGAACTGTACTGGCGCCTGGACTTCCTGGCCGGCGCCCTGACCTACGCCATGGCCGACTTCGGCCTGATCAAGCGCCCCGCCGGCGTCAGCGAGGGCGCGCACCGTGCCCACGCCGCCCGCGAACTCATCCGTTTCGCCGAAGCCGGCTTCCTCGCCCATTCGGTTCCCTGATCCCGCAAACGTTGACCCACAGAGGCTGATCGCTATGTCCAATCCCCTGCTCGTCCGCCGTGCCGCCGTCCTGGGCGCGGGCGTGATGGGTGCGCAGATCGCTGCGCACCTGACCAACGCCGGCGTCGACACCGTGCTGTTCGACCTCCCCGCCAAGGAAGGCCCCGCCGATGGCGTGGTGCTCAAGGCGATCGCCAACCTGACCAAGCTCAGCCCGGCGCCGCTGGCCAGCACCGCGCTGGCCGAAGCCATCACCCCGGCCAACTACGACTCCGGCCTGGAGCAGCTGCGCGGCTGCGACCTGATCATCGAAGCCATCGCCGAGCGCATGGACTGGAAACAGGACCTGTACAAGAAGATCGCGCCGTTCGTGGCCGACCATGCGGTGCTGGCCTCCAACACCTCCGGCCTGGGCATCAACGCCCTGTCCGACGTGCTGCCGGAACAGCTGCGCCACCGCTTCTGCGGCGTGCACTTCTTCAACCCGCCGCGCTACATGCACCTGGCCGAGCTGATCCCGGCCAAGCACACCGAGCCGTCGGTGCTGGAAGGCCTGGAAAGCTTCCTGGTCACCACCCTGGGCAAGGGCGTGGTCTACGCCAAGGACACCCCGAACTTCATCGGCAACCGCATCGGCGTGTTCTCGATCCTGTCCACCATCCACCACACCGAGCAGTTCGGCCTGGGCTTCGACGAGGTCGACGGTCTCACCGGTCCGCTGGTCGGCCGTCCCAAGTCGGCCACCTACCGCACCTCCGACGTGGTCGGCCTGGACACCATGGCGCACGTCATCAAGACCATGGGCGACACCCTGCCGAACGATCCGTGGCATGCTTTCTTCAAGGCGCCGAAGTGGCTGGAGGCGCTGATCGGCAAGGGCGCGCTGGGCCAGAAGACCGGCGCCGGCATCTTCCGCAAGGTCGGCAAGGACATCGTGGTGCTGGACCTGCAGAAGCAGGACTACCGCCCGGCCGACCGCGCCGCCGCACCGGAAGTCGTCGAGATCCTGAAGATCAAGAACCCGGCCGAGAAGTTCGCCAAGCTGCGCGAGAGCCAGCATCCGCAGGCGCAGTTCCTGTGGGCGACCTTCCGCGATCTGTTCCACTACAGCGCCTACCACCTGGCCGACATCGCCGAGACCGCGCGCGACGTGGACCTGGCGATCCGCTGGGGCTACGGCTGGGCGCTGGGTCCGTTCGAGACCTGGCAGGCCGCGGGCTGGAAGCAGGTCGCGCAGTGGATCGCCGACGACATCGCCGCCGGCAAGAGCATGAGCAGCGCGCCGCTGCCGAACTGGGTGTTCGATGGCCGCGACGGCGTGCACGCCGCCGAAGGTTCGTACAGCCCGGCGCGCGACGCCAAGCTGCCGCGCTCGGCGCTGCCGGTGTACAAGCGCCAGCGCTTCCCCGATCCGCTGCTGGGCGAGAAGTTCGCGCAGGGCGAGACCGTGTTCGAGAACGACGGCCTGCGCATGTGGCACGACGGCGACGACATCGCCGTGGTCAGCTTCAAGACCAAGATGAACACCGTCTCCGACCAGGTGCTGGACGGCCTGCAGGAAGCGGTGGGCCGCGCCGAGAAGGACTTCAAGGGCCTGGTGCTGTGGCAGCACAAGGAACCCTTCTCCGCCGGCGCCGACCTGGCCGGCGCGCTGGGCCTGCTGCAGGCCGGCAAGGTCGATGCGTTCGAGGCGATGGTCGCCAACTTCCAGGCCACCAGCCAGCGCATCAAGTATTCGCTGGTGCCGGTGGTCGCGGCGGTGCGCGGGCTGGCGCTGGGCGGCGGTTGCGAGTTCCAGATGCACAGCGCCAAGAGCGTGGCTGCGCTGGAGAGCTACATCGGCCTGGTCGAGGCCGGCGTGGGCCTGCTGCCGGCCGGTGGCGGCCTCAAGGAGATCGCGGTGCGCGCGGCGCAGGCGGCGGGTCCGGGCGGCGACGTGTTCGCCGAGCTGAAGAAGACCTTCGAGACCGTGGCCATGGCCAAGGTCTCCACCTCGGCGGTCAACGCCAAGGAATTGGGCCTGCTGCGCGGCACCGACAAGGTGGTGTTCAACAGCTACGAATCGCTGTACATCGCCAAGGCCGAGGCGCGCGCCCTGGCCGAAGGCGGCTACCGCCCGCCGCTGCCGGCGCGACGCATCCAGGTCGCCGGCGACGTCGGCATCGCCACCTTCAAGATGCTGCTGGTCAACATGCTGGAAGGCCGCTTCATCAGCGAATACGACTACGAGATCGCCACCCGCATCGCCACCGTGCTGTGCGGCGGCGAGGTCGACCGCGGCGCGCTGGTGGACGAGGAATGGCTGCTGAAGCTCGAGCGCAAGCACTTCGTCGAACTGGCCCAGCAGGAAAAGACCCAGGCGCGCATCGGGCACATGCTGAAGACGGGTAAGCCGCTTAGGAACTGAGAATCGGGAATGGGGAATCGGGAATGGAAACGCATTCCCGGCTCCTCCTTCTACCCCTAATTTTCTGCCGGAAATAGGACTGCTGCAGATCGCGCGAATCGCTTTACGATTCCCGACTCCCCATTCCCTATTCCCGGCTTTCGGAGAAAGCCATGAGCAAACAGATCCAGGAAGCCTACATCGTCGCCGCCACCCGCACCCCGGTCGGCAAGGCGCCCAAGGGCATGTTCCGCAACACCCGTCCCGACAACATGCTGGCGCACGTGCTGCGCGCGGTGGTGGCGCAGGCGCCGGGCATCGACACCTCGCGCATCGACGACGCGATCATCGGCTGCGCGATGCCCGAGGGCGAGCAAGGCATGAACGTGGCGCGCATCGGCGTGCTGCTGGCCGGCCTGCCGAACTCGGTGGCCGGGCAGACCATCAACCGCTTCTGCTCCTCGGGCATCCAGGCAGTGGCGCTGGCCGCCGACCAGATCCGTCTGGGCAACGCCGACCTGATGCTGGCCGGCGGCACCGAATCGATGTCGATGGTGCCGATGATGGGCAACAAGGTCGCGCTGTCGCCGAGCGTGTTCGCCGACGACCACGTGGCCATCGCCTACGGCATGGGCATCACCGCCGAGAAGGTGGCCGAGGAATGGAAGGTGTCGCGCGAGGACCAGGATGCCTTCGCCCTCGCCTCGCACCAGAAGGCCATCGCCGCGATCGCCGCCGGCGAGTTCCGCGACGAGATCAGCCCCTACGAGATCCTCTCGCACCAGCCCGACCTGGCCGGCAACGTCATCGCCCTGCGCAAGAAACTGGTCGATACCGACGAAGGCCCGCGTCCGGACAGCTCGATCGAAGGCCTGGCCAAGCTGCGCCCGGTGTTCCGCAACGGCCAGTTCGGCGGCAGCGTCACCGCCGGCAACTCCTCGCAGATGAGCGACGGCGCCGGTGCGGTGCTGCTGGCCTCCGAGCAGGCGATCAAGGACTACGGGCTGACCCCGCTGGC
>CAJYXO010000187.1 GCA_913778765.1 uncultured Massilia sp. | reverse complement strand
TCCATGCCATGCGAACCTTTCTGCGAGCCCATTGGAAAGCCATCGTCGCCATCGTCCTGCTGGTGCTGCTGGCTTTGTTCACGGTGAATCCCGGCGCCGCCGTTCCCGGGATTCCGCTCGCTGCGCGCCTGCGCATCCATGCGGCCGCCATCGGGCCGGACGAGCCTGGCGCGTCCACGCCGGCGCGGCGCGAACGGACGGCGCGCTACATCGGCAACGTGCTGAACGGCGCCGGCTATGTGGTGCAGCGCCAGCCTGGCCAGGGAGGCAAGGTCGAAGCCGCGCTGTCGAACCTGGCGCCGGACGGCAAGCCGGCGCGCGTCTTCATCGTCGGCGCCCACGGCGGCGGCAACGCCGGCGGCACGGCCGCCGTGCTGGAGCTGGCGCGCCTGCTGAAGGACATGCGTCCGACCCTGGGGACCGAGGTGCGCTTCGTGTTCTTCCCCGGCGACGCGCCGGACGCCGGACGCCCGGACGCCGGAAGCCCGGACGCCGGAAGCCTGGACGCCGCCAATTTCATCGCCTTCGTCGGCGGCATGGCGTCGGCGCGGCAGGTGCAGGATGCCCTGTCCGCCTTCCGCGCAATGCCCGACTTCCCTGCGCACGGCCTGGCGGCGCCGGCCTACGTGCAGGGCGTGACCTTGTCGGCGCATGCCGCGGACGGCCATGGCGCCACCCCGGCCGTCACCGTCACCGACACCGGCTTCCTGCGCTATCCCTATTACAAAATGAGCAATATGAACGAGGACGAGGACGGCGAAGGCGCGCCCGTCCAGCCCGATGCCGAGAGCACCGCGCGCGTGGTGGAGGGCCTGGCGCGCACCATCACGGCGCTGGCCGCCGGCGCCCAGGGTTGACGGCGCGGGGCGATCGATGGCGTGCAAACTGCAGCAGGTCGGCTTCCTTGGTTTCGACGTGTTCGGCACGGTGGTCGACTGGCGCGCCGGCGTGGCGCGCGCGGCGGCGCCCTTCCTCGAACGCTACGACATCGAACTCGATCCCTGCGCCTTTGCCAACGCATGGCGTGCGCTTTACCAGCCGTCGATGGAAACCGTGCGCACCGGGCAGCGGCCCTGGACCAGGCTCGACATCCTGCAGCGCGAGAACCTCGAACGGCTGCTCGGCGCGCATGGCGTGGCGGTCGACGACATCCCCGAACAGGACCTGGCGGAATTGACCCGCGCCTGGGAAAAGCTGGACCCGTGGCCGGATGCCGTCGCCGGGCTGACGCGCCTGAAGCGCCGCTTCGCGATCGCGCCGATCTCGAACGGCCATATCGCCGGCATGCTGAAGCTGGCCCGCTTCGGCGGACTGCCTTGGGACGCGATCCTCGGCGCGGAAATCGCACACAGCTACAAACCGCAGCCGGCCACCTACCTGAAATCGCTGGAAGCGGCCGGCTTCGAACCGGGTCAGGCGGCGATGGTGGCGGCGCATAACGGCGACCTGCGGGCCGCCCGCGCGCTCGGGATGCGCACCGTGTTCGTGCGCCGGCCGCACGAGTATGGCCCGGACCAGAGCACCGACCTGGAGGCGGAAGAAGATTGGGACGTGGTGGCGGACTCGCTGGAAGAAGTCGCCGGCGTCCTGGGTTGCGCATAACGCACATGAATGGTGCACATTTACAACAAAGATATCTCAAGCATTTGAAAGTATTTCCATACCGCAAGTAAACATCGCATACTTCCCGGGTATTACACATAAGAATTTGTTTATACCAAGAGGAAATCAGCGAATGTTGAAATACTTCCTGCGCCATGTCCGCATCGGCAGCCGCCTGACGATCGCCTTTGCATCGATTCTCGTGCTGGCCACGATTGCCACCGCCTCCGCCCTGCTGGCCGCCCGCGCCAACGCCGACGCCGCCGAAAGGATGCTGGCGGTCCCGCTGGCCAAGGAGCGCATGGTCTCCGACTGGAACACCAACACCTATTCCGCCATCGTGCGCACCTCGCTGATCGCGCGCAGCAGCGACACGACCCTCGGCACCGTGTTCGCCAAGGACATCGCCGACAGCGTGACCAGCACCAGCGAGATCATCAAGAAGGTCGAGCCCCTGCTCGACACGGCCGAAGAAAAAGCCCAGGTGGCCAGGGTGCAGGCGCTGCGCGCCAAATACCAGGCCGCCAAGGTCGAGGTCATGGATGCGAAGAAGGCCGGCGACGCCGCCACCGCCGAGCGCCGCTTTAACGAAGGCTTCGCACCGGCCGCCAAGGCCTATTCGGGCTCGCTGCAGGCGCTGCTGGCGATGCAGCGCCGCACCATCGACCAGATGACCCACGCCAGCCGCGCCGCCTACGACGAGCGCGCGCGCCTGGTGCTGGTGCTGAACGGCCTGATGATCGCCATGGGCATCTTCGGCGCGATCACGATCACCCGCAGCATCGTCCGTCCGCTGTCACGCGCCGTGAACGTGGCCGAAACCGTGGCCGGCGGCGACCTCACCGGCTCTTTCGACAATGGCCGCCGCGACGAAATCGGCGACCTGATGCGCGCCATGCAGACGATGAACGACGGGCTGGCGAAGGTGGTGGCCGAGGTGCAGGAAGGCACGCGCACGATCGCCGCCGGTTCGACCGAGATCGCCAGCGGTAACATGGACCTGTCCTCGCGCACCGAACAGCAGGCCAGCTCGCTGGAAGAAACCGCGGCCTCGATGGAAGAACTGACCTCCACCGTGCGCCACAACGCCGACAACGCGACCCAGGCCAACCAGATGGCGCAGGCGGCCTCGACGGTGGCGGTGCGCGGCGGCGAGATCGTCGGCGAAGTGGTCGAGACAATGGGCGCGATCGACCGCGCCTCGCGCAAGATCGTCGACATCATCGGCGTCATCGACGGCATCGCCTTCCAGACCAATATCCTGGCCTTGAATGCGGCGGTGGAAGCGGCGCGCGCGGGCGAACAGGGCCGCGGTTTCGCGGTCGTGGCGGGCGAGGTGCGCAACCTGGCCCAGCGTTCGGCCAGCGCGGCCAAGGAAATCAAGACCCTGATCGGCGACTCGGTGGCCCAGGTGAACACCGGCACCGCGCTGGTGCAGCAGGCCGGCGCCACCATCCAGGAAGTGGTGGCCAGCGTGGCGCGCGTGACCGACATCATGGCCGAGATCACGGCCGCCAGCCGCGAGCAGAGCGCCGGCATCGACCAGGTGAACGCGGCGATCACGCAGATGGACCAGAGCACCCAGCAGACCGCGGCGCTGGTCGAGGAAGCCGCCGCGGCGGCGTCCAGCATGCAGGAACAGTCGGCGCGGCTGGAAGAGCTGATGCGGCGCTTCCGTCTGGCCCAGGCCGCCCCGGCTGCGCACGGCAAACCGGTCCGGCGCCTCGGCGCATCCGTCGCCGCCTGAGGTCAGGCGCCTTTGGCGCAAGGCTTGCCGTGTTCGCCGTAGTAGCCCATGGACTTGGCCTCGGCCTCGTCCATGAACATGCCTTTCCTGGTCTTGCCGTAGAACCTGTCGCCTTCGCAGTGGTACACCTTGTTGGCGGTGTTGGCCCAGACCTTGACGGCGCCGTCCGGCGCCGGCGCGGCGCCGGCTGACACGCTTCTGGCCGCAAGCGGCGCCGCGGCCGGATGCAGGCCGCGGCTTTCCGCCAGCACGAAGCCGGTCGTCAGCAAACCCGCGATGAGAGCGAAAGACACCTTCTTCATGATGTTTCTCCGTTGAGAATCATGAGCACAGCCGGCGGCGGCGCATTCGCAGAGTATGCACCCGTCAGGCCACGCCGGGAGCGGCCCGGAGATTACAATCCCGCCATGTTCAAGGTCGGGTTGTCGAACACGAAGCTGACTTCCAGGCCGGGGCGCGCGTTGCGCAATCCGAGCCTGGCGCCATGGAGCTGGGCAATGGCGGCGACGATCGACAGGCCAAGACCGTTGCCGGGCAGGTGGCGGCTCTGGTCGACCCGGTAAAAGCGCTCGCAAAGCCGGCCGATATCGGCCTCCGGTACGCCCGGTCCGTCGTCGCGCACGGCGACGACCGTGGCGTTGCCGTCACGCCGCACCTCGATGTCGATGCAGCTGCCGCGCCCTGCGTACTTGATGGCATTGTCGATCAGGCTGGCGAGCGCGGTCGCCAGCAGGTCGCGATCGCCACGCACGTACAGCGGCCCGGCGGCCATCTGCCGCAGAAGCAGGCCATGCTCCTCGGCGCTGGGCTCGTACAGCTCGGCCATGTCGCTTGCGATCTGGGCGACGTCCACCAGCCCGAACGAGCGGGTGCGCACGCCGCTCTCGGCGGCCGCGATCTGCAGCAGCTTGTCGAACAAGCCGATGAGGGCGTCGATGTCCTCGATCGCCAGGCGCGCATCGCCGACCACCGCCCGTGGATCGGCCGTGGCGCCGAGCGCCCGCTCCAGCCTGGCGCGTACCCGGCTCAAGGGCGTCCTGAGATCGTGTGCGATCGAATTCGACACGTGCCGTACGCCTTCCATCAAGGACTCGATACGGTCGAGCATGCGGTTGATGTCGGCGCCGAGACGCGCGAACTCGTCGTCGCCGCGCACCGCGATCCGGTTCGACAGCTCGCCCGCCGCGATGCGCGCGGCCGTGCGCCGGATCTGCCCGACACGGGCCTCGATCAGGCGCCGGAACAGCAGCGCACCGGCAAAGGCCAGCAGCAGCGAGATGGTGGAGCTGATCAGCAGCGCGCGTTCGATGACGTCGTGGATGGCATCCAGCTCGCTCAGGTCGCGCCCGACCACCAGGCGCTTGCCGCCGTCGAGCGGCACCACCAGCATGCGCGCCGAGACGATGCCGCCGGGGCGCGCGATCTGGTCGAACGCCAGCGTGCCCGGCGCCGGCGTTTCCGTCCACGACGGCAGGTTGCCGCTGATGAGCCGCCCGTTCGCGGCGATGAAGCCGACCAGCTCGGTGTCGCTGTCGACGCGGTCGTTCAGTTGCAGGTCGATCTGGCGCTCCAGGCCGGCGTCGCCCTCGGCCCGCCAGGTCGCGGCCAGGCGCCGTCCGATGGACTGGATCTTGTCGTCCATCGAACGTTCGAACACGCCCACCGTGCCGACATAGAAGATGGCCGACAGCGCGGCGACCGCCAGCGCAACCAGCAGGCCGTAGCCGACCGCCAGCCGCGCGGCGATCGAGCCGCGCAGGCTAAGACGCAGCCGGGCCATAGCCGCCAGGGCTCAGCACGTAGCCGGCGCCGCGCACCGTATGGATCAGGGGCGGATCGAAATCCTTGTCGATCTTGCCGCGCAGGCGGCTGATCTGCACGTCGATCACGTTGGTCTGGGGGTCGAAATGGTACTCCCAGACGCTTTCCAGCAGCATGGTGCGGGTCACGATCTGGCCCTCGTGCCGCATCAGGTACTCGAGCAGGCGGAATTCGCGCGGCTGCAGATTGATCGCGACCCCGCTCCGCGTGACGCGCAAGGTGCGCAGGTCGATCCGCAGGTCGGCCACCTGCAGCTGGGCGGTGTCGCGCGCCCAGCTTGCGCGGCGCGTCATGGTCGCGACCCTTGCCAGCAATTCGGACATGACGAAAGGCTTGGCGAGATAGTCGTCGCCGCCGGCGCGCAGGCCGAGCACGCGTTCGTCGACGCTGCTCAGCGCGCTCAGGATCAGCACCGGCGTCATGTCCCCGCGTGCGCGCATCTGCTCCAGAAGGCCGAGACCGTCGATCCGGCCGGGCAGCATGCGATCCAGGACCACGATGTCCCAGCGCCGCTCGGCCAGGGCCTGGCTGCCGGCGTTGCCGTTGTCGAGCGCGTGGACGGTATAGCCCGAGGATTCGAGGCCGGCCCTCAGGTACTCGCGGGTCTCGGCGTCGTCTTCGATAACAAGGCAGTCTGGCATGTTGGAAGCAAAAAGGGAGGGCCGGGTGGCCCTCCAAACGGAGGATCGCAGTAAGGCGACTTCCGGCACGAGAGTACGTCTTGCGCCGGCTCAGGCGTCGAACCGCAGTATAGGGGCGGTGGGCCCGGCCGACCATTACGGTTCGGTAATGTCGGCCGGCGCCGCTCACTCGGCCAGGAACATCTCCTGCAAATCGTTCAGGAAGCGCTGTCCCAAGTCTGTCGGCTTGATCAGCTTGAAGTCGCGGTAGATCAGCCCTTTACCCTCGGCTTCATCGAGGGCTTTTTCGATGGCGGTGATCGACAGGCCGGTGCGCTCGCCGAACAGGTTCGGGTCGAAGCCTTCGGTCAAGCGCAGCGCGTTCAGCATGAACTCGAAGCCCATGTCGGCGCGCGCGATCTCGTGTTCCTCAGCCACGGGATTGCCCTTCCTGGCCGCTTCGATGAAGGAGGCCGGCTGCTTGTAGCGCGCCTGGCGCAGCACGCGGTGCGGGAAGGACAGCTTCGAGTGGGCGCCGGCGCCGATGCCGAGGTAGTCGCCGAAGGTCCAGTAGTTCAGGTTGTGGCGCGCGCGGTGTCCCGGCTTGGCATAGGCCGACACCTCGTAGTGCTCGTTGCCCGCCCCCGCCATCTTCTCGAAGATCATGTCCTGGATGTCGGCGCTTTCGTCGTCGCTGGGCAGCTGCGGCGGGTACTTGGCGAACACCGTGTTCGGCTCCATCGTCAGGTGGTACAGCGACAGGTGCGGCGGCGCGAAGGCCAGCGCGGTATCGATGTCGCGCTGCGCTTCGGCCAGGGTCTGCCCCGGCAGCGCGAACATCAGGTCGAGGTTGAAGTTGTCGAAGTTCGCATGCGCGATCTCGACCGCCCGCTTCGCTTCGTTCTCGTCGTGGATGCGGCCCAGCGCCTGCAAATGTTTGCCATTGAAGCTCTGGATGCCGATCGACAGGCGGTTCACGCCGCTGGCGCGGTAGGCCTTGAACTTCTCGGCCTCGAAGGTGCCGGGATTCGCTTCCATCGTGATCTCGGCATTGATCTCCAGCGGCAGCAGGGTGCGCACGTCGGACAGCAGGCGGTCCAGCGCCTGCGCCGACATCAGACTCGGCGTGCCGCCGCCGATGAAGATCGTGTGGATCTTGCGACCCCAGATCAGCGGCAGCGACTGTTCGAGGTCGGCGCGCAATGCGTCCAGGTACTCGGCTTCCGGGACCGCGCCGTTCGACTCGTGCGAGTTGAAGTCGCAGTAGGGGCACTTGCGCACGCACCACGGCCAGTGGATGTACAGCGACAGTGGCGGCAGCGCCGCCAGGTTCAGGGCGCCGGGCTGCAGGTATTGGAGGGCGGCGGTGGCGGGCGAACGCGCATCGGCTGAACTGCGGGTGTTCGCGGGGACGCCGTTGCCGACGGGTTTGATCGGGATCATTTCAGCGCCAGCTTCTCGACCAGGGCGCGGATCGCCTGGCCACGGTGGGACAGCCCGTTCTTCTCTTCCGCCGCCAGCTCGGCGGTGGTCTTGCCCAGCGCCGGGATCAGGAAGTGCGGATCGTAGCCGAAGCCGTTGGCGCCGCGCGGCGTGTCGACGATCTGGCCGCGCCAGACGCCGTCGGCAATCACCGGCTGCGGGTCGTCGGCGTGGCGCACGTAGACCAGCACGCAATAGTAATAGGCCGATTTGTCGGCGTGCGCCGCCAGATCCTGGATCAGCTTCGCGTTGTTGCGGGCGTCCGACTTCGGCTCGCCGGCATAGCGCGCCGAATACACGCCGGGCGCGCCGCCGAGGGCGTTCACGCAGACGCCGGAATCGTCGGCCAGCGCCGGCAGGCCGGTCAGGCGCGCGGCGTGGCGGGCTTTCTGCAGGGCGTTCTCGACGAAGGTGCCGAAGGGTTCTTCGGCTTCCGGCACATTGAATTCGCCCTGCGGATGCAGTTCGAAGCCGATCGGCGCCAGCAGCTGGGCAAATTCCTTGAGCTTGCCCGCATTGTTGGAGGCAAGGATGAGGCGTTGGGTCATGGTCGTTCTTGGCGATGAGCGCGCGCGGCGCGGGGAAGCCGCTATTTTAGCGCCGCCGCGACCCGGGCGTCAGCGCAGGCCGCGAACGAACTCCGCTTCTTCCTGCCCGCTCAGGGTCTGCGTGTCGGTCGGAATATGGTTGGTGCGCAGGATCTCGCCGCCGCGCGCATACACCAGGTAGGACTCGCCGGCGCCGTTTTCCTTCGGCAGCTGCCAGTACTGCGGCCGGCAGCCGATCGGCATCCTGACCAGGTTCTTGTTCACTGTGTAGGTGAGCGCCTGCCCGGCCGGATAATGCCCCTTGATCTCTTCGTCCACGTCGAACAGGGCCTGGTAATGCTGCAAGCCGGGCTGCCCGGCCGTGTCCTGCTCGGCGCCGAGCCTGGACAGGCGTCCGATGAAGATCAGGTCGGCCTTCTCCTGCAGAGCCGTGGTCGCGGTCTTGACCTCCTCCACGAACTTCCGGTGCAGCGCCTCGCCCTGCTCCCTGGTCATGTTCGGGCAGGCCAGCGCCGGCATGGCCTGCAGGCCGCCCAGCATCAGCAGTACGGGAAAAACACGGCGCGCAAGAAGGTTCATGGTATCCCTGCCCAAATGGATGAGTATAGCCAGCAATGTGTTCCGCACTCTCTCCAAATGTCACGAAGGCATCGCCTTGACTCGCTAGCCGCGGCAGCCCGGATGCACCATTAGCGGCTCGCGGGCAGAGGCCGCGGCGCCACGCCTTCGCGGGTCATCTTGACCGGCTGGATCGTGCCGTCGGCATTGAAGACCAGCCGCTCGATCGCCATTTCGCGGTGATGCCCGTCCTTGTCCTGCAAGGGCCGGCGATGGTAGGCGATATACCACTCGTCGGTGCCGGGAACGTTCACCACCGAATGGTGGCCCGCGCCATTCGCGATCTTGCCGTCCTGCGCCAGGATGGTGCCGATGCGCTTGAACGGTCCGGTCGGCGACGGCCCCATGGCATAGGCGACGCGGTAATCCGGCCCGGTCCAGCCGCCTTCGGACCACATCAGGTAATACACGCCCTTGCGCTTGGCCATGAAGGAGCCTTCGACATAGGCCGGGTCGGGCGTGATCTCCTTGTAGGTCTCGCCGTCCGGGAAGGGTAACAGGCTCAGCAAATCGGGGGCCAGCCTGACGACGTTGGCGTGCTTCCAGCCGCCGTAAACCATGTAGATCTGCCCGTCGTCGTCCTTGAACACCATCTGGTCGATCGGCTGGGCGCCGTTGCGGATCTCGCCGATCAGCGGCTTGCCCAGCGCATCCCGGAACGGTCCTTCGGGACGGTCGCCGACGGCCACGCCGATGCCGCCCGGCTGGCCGTTGCTCTTGATGTCGTTGGCGCCGAAGAACAGGTAGTACTTGCCCTTGTGTTCGATGGCCGACGGCGCCCACACGGCGTAGGCGGCCCAGGCGACATGTTCGACGTCGAGCACGTGCTCGTGCTTGGTCCAGTGCACCAGGTCGGGCGAGGAAAAGGCGTTCAGGAAGGTCTGCTTCAGGTAGGGCTCCCAGATCAGGTCCTTTTTCGCGCGCATCTGCTGCTGCCGGGGCGTGAAGGATCTCGAGCGGTCCGGCTTGCCGAAATCGTCCGAGTAGGTCGGGTAGATCCAGTACTGCCCCTGGAAGATGCGGATTTCCGGGTCGGCGTACCAGCCGGGGACGATGGGATTGGCGGCGTGTGCGGACAGGCTGGCGGCGGTGATCGACAGCAGGATCGCTGGAAGTGTCTTCATCGTTCTCCTCAATCGGATTGTTGTTCCTGAACCCCGGAACACATTATCCGCGACGAAGAAGCCGGGAGCGCCGAACGGGCCGCGCGCTGGCGTCTGTTTCGTGATTTCGCGTTAAACGCCTTCCAGCCCCGCGCGGCCGCCGCCACACGCAAGCGGATCATCCTATCAGAACGGCCAGGTCGGGTGGAAACGCTCCCATTTTCGGCTACTATTGGTGCCGTCACGACATTACATAATTACATAAGGATTGAGGAGACCCATGAGCACCACAGAAATCTTCTTGCTCGCCATGCTGCTGATCTTTGCCGCCCCTTATCTGGTCTGGCGTTTCGGCCGGACCGACTACGTCGCGCCGCTGGCCATCGTCCAGATCATCATGGGCATCGTGCTGGGCCCGGGCGTGATGGGCGCCGTCTTCCCCGAGTACCACCACTTCGTCTTCAATCCGGACGTCGTGAAGACCCTGAACGGCATCGCGCAGTGGGGCGTGATCCTGTTCGTGATGCTGGCCGGCGTGGAGCTCGACCTGAAGAAGGTCTGGACCTTCCGCCGCGAGAGCGCGGTCACGGCCGGCCTGTCGCTCGGCGTGCCGCTGGTGTTCGGCTGCGGCGCCGCCCTCCTCCTGATGCACTACCAGGGCTGGATGGGGCCGAAGGCGGCGGCCTGGCAATTCATGCTGGGCACCGGCATGGCCTGCGCCGTGACCGCGCTGCCGATCCTGGTGCTGCTGCTGGAAAAGCTCGACATCCTGCGCCAGCCGATGGGCCAGCGCATCCTGCGCTACGCCAGCCTGGACGACGTCGCCATCTGGGGCGTGCTGGCGCTGATCCTGCTCGACTGGGAACGCGTCGGCCGCCAGCTCGGCTTCCTGCTCGCCTTCGGCCTGCTGACCCTGCCCTTCCGCCGCCTGATGGCGCGCCTGCCGCGCGAAGACCGCTGGTATGTGGCGCCGATCTGGCTGATCGCCTGCGCCTTCGGCGCCGACTGGGCCGGCCTGCACTTCATGGTCGGCGCCTTCCTGGCCGGCGTGGTGATGGATGCCAAGTGGTTCGGCCAGGAGCAGCTCGATGCCCTGTTCAGGCATGTGCTGCTGGTGCTGATGCCGGTGTTCTTCCTCAGCACCGGCCTGCGCACCAAGTGGGACCTGGGCGGCTACCAGGTGTTCTTCGCCGCCGGGCTGCTGCTGTCCGCGTCGGTGGGCGGCAAGCTGGCCGGCGCCCATATCGCCGGCAGGCTCCTGAAGTGGAAGAGCGGCGAGGCCTCGATCATCGGCTGGCTGCTGCAGACCAAGGCCCTCATCGAGATCATCTTCGCCAACATCCTGCTCGACAAGCAGATCATCAACAGCGAGACCTTCACGGCCTTGCTGCTGATGGCGGTCGGCAGTACCATGCTGACGATCCCGGTCGTGCATCCGAAACTGAGCCGGGCGCAGCACCGGGGCCTGATCGAACAGGCCAGTTCATGACGGGATAAATCATATGGCGCGAACCGGACTCACGAAAGCCCAGGTCAGGACCTGCCGCGAGCAGCTGCTGGCGGAGGGACGCTACCCGTCCGTCGACGCGGTGCGCCTGGCGCTCGGGAACACCGGTTCGAATTCGACCATCCACCGTTACCTGAAGGAGCTTGCCGACGAAGCCAGCGGCACGCAGGCCGGCACGCGGCGCGAGGACACCGCGCGCACGCTGCACGGCATCGTCGAGCAGCTGGCCGACAGGCTGCACGACGAGGCGCAGCAGCGCATCCGCCGGCTCGAGGCGGCGCACGCTCAGGAACTGGCCGCGCTGCGGGACAAGGACAGGGAGCTCGCTGTATTACGGGCGACGGTCGCCAGGCTGGAAGCGCGGGTGGAGGAACTCGAAGACGAGCGCGGCTTCGACGGCTTCGACAAGCGGCCGCGCCGGATCGCCAGCGAGTTCGGTCTGTTCGGCGGCCGGCTCCCGGCTTCGCGCGGCGGCAGCCGCGACGTCTCGCCGTTCAGCATGGTGGCGGCCGGGGCGCGCTCGGAAGTGTTCGACGTCGACAGCCTGTTTCCGGCAGCGCCCAAGCTGTCGTAGGCGTTTTCAGCCGGCCAGTCCGAGCGCCCGCTTCTGCAGGGTCACCAGCTCGCGAATCCCGTGCTCGGCCAGGTCCAGCAGGCGGTTCATGCCGGCGCGCGAGAAGGCCGCGCCTTCGGCCGTGCCCTGCACTTCGACGAAGTGGCCGAGGTCGGTCATCACCACGTTCATGTCGGTGTCGCAGCTTGAATCTTCGATGTAGTCGAGGTCCAGCACCGGCATGCCCTTGTACACGCCCACCGACACCGCCGCCACGAACTGGGTCACCGGCACCGCCGCGATCACGCCGCGCCCGACCAGGGCGTTGAAAGCGTCGTAAGCCGCCACCATCGCGCCGGTGATGGACGCGGTGCGGGTGCCGCCGTCGGCCTGGATGACGTCGCAGTCCAGGTGCAGGGTGCGCTCGCCGAAGGCCTCCAGGTCGAAGGCGGCGCGCAGCGAGCGGCCGATCAGGCGCTGGATTTCCTGGGTGCGGCCGGACTGCTTGCCGCGCGCCGCTTCGCGGTCCATGCGGGTGTGGGTGGAGCGCGGCAGCATGCCGTATTCGGCCGTCATCCAGCCCTGCCCTTTCCCTTTCAGGAAGCCCGGCACCTTGTCCTCGATGCTGGCGGTGCAGATCACCTTGGTGTCGCCGCATTCGATCAGCACCGAACCTTCGGCGTGCTTGGTGTACTGGCGGGTGATGCGGATCGCGCGCAACTGGTCGACGGCGCGGTTGCTCGGGCGGGCGGTGAACGTCATGGAAGGTCCTTTGTTATTTGAGTAGCTGGGATGATTTCTCGATCGCGTCGCGGATCTCGGCGATCGCCTTTTCGATGTCCTCGTCGCCGAAGTCGTCCAGCGAGGCGGCGGCCGGCTGCTCGGCCAGGCGGGTCGTGACCTCGCCTTCCGGCAGCATCAGGGTCGAGATGGTGCTGTCGTCGCCGGCGGCCGGGGCGTCGTGCGCGCCCTGCCACTGGATGGCCAGCGCCGTGGTGTTGTCGCCGCGCGGGCCGGCGATCGCGGTCGCCATGCCGATCATGTCCGGCACCGCCTGCACGATGGTGTGGGTGGAGAGCTGGTGCACGATCTCGGTGTCGGGCAGGATGCCCCACAGGCCGTCGGAGCACAGCAGCAGCACGTCGCCCGGCTCGAGAACCGCCTGGCGCGACAGCTCGACTTTCGGCGGCGTCGACGCGCCCAGGCAGCTGTACAGCTTGTTGCGGTCCGGGTGCGAGTTGCGCTCGCTCGGGTCGGCGAGCCCTTTCGCGATCAGGTGTTCGATGTGCGAGTGGTCGCGCGTGCGCGCCAGGATCTGGCCGCGCCGCAGCCAGTACAGGCGCGAGTCGCCGCAATGCGCCCAGACCGCGCAGTTGTGCTGCACCAGGCAGGCGACGATGGTGGTGCGCGGGTTGTCCGGCATGCCCTGCTCGCGGGCATAGCGCTGGATCGCTTCGTGCGCCTGCTGGAAGGCGTCCTCGAGGAAGCGCTCGGGTTTCTTGACCCAGGGCGTTGCCTGGCTGCGGAACAGGGTCGACATGGTCTGCAGGGCGATGCTGGCCGCGACTTCGCCGCGCTGGTGGCCGCCCATGCCGTCGGCCAGCACCAGCAGCAGGGCCTCCCGGGTGTAGCTGTAGCCCATGCGGTCCTGGTTGACCTTGCGGCCGCCGATGTGGCTTTGCTGGTAGACGGAAAACTGCATGGAGTTCCTTTCAGTTCTGGCGGCGCAGGCGGCCGAACAGGCTGCGCCAGCCGGATGCCGGCGCGTCTTCTTCGGCCTCGGCCCGCACCGGTTCGGCGGCGCGCGGCGCCTGCAGCGCCTTCTGCAGCGCGAACACGCTCTGCGGCCGCGCCAGCGGATCGAGCGCCAGGCAGGACCGCGTCATCGCCAGCAGCTCGACGGAATAGGCGCCGTCCAGCTTGGCGAAGCGGGCCGGCATCTCGTCCTGGGCCTTGCGCGCGTCGGCCGCCTGCGGCGGCGCGCCGGCCATGCAGGCGTAGATGGCCGCGCCGATGCTGTAGATGTCGGTCCAGGGGCCGAGCGTGGTCCCCCTGGCGTACAGCTCGGGCGCGGCAAAGCCCGGCGTGTACATCGGCGCCAGCGTCGGGATGTCGGTGTTGATGGTCTGGCGCGCGGCGCCGAAGTCCAGCAGCATCGGCGTGCCATCGAGGCGCAGGTAGACGTTGGCGGGCTTCAGGTCGAGGTGCAGCAGCATGTTGGCGTGGACTTCGCGCAGGCCGCCGCAGACACCGTTGAAGGCCTGGCGGATGAAGCCTTCGCTGGCGCGCTGTCCCTTGGCCAGCAGCCGCGAGATCTGTTCCTGCAGCGAGTGGCCGGATTCGTAGGCCATCACCATGTAGACCGTGTCGTTGGCGCGGAAGAAGTTCAGCACCCGCACCACGTTCGGGTGCACGATCTTGGCCAGCGCCCTGCCCTCTTCGAAAAAGCACTTCAGGCCAATGCGGAATACCGGCAGGTTCGCTTTCGAAATGACGGGAATCAGTTGCCCAGGCTGGCGCAGCGCCAGGGAGCTGGGAAGGTATTCCTTGATCGCGACCGCATTGCCGTCGCCGTCATATGCAAGATAAACAATACTGAACCCGCCGGACGCAATTTTCTTTACAATGCGATATCCGCCAATTTCCAGCCCATCGGGCAGGGGAGCGTTATTTTGTGCAGCCATTTGGGAAGTATTCCTTGCGTAACACGGCGATTGTGTGGATAAATCACCGCTTTGTAAAGAATAAAGGGATCGTAAAGATCCCGCGATTAGCCGGGGACTCCATTGAGCATTTCTAGCATGACAGGTTACGCGGTCGCCACCAGCGAAGGTGCTGCGGGAACCCTCACGATCGAGATCAAGAGTGTCAACTCACGCTTCCTGGATCTGCAGTTCCGCATCAACGACGAGCTGCGCGCGCTCGAACCCGACCTGCGCTCGGCGATCATGGCCGCCATCACGCGCGGCAAGGTGGAAGTCCGCCTCTCGTTCGGCCGCAAGGCGGCGAGCGGCTCCCAGGCGCTGAACCAGGAACTGCTGGCCGACCTGGCGCGGCTGCAGGCCGAGGTCACGCGCCACTTCACGTCGGCGCCGCAGATGACGGTGGCCGAGCTGCTGCGCTGGCCGGGCGTGGTCGAGGAAGCGCAGGTGGGCCAGGAGTCGCTGCAGGCCGACGTCGCCGCCCTCACCAAGCAGGTCGTGGCCGCTTTCGTGGACAGCCGCCGGCGTGAAGGCGCCGCCCTCGACGCGATGCTGCTGTCGCGCATCGAGTCGATGGAAGCCATCGTCAAGCGCATCACCCCGCTGATCCCGCAAGTGATCTCGCAGTTCCAGCAGAAAGCCGTGGAACGCATGCAGGATGCGCTGGGCCTGGCCGGCCACGGCAACCCGCAGGTGCTGACGCGACAGGAAGTCTTCGAGCGGATTCGCCAGGAAGTCACTTTGTATGGCATCCGCATCGACGTCTCCGAAGAGCTGTCGCGCCTGACTGCGCACCTGAACGAAACCCGCCACATCCTCAAGAAAGGCGGCCAGGTCGGCAAGCGCCTCGACTTCATGATGCAGGAACTGAACCGCGAAGCGAACACGCTGGGCGCCAAGGCCTCGGTCAAGGAGCTGGCGGATGCGTCGATGGAGCTCAAGCTGCTGATCGAGCAGATGCGGGAGCAGGTGCAAAACCTCGAATAATCGTGGTTCAGTAATCGTGGGTCAGAGCCCGAATTTCGCGGGTGGGCTCTGACCCCGACTGACTAGCAGTGCAATGCGTGGGCACGGGGTGCCCACCCTACGAACGGTGTGGGGTGGGCGCCGCGTGCCCACGCAAGCTTATGAATATCGAAAACGTAACAAAGGAACAACCATGATCACCACGGCCTTCTCCGGCAGTCTCTTCATCGTCGCCGCCCCGTCCGGCGCGGGCAAGTCGACCCTGGTCAATGCCCTGCTGGCACAGGAGCCGGGCATCAAGCTGTCGATCTCGACCACCACGCGTCCGCCGCGTCCGGGCGAGCAGGATGGCGTCCACTACCACTTCACCACCGCCGACGATTTCGTCGCCCGCGCCGACCGCGGCGAGTTCCTGGAATGGGCCGAGGTGCACGGCAATTACTACGGCACCAGCCGCCTGACCGTGGAACAGGAGATGAAGAACGGCACCGACATCCTGCTGGAGATCGACTGGCAGGGCGCACGCCAGGTCAAGAAGCTGTTCCCAGACGCGGCCGGCATCTTCATCCTGCCGCCGTCGATCGCGGCGCTGGAAGAGCGCCTGCACAAGCGCGGCACCGACGAACCGCACATCATCACGCGTCGTCTGCTGGCTGCGGGGGGTGAGATCGCTCACGCTCCCGAGTTCGAATATGCTATCATCAACGAAGAGTTCAACGTCGCCCTGTCCGAGCTGCAGGCGATTGTCAAAGCGACACGTTCGCGCTTCGCCCAGCAGGCGGCCCGCAATGCTTCGCTGTTTGCCCAGTTGGGAATCCACGTACTGCAATCGCAAACCTGACCGTCTCGGCACGGCGCAAGTCTTTTATTATTTAGTCAGTCGGGGTCAGATCCCAACCGTGAAAACCGGGATCTGACCCCGAATTTTGGAGATTACACCATGGCCCGCATCACCATCGAAGATTGCCTGAAAAACGTCCCGAACCGTTTCCAGCTGACCCTGGCCGCGACCTACCGCGCCCGCCAGCTGCTGCAGGGCCACACCCCGAAGGTCGAAGCCAAGGACAAGCCGACCGTCGTCGCGCTGCGTGAAATCGCTGCGGGCAAGGTGGGCCTGGAGATGCTCAAGAAAGTGCCAATGTAATTTTTTGGGGTCAGATCCCGATTTTGAAGGGTGGGATCTGACCCCAACTGATCATGAGGCCGGAATCAGCGACGCCAGAATAATACCGGGGTCAGAGCCCAACCGTGCAAACCGGGCTCTGACCCCGCTTTATTCTGATATGCTGCCTCCATACAGCGGCTGATTATCTTCGAGTATGACCTTGTCTTCCCCGGATTCCATTCACTCAGGCACCACCAAAGGCCGGCCCGGCAGGCCGGCGAACAAGCCGCAGGAAGCCGAAACGCCGCCCGCGCCTGGCGTCGCGTCGATTACCCACCTGGCCAGCAAACTGGCCGAGTACCTCACGCCCGCCGAACTCAAGAAAGTCAAGGAAGCCTACCGCTTCTCCGACGAGATGCACCTCGGCCAGGTACGCAAGTCGGGCGAACCCTATATCTCCCACCCGATCGCCGTCGCGGAAATCTGCGCCGACTGGAAGCTGGACGCCCAGGCCATCATGGCCGCGCTCCTGCATGACGTGATCGAGGACCAGGACGTCAAGAAGGAAGAGCTGATCGAGCGCTTTGGCGCCCAGGTCGCCAACCTGGTGGACGGCCTGTCGAAGCTGGAGAAGATCGAATTCCAGAGCGTGGTCGAGGCCCAGGCCGAGAACTTCCGCAAGATGCTGCTGGCCATGGCCAGCGATGTGCGCGTCATCCTGATCAAGCTGGCCGACCGCCTGCACAACATGCGCACGCTGGGCGTGATGGCGCCCGCCAAAAAGCGCCGCATCGCCGGCGAGACCATGGAAGTCTACGTGCCGATCGCGCATCGGCTGGGCCTGAACGACATCTACCGCGAACTGCAGGACCTGTCGTTCTCGCACCTGTATCCGATGCGCTACCGCACGCTGGCGAAGGCGATCAAGGCTGCGCGCGGCAACCGCCGCGAAGTGGTCAAGAAGATCCTCGACGCGGTCAAGAACCAGCTGGGCGCCGCCGGCATCGAGGCCGAAGTCTACGGCCGCGAGAAGACCCTGTTCGGCATCTACAAGAAGATGCGGAATAAACACCTGTCGTTCTCGCAGGTGCTGGACGTGTACGGCTTCCGCGTGGTGGTCGACACGGTCCCGAACTGTTACGTGGCGCTCGGCACCCTGCACGCCCTGTACAAGCCGATGCCCGGCAAGTTCAAGGACTACATCGCGATCCGCAAGATCAACGGCTACCAGTCCCTCCACACGACCCTGATCGGCCCCTACGGCACCCCGGTCGAATTCCAGATCCGCACCCAGGAAATGCACCGCACCGCGGAGAGCGGCGTGGCGGCGCACTGGCTGTACAAGACCGGCGACCAGAACATGTCGGACCTGCAGCAGCGCACCCACGCCTGGCTGCAGTCGCTGCTCGACATCCAGCAGCAGACCGGCGACTCGGCCGAGTTCCTCGAGCACGTCAAGGTGGACCTGTTCCCGGATTCGGTGTACGTGTTCACGCCGAAGTCGAAGATCATCGCCCTGCCGCGCGGCGCGACCCCACTCGACTTCGCGTATTCGATCCACACCGGCATCGGCGACCACACCGTGTCCGTCAAGATCAACCACGAGCCGGCCCAGCTGCGCACCGAACTGCGCAACGGCGACATCGTCGAGATCGAGACCGACCCGAACTCGCGCCCGAGCCCGACCTGGCTGTCTTTCGTCCGCACCGGCAAGGCGCGTTCCGCGATCCGCCACTACCTTCGCACGATCAACCTGAACGAATCGGTGGAGCTGGGCCAGGAACTGCTGTCGCAGGCGCTGGGCCAGCTCGGCATCCGCGGCGAGCTCTCGAGCGTCACCATCGAGAAGCTGCTGGCCGAGTCCTCGGCCAAGTCGATGGACGAGCTGTACGCCGACGTCGGCATCGGCAAGCGCATGCCGGCGCTGGTGGCGCGCCATATCTTCGGCCTGATGGACACGCCGGTCGACGCGCTGCCAACCCAGCCGAGCGCGACGACGGAACTGGACCCGGTCACGATCTACGGCAGCGAAGGGGTGTCGGTCCAGCTGGCGCCCTGCTGCCTGCCGATCCCGGGCGACCAGATCGTCGGCCAGTTGCGCCGCGACCAGGGCCTGGTGGTCCACACCGGCGACTGCTCGCAGGCCAAGCGCCTGCAGGGCAAGGAGCCGGACCGCTGGATCGCGGTCCAGTGGGGCAATGAGCTGAACCGCCGCTTCGACTGCCGCATCCGCCTCCTGATCAACAACGAGAAGGGCATTCTCGCCAGGGTCGCCGCCGAGATCGGCGAGTCCGACGCCAACATCACCTATGTGGGCATGGACGAGGACGACGAACACATGATGACCCAGCTGCGCTTCACCATCCAGGTGAAGGACCGCGTGCACCTGGCCCACCTGATCCGCAACCTGCGGCGCGTGGCGGGCGTGAACCGGGTCGAGCGCGAGCGGACGTAAGCACCGTCGTTCCCGCGCAGGCGGGAACCCAAGGTCTGCTGGCGTTTCGATAGCGCTTGTAAACTTGGGTTCCCGCCTTCGCGGGAACGACGTGTTGTTCAGCGCACCGCAGCCGGATCGAACAGCGGATTCTCGATCAGCCCCAGCACGTTCCCGAACGGGTCCTTCAGCTCGGCCACCTTGATCCCCTCCCCCACGTCCTGGATCGCCTCGTGCTCGCTCGCGCCCAGCCCGACGATGCGCGCCACCTCGGCCTCGATGTCATCGACGCCCCAGTACACCACCGAACCCGCCGTGCCCGGCGTCCCGTCCGGCACCAGGCCGAGCTCGAAGCCGCCGATGGCGAAACCGACGTAGAACGGCTGGTCGAAATAAGGCGTGGCGCCGAACACCCCGCTGAACCAGGCCTTGGCCTTGCCGAGGTCGGTCACGGGGTATTTCACGGTACGCAATCCCTTGATCATGTTTTGTCTCCTTGGTATCCCGGTAAAACCACATCATGCCATTCCGCCAGGGCCGGGTATTGGAAAAATGGAAGGTCCGGTACAATGGTCCACACAGGAGGACGACCTCCCCCATCCGGGAAGACATTCGGGACGGCCCGCTTTGCCAAGGGAGCCGTCATGGCCTGGATACTGTTGCTTGTCGCCGGTCTGTTCGAAGTCGTATGGGCCTGTTCGATGAAACTGTCGAACGGGTTCACCCATCTCACCTATTCCATCCTTACCATCGTCACGATGATGGCGAGCTTCGGCTTGCTGTCGGTGGCAATGCGCACCCTGCCTTTGGGGACGGCTTATACCGTCTGGACCGGCATCGGCGCCATCGGCGCATTCATCGTCGGCATCGCCTTTCTGGGCGAGCAGATCAGCCTGATGCGGGCAGGCGCCGCGGTCCTGATCGTCGGTGGGCTCGTACTCATGAAACTGTCGGCGCATTAATCGGCAAGCTGCTCGACAGTCTGGCCGATGCCCGCATATTCGTGGAACACGTCGTCGAGATAGGTGGCGATTTCCTCTGCTGCCAGATCCGGCGGGACGATCACGTCGTGCAGCCTGGTGCGCTTGCCCTGCTCGGCGCGATACGCGATCCACGTTTCATCTTCCCGCCTGACGTCGACCTGGAAGCGGCCATAGATATCGAATTTCATGACCGCCCCCCTCGCCTTACTTCGCGCCGTTCACGTTAATGAAGGGGATTGCACCACCCGCCACATTGGGCAGCTTGCCATCCCACTTCTCGATCGCCGCGCGCTGGTTTTCCATTTCGCGCAGACGGATCAGTTCCGGCGTCACCTGCTGGCGCTGCACGGCCAGCGATTCCGCTTCGGCCTTGGCCTGGGCCACGCGCTGGCGGGCTTCGACCTCGATACGCTGGAGGTCGCGCTCGGCCTTCAGCTTCAACTGCTCGGCCGTGGTCTTGGCTTCGATCGCTTCGTTGAAGGAGCGCGAGAAGTTGAAATTCACGATCGAGAACTCGTCGACCACGATGCCGTGGCGCGCCAGGCGTTCGCGCAATTGGGCGACGATCTGGTCGCGCACGTCGGTGCGCTTGGCGATCAGCTCTTCGGCCGTGAAGCGCGCGGTAACGGCCTTCACGGCTTCCTGCACCGACGGGATGATGATGCGCGTGCCGGGCTCGTTGCCCAGGTCGCGGTACACCGTGATCGCCGCTTCCGGCTTGACGTGGTAGTTCAGCGCCACGCGGGTGTGCACGGTCTGCAGGTCGCGCGAGGCGGCATCGCCGTCGCCTTCGCCCTTCTGGATCGAGACGTTGACCAGATTCAGCTTCTGCGCCAGCGGAATCCGGAAGTGGATGCCTTCGCTCAGCACCTCGGCGCCCGGGCTGCCGAACGTCGTCATCACGCCGCGGTGACCGGCCGGGACGGTGCCGAAGGGCGCCAATGCCACCACGAGGATCGCCGCAGCGATGATGCCGAACACCTTGAATGGCAACCTGTTCATGTCGATTTCCTTTCCATGTTTATGAACGACCAACAAAGTGTATAGCGGCGGAATTCATAAAAACATCAGGAAATTTGGAGGGACAAGTTCGGGAAATACGAAGCTGCGCAAAAAACGCTTGAAAAAACCAATTTACCTCGAATTCAACTATTCTTTCAGACTCAACCCATCGCTTCACCAATTCGTATTCAAAGGATTTTTATGAAATTTGCCGTTCAAGCCGTTCTTGGTTTATCGCTGGTTTTTGCAAACCCGGTATTCGCCGCGCCCGCCGCCCCTGCAGCGCCGGCGGCCGCAATCCATCCAGACCACGTGAAAGCCGTGCAGGACCTGCTGGGCGCCATGCAGGTCGAAAAGGTATTGCGCGGCGTCGCCGCCCGCAGCCGCTACCAGAGCGACGCGCAGCGTCAGGCGGTGCTCGCCAAAGTCGACAAGACGCCGCCGGCAGAGGTGTACCAGCGCATGGCGCCGGCGCTGTCAAAAGTCATTTCCGCCGATACCGCGGCCGAAATGACCCGCTTCTACAACACGCCATACGGCAAGCAGGTCATCTACCGGAAATACAACAGCGGCGCGCAGCTCGTGATGCCGGGCGCGAAGGCTGCGATTCCGCCGGAGGAAAAGAAAGAGCGCAAGCGCGCCGCTTATGTCAAGGCGAGCACGGAACTCGCGAATGCGGAACCGGCTATCGACCATGAAGCGTTTTTGCTTCTGCAGCAGATCAATAAAGAAAAGCGGTGAATTTTCACCCCACCCAGCGCCAGATCCCGGCCGCCCACCCCGCCAGCGGCAGATGCGCCCAGGTCGCCACCAGCCAGACCACCACCCCGCCGGCCAGCGCATGCGCGCCGAAGCGTCCGAAGCGCGCCCTCCCCTGGGCGATGGCGGCGAAGGGCCAGTAGCTGGTGCGGCTTTGCCAGGCCGTCCACCCCTGCGGATCGAGCGCGGCCTTCTTGCGGTCCTGCAGCGCCGCGCCCACCAGGGACAGCACGATGATGGCCGCCGCCACGATGATGTTCTTGGTGACCGGATAGACCACGATGTGCACCGCGCCCCAGGTCGCGAAGGCCCACAACATCGGATGGCGGGTGATCGCGTACACGCCGCGCGCCTCCGCGCTGGCCGCATTGCCGGCGCCGGGCATGGCCGGGTTGCGGATCAGCGATCCGAGCAGCATGATGGACGCGGCCAGCATCAGGACCGTGGCCAGCGCCCACAGGCCGTCGCCGACCGGCCATAAGGGCGGCGTGGTCGGCGTGCGCGGATAGGCCCAGGCCGTCGCGCCGAGGGTGGCGAAGGCGACCAGGGAGTACAGCGCCAGGAAACCCTTTTCGCCGATGGCCTTCACCAGGGGCCGCCGCAAGGGATGCGACAGGATGAAATGCGTTCCCACGAAGGCGCCGGCGCATGCCAGCAGCAACATCTGTCCGTCCATGCCCTGCCCTCCTCGATAAGACTTCAGTCCGGCTCTTTGACCACCTGAAGATCGATCATGTTCATCGTGGCGCCATGACGCGTCACGAGGACGTACGTAAACTTGCCTCGGCCAAGCGGCTGCTGCGCAACCAGTCGCGCCCGCGCGCATCCAGCGCCTTCGCGATCACCTCTTCGGGCAGGCTGTACACCGTCGCCCAGGTCGCCCGCCCGTCCACCGCGTTCGACGGAAAGCTGCTGGTTTCGATCGGCCAGTGGTACTTGCGTTTCAGCGAACGCACGATGGCGGCCAGGGTCACGCGGCCGCGCAGGGGTTCGGCGCCGGCCTGGTCGGCGTTCGACAGCAGCACGGCGAGGACTTGGCCGCGGGCCGTGCGTGGACCGGGAAAGGTCGGTGTTTTCTTGGGCATGCCCGCATTCTACCCAGCTCTGCCATCCTGAGGACGCGCGAACGCTTCCGGCGTCTCGCCGGCGAACTGCTGGAAGGCGTGGATCAGGTGCGACTGGTCGTAGTAGCCGCACTCCCCCGCCATCGCCGCCCAGTCCACCGGCGCGCCACGGAATTCGCGGACAAGCGCGCTGGCGCGCCGGAAGCGGCACACCATGGCGAAGGTCTTGGCGTTCAGCCCGACCCGCTCGCGGAACTGCAGCGCCAGGTGCTGGCGCGAGACGCCCAGCGAGCGCGCCAGTTCTTCAACGCGCAGTTCGCCGCCGCTGCCTGAGATCTGCCCGACGGCCGCGCGCACCAGGCGATCGGCGCGGTCCGGCGTCCGCGCGCGCAGGCGCGCCAGCAGCGCCCGTTGAATGACCGCCATTTGCTCTCCGACCGGCAAAGCGCGCACCCACAGTGCAGCCGCCAGCGCCTCGGCCTCGACGCGCGGCCACAGCTCGGCCAGCAAGGGATGCCCATCCTGCAGCGCATGCAGCGGCACATCGAAGAAAGCGCGCGCCGCACCCGGCAGGAAACGCACCGCCACCGCCAGCACCGGCTCGAGCACCTCGACCCGGTGCGGCCGCGACATCATCCCGGCGACGAAGCCGCCCGGTAGCCGGTCCTGCCACAGGATGTCGATGCAGTTATCGGGAAGCACGCGGTGGCGCAGCGGCGCACCGCTCGGCGCCGCATGACTGGTCCACAGGCAGGCGACGTGGCCGGCGAGCGCGGGATGCGGCGGGAATTCGCGGTAGATGTGCATGGCTCAGCGGCGCCGCAGCACCGAATCAACGACGAAGGCATAGCCGTTGCGCCGGCCGGCCAGGATGACCGCATCGCCCGCGCGCAGACCGGCGGGTGCGGGCGTCCGTGCCCGGATCTCGTGGCGGCCGTCGGGCAGGCAGACGTTGAGCGGGCCCAGGGCGGTGGTGAAGTCCGCGGCGTTGCCGCAATTCCTGGTGCGGTAGGCCGTGAGATAGCGCGCATCCAGGAACGCGTCCTCGGTGGCCGTCATCCTTGCCGCCACATCGGCGACCAGGCAGCTGCCGGCGCCCCAGCTCAGGCAGAGGAAGAGCTGGTAGGCGGCGGCCAGCAGGGGCCGCGTCCGCGCTCGCGGCGTCAAGAAGGCGTCGACGAATCCGCTCCAGGATCCGAGCACGATGGTACAGCCGAGAATCAGCAACAGCGCGCCGCAGAACCCGGCGGCAAACAGATGCGCGAAATCAACGCCGCCGAGCCACAGCACCGGCCGCGCGCCGATAGCGGCAAAGAGCAACAGCACGACCAAGGCAAAGGGGCTGCCCGCGAACAGTCTGGCAATCCGCGCGGCGGCAATCTTCATGCGCGCCTGTGCAGCCCCAGCGCCAGGATACTGTCGAAGGCCGCGCACGCCCCCGCGCTGGCTTCGACGATCTCTTCCGGCGTGCGTACGTGCTCGCGCAGCGCCTGCATGAAGGCGCGCCAGCGCGGGCCGGGGCCGGACTCGTTCCCCTTCAGGTAGCGCAGCGGATGCGGGGCCAGCTGTTCGTGCAGGCGCTGCGCGAGCACGTACGCACGCCGGAAGAGATCGTCGAAGCCAGCGCGGGGGCGTGCGCGGCCTTCGAC
>CAJYXO010000186.1 GCA_913778765.1 uncultured Massilia sp. | reverse complement strand
CATGCCGTTGGTGACCACGCGGCCTTCCTCCGACGAGGCCGCGACCACGGTGCCGCCCGGGCCCATGCAGAAGCTGTAGACGCTGCGGCCGTTCGAGGCGTGGTGCACGATCTTGTAGTCGGCCGCGCCGAGGATCTTGTTGCCGGCGTTCGGACCGAAGCGGCAGGCGTCGATCAGCGACTGCGGGTGCTCGACCCGGAAGCCGATCGAGAATGGCTTCGCTTCGACGTAGACGCCGCGGTCGTACAGCATCTGGAAGGTGTCGCGCGCGCTGTGGCCGACCGCCATCACCAGGTGGCGGGTCGGGATCTCCTCGCCCGAGGCCAGCTTGACGCCGACCACCTGGCGGGCATTGCCCTCGCCCTCGATCAGGATGTCTTCCAGGCGGGTCTCGAAGCGGATCTCGCCGCCCAGCGACAGGATCTCGGCGCGCATCTGCTCGACCATCTTGACCAGCCTGAAGGTGCCGATGTGCGGCTTGCTGACGTACAGGATCTCTTCCGGCGCGCCCGACTTCACGAACTCGGACAGCACCTTGCGGCCGTAGTGCTTCGGGTCCTTGATCTGGCTGTACAGCTTGCCGTCCGAGAAGGTGCCGGCGCCGCCTTCGCCGAACTGCACGTTCGATTCGGTGTTCAGCTTGCGCTTGCGCCAGAAGCCGAAGGTGTCGACGGTGCGTTCGCGCACGATCTTGCCGCGTTCCAGCACCAGCGGGTTCAGGCCCATCTGCGCCAGGATCAGGGCGACGAACAGGCCGCACGGGCCCATCCCGACCACGATCGGGCGCGCGGCGCCGGGCGCCGGCTTCGCCATCGTGACGAACTTGTAGCCGGTGTCGGGGGAAGGGCCGATCTGGCGGTCATGCTGGAGCCGCTTCAGGACCTGCGCCTCGTTCTTCACCTGCACGTCCAGCGCGTAGATCAGCACGATGGCGCTGCGCTTGCGCGCGTCATAGCTGCGCTTGAACACGCTGAAGTCGATCAGTTCGTCTTCGGCGATACCGAGGCGTTGCAGGACCGCCTGGCGCAATGCGGGTTCGGCGTGGTCGAGGGGAAGTTTCAGTTCAGCAATTCTAAGCATGGTGGGGTCGTCGCTAGCAGACGCTTGGTCGGTTCAACCCTCTATTGTAACCCGGCGGCGCGGGCCGTAAGAACTGGGGGCTGGAATGTCCATGCGCTGTCGGAGGGCCACAGCGTTGCACCTACCCAACATTCGACAATTTAGCGACAAATTTATTCTATGCACCATAACTGTGCATTATTTCCAGATATTCCGAATCTGTATATACATGCATTGCGCTGCAACAAATCCGATTCGCATGATATTGACGGGTACGTATATTTATTTACTTGATTTAATTGATATTTATTAAGACCCGCTCTTTTTTTGAGCATGAAGAAACGATCGTATTGCTGCGCCACACAATTGTGCATATCGCCGCGCCCCATCGCGGTGCAGCGAATTTTGGCGTTTCCCGGCGCAAGGATGGTGCTCTCTGGCAATTGACACTTGCAGAATCGTTATGTTTTTATATCTGTACATATCCTTTTTGAAACAAGGATATAGGTTCGCCTTTGGGTGAGACAGAGAGAAAAGTTAGTTCGTTTTGGCAGATTTAGTGATTTAAACGTAGTACCCAAAATAGGAAATCACATGCTTAAGAAAACCGTATTAGTACACGCATTGATGCTGGCGTTCGGTGGCGCAGCCCTGACCGTTGCCACCATGGACACCGCGATGGCGCAATCGAACGCCACCGGCAGCATCTACGGTACCGCTGCGCCTGGTTCGGACGTCCAGATCGTGATCGAGAACGAGGCCACCGGCCTGCGCCGCTCGATCACCCCGGACTCGCAAGGCCGTTACCGCGCAACCTCGCTGCCGCCGGGCACCTATAAAGTCACCCAGATGCGCGGCCAGACCGCCGCCGGCTCGATGACCGTCGACGTCAGCATCAGCCAGGGCGCCGCAGCCGACTTCGCGCCGGCAGCGGGCGTGCAGACCGTCCAGGTGACCGGCCAGCGCCGCACCATCGACGTCACCAGCACCAACAGCGGCGCCACCTTCAACTCGCGCCAGCTGGCGGCACTGCCGATCGCGCGCAACGTCGACGCCATCATCCAGCTCGCACCGAACACCACCCGCGCCGACTCGCGCTTCAGCGGCGGCGCCTCGATCGGCGGCGGCGCGGCTTCCGAAAACTCGTACTACATCAACGGCTTCCCGGTCACCAACCCGCTGACCGGCCTGGGCGCTGCCCAGCTGCCGTTCGGCGCGATCGGCGAAGCGCAGATTCTGACCGGCGGCTTCGGCGCCGAGTTCGGCCGCTCGATCGGCGGCGTGGTCAACATCATCACCAAGAGCGGTACCAACACTTGGGAAGCCGGCGGCCTCGTGACCTGGGAGCCGAAGCAATTGCGTTCCAAGTTCCGCGACATCTATTACGCCAATACCGGCGCCAACCCGAAGACCGACAACACCCTGCGCCTGGCCCGTGCCGAAAACGAGCGCGAGCAGAAGAGCTACAGCCTGTATGCGGGCGGCCCGATCATCCAGGACAAGCTGTTCTTCTTCGCTGCTGCCGAGCTGAACGACCGTGAAGACGGTTACGTCAATGGCACCCGCGTTGCCTCCGCCGCCTCGAACACGGCCTTCGGCTGGCGCGACCGCGAGATCAAGACCCAGCGCTACATGGTCAAGGTCGACTGGAACATCAACGAAGACCACCGCCTCGAATTCACCGGCCTGGGCGATACGCCGAAGGCTGACTTCGCCGACAGCGGCTTCAACTATACCGACCGCAGCCGCAACGGCATCGTCACCGCGCGCTCGCACTACGAGAACACTGACCAGAGCGGCAACGGTGGCAAGACCAACATGCTGAGGTACGTGGGCAACCTGACCCAGGACTTCACCGTGACCGCCGTGTACGGCCAGCTGGACGTCAAGCACGTCAATACCTTCCAGGGCTACGATCCGACCCAGTTTTCGAACTCGTTCTCGCCGGACGTGCAGGTGCCTGGCCTGAGCTACACCAACCCGCAGTCGATCACGGGCACCGTGCTGGCCGATGGTTCGAAGGACACGGTCAAGTCCGGCCGCCTGGACCTGGAATACCGCCTGGGCGCGCACACCATCCGCGGCGGCCTGGACCAGACCAAGCTGCAGTCGCTGAACGCGGGTGAATTCCGCGGCGGTGGCGGCCGCTGGACCTACGGCAGGCAGGATGATCCGAGCGCGTCGATCGACACCGTCGGCGGCTTCGTGATCCCGTCGCCGGCCAGCGGCGGCGGCTACGGCACCCAGGGCTACTATGTCACCAAGGACCTGTTCAACACGGTGACCGACTCCTACGCCGAACAGAGCGCCTACTACCTGGAAGACAAATGGCAGCTCAACAAGGACTTCCTGCTGACCGTCGGCCTGCGTAGCGAATCCTTCAAGAACCAGAATGGTCAGAAAGAGACCTTCTTGGAGATGAAGAACCAGATCCAGCCGCGCCTCGCCGCCGCCTGGGACGTGAACGGCGACGCCAGCCTGAAGGTCTACGCGACCGCCGGCCGCTACTCGGTGCCGATCCCGACCCACATCTCGGTGCGTGGCGCCGGCCGTTCGACCTTCACCTCCCAGTACTACACCTACAGCGGCATCGATTCGAAAGGCGCCCCGACCGGCCTGGTTCAGCTGAGCCCGCCGCTCTCGAGCAACAACGAGTACGGCCAGGACAAGGTCATCCCGACCCTGGCCGCGCTGGACATGAAGCCGGCTTACCAGGACGAGATCTCGCTGGGCTTCGAGCGCGCCTGGTCGCCGACCCTGAACTTCGGCGGCAAGGTCACCTACCGCAAGCTGCAGCAGACCATCGACGACTTCTGCGACGTGCGTCCGTTCGAGCGTTACGCAGCCGCGAACAAGATCGACATCACCAACCCCTACTGGGGCTCTTCCTGCCAGACGTTCAACCCGGGCAAGGACAACACCTTCCTGGTGGACTACTTCGGCGATCCGAAGCGTCTGACCAAGGTGCACCTGACCGCCGCCGACCAGGGCTTCGACGAGCCGAGCCGTACTTACGCGGCGCTGGACGTGTTCGCCGAGCACCCGTTCCGCAACGGCTGGTACGGCAAGCTGTTCTATACCCTGTCGCGCAGCAAGGGTAATACCGAAGGCCAGGTGAAGTCCGACAACGCCCAGACCGACGTCTCCGCGACCTCGACCTGGGATTATCCGGAAGCGATGAAGGGCGCCTATGGCCGCCTGCCGAACGACCGCAAGCACCAGATCAAGGCCTTCGGTTACTTCGAAGTGACCAAGGAAGTGATGCTGGGCGGTAACGTGCTGCTGGCTTCGGGCCGCCCGCGCAGCTGCATCGGCAGCCTGCCGGTGCCGGGCGACTCGCCGAACTACTCGAACCAGAACTTCTACTGCGGCGGTGCAACCCGTGCACAGAACGTTCTGACCCCGCGTGGTACCGTCGGCGAACTGCCGTGGGACAAGCGTCTGGACCTGAACGTTGCTTACCGTCCGAACATGGTGCCGGGCCTGCAGGCGCGCGTCGACGTGTTCAACGTGTTCAACTCGCAGACTCTGGAAACCGTGACCGAAGCCTACAACAACGGCAGCCTGAAGAGCTCGACCTACGAACTGCCGATCAGCTACACCGCGCCGCGCTCGGTGCGTCTGTCGGTGTCGTACGACCACAAGTTCTGATCGTTTAGTCGCTACGCAAAAAGCCCCGGTTCGCCGGTAATGCCGTTCAGTTAAGACTGAACGGCATTTTTATTTTGTCGTTGTAAACGATGCGCATCGCTGTTAACCTTCGTCGCCATGTTCGACGACACTCTGCATTTCCTCGCAAATCATCTCGAATCTCC
>CAJYXO010000185.1 GCA_913778765.1 uncultured Massilia sp. | reverse complement strand
CTCGCCGCGCACCAGCTGCACGACGTCGTCGATGCGCCAGCCCATCACGTCGGTGAAGGCGCCGTTGCCCTGGGCCACGCCGACGATGCGGTCGCCGACCTTCAGCTTGCCGGATTTGTCGGCCGGGCCGCCCGGCACGATCTCGCGGATCACGGTGTAGTCCTCACGCGACTGCAGCACGGCGCCGATGCCGTCCAGCGACAGGCGCATCATGATGTCGAAGTTCTCGGCCGAGCGCGGGCCCAGGTAGTTGGTGTGCGGCTCGATCGCGGTGGCGTAGGCGTTCATGAACATCTGGAACACGTCCTCGTTGTTCAGCTTCTTGAGGCGGTTCTGGTAGCCCTCGTAGCGCTTGTCGAGGGTCTCGCGGATGCCCTTCTCGTCCTTGCCCGCCAGCTTCAGGCGCAGCCAGTCGTTCTTGACGCGCTTGCGCCACAGGTCGCGGGCTTCGTCCTCGTTCTTCGCCCACGGCGCCTTCTCGCGGTCGATCTGCAGGCTTTCGTCCTGGGTAAAGTCGAACTTGCCCTTCTGGACCAGCTCGCGCGCATAGGCCATGCGGTCGTTGAAGCGCTGCTGGTAGGTGTTATAGATCTGGAACGGGAGCGTCAGGTCCTCGTTGTTGATCGCATCGTCGAACTTGGTGCGGGCCGGCGCGAACTGGTCGACGTCGGCCTGGGTGAAGTACAGCTTCTCGCTGTCCAGAGTCTTGAAATAGTTATCGTAGATCTTGGCCGACATCGCGTCGTCGAGCGGCATCGCCTTGTAGTGGTAGCGCGCCAGCACGCGCGACGCCCACAATGCCGCCTGGGTCTGGGCGGCGGACGGCTTCAGCTGGACCACGTTGGGCTGGGCCGCGTTGGCCTGGACCTTTTCCGGCTGCGCCGTGACGACGTGGGCCGACATGGCGAACGCCAGCGCAACCATCAACATCTGCTTCTTCATTGTTCGTTTCTCCGGGCGGAATATGCATAAGGCGGCTGCCAGGGCCGAATGAGGCTTGGCCGCGTGTGCGACCAATTCTACAGGATAGCGCGACGACGTAGAGTCGGCTCGTGAGTGTCTTCAGCCGAGCTTAAGCCGCGGCCGGCCGCCGAAGCTCACGCTTTTACAAATTGAAACAGACTCGGTTGGAACCAGTACCAGGCGATCGCTGCCAGGCTGACAATCACGATCCAGGGCCAGCTGCGCAGGGCCAGGCGCCAGTCGACCGGCGACGGCCAGAACGACAGGAACTGCGGCGCCAGCAGCAGGGTCAGGGCCAGGTCGGCCGGGCCGAAGTGCCAGACGCCGCGGGTGCGCCACCAGGCCACCGCGACCGGCAGCAGCAGCACCAGCAGCGGCGCCAGCGCGGCCGGGGCCGCGTTGTACCAGCGCAGGTTGGCGAAGGTGACCGAGCCCAGCTCCCAGGTGCGTCCGGTGCGGCGTGGCACGATCGAGAAGCCGGTCGGCTCGGCGCCCAGCAGCAGACCGACGGAAAAATGCGCCAGCTCGTGGCACAGGGTGCCGGCCGCGCTGAACACGAAGAACAGCGGGTGCAGCGTGGTCACCAGCCAGATCAGGAAGGCCAGCGCCAGCGAGGGCGCCAGGTACAACAGGATATCGCCGGCGCCGCAGACGGCCTGCGGCAGCATCGCGGCGCAGCCATGGGCGCCCATCGCCGCGGCCTCAGCCCTTGTAGAAGCAGCGGCCGCAGGCCTGGCGGTAGCTTTCGTTGCCGCCGATGCTGACCTGCTCGCCTTCGCGGATGCGGCGCCCTTCCGCGTCGACACGGATGTTCATGGTCGCCTTCTTGCCGCAGGTGCAGATGTTCTTGATTTCTTCGATATCGTCGGCCAGCGCCAGCAGATACGCCGAACCGGGAAAGGGATCGCCGCGGAAATCGCTGCGCAGGCCATAGCAGATGACCGGCACCCCGCGCACCTGGGCCAGGCGGTGCAGCTGCACCACCTGCTGCTTGGTCAGGAACTGGGCTTCGTCGACCAGCACGCAGGACACGTCCGGAGCGCTTTCGAGGAAATCGGTGTCCTGGTCGAACAGGCCGACTTCGCGCTGCGGACCGAGCCGGGAGGTGATCAGCCCGACGCCGTAGCGGTTATCGATGGCGGCGGTGTAGAGCTGGACCCGCTGGCCCTGCTCTTCGTAGTTGTGGGCCACCTGCAGCAGCGAGGTGGATTTGCCGGCGTTCATCGCCGAATACCTGAAATAGAGTTTTGCCACTGCCGGATCCGCCTGAGTCCATGGGACTTGTTAACTTGCAAAATTATAGCAAGCGGACCGGCAATGGAAAACCGCCGGGCGACGGCGAGTCTCAGGCGCGGCGGCGCGACATCAGGCCGACGAAGCCGAGTCCGGCCAGCAGCATGCCGTAGGTGGCCGGTTCCGGCACCGCCAGCACGACGTTGTTGGCGGTCGGCCAGTAGGCGCCGCCGTCGGTGCCCAGCACCACCGCGGACAGCGGCGTGGTCGACACGAAACCGAGGAAGTCGGTGGTGGTGCTGCCCGACAGGGTGTAAGTGAGCACGCTGCCGTCGATGGCGGTGAGCTTCAGGTTGCCGACCAGGTATTCGCCATTCACGTTGGAGCCGAAGAAATTGCCACCAAAGGCAGAGACGCCACCGCTGAAGTTCGAAAACACGATCGGGTTGTTGCGCTGGTTGTTCGACAGCCAGAAGTCGAAGCCGCCGCCGCCCGCGCCGTACAGGCCGGTGTCGGAATAGACGTCGTAGGTGTAGCTGCCGGCGTGACGGTTCAGGCTATCGCCGTAGTTGATGATCGACAGGTCATCGTAGGTGTCGACGCCGGGCGCCTGCACCGCCGCCAGGAAATCCGCCTGGCTGGTATAGACGGTGATGTCGGCCTGGGCGGCGGCAGCGGCGCACAGCAGCAGCGCGGCGGCGGAAAGTTGGGTGAGAAGCGGTTTGGTACGCACGTTGGACTCCTGATGGATTGATCGGTCAGCCGATGGGCCGGCACCAGTAAATATCAGGAATACAAGTGTTGCAATGGAGATAACACGGCTTTTCCCCGCGCTTTGCGCTGCATAAAAGTGTGCGCAGGGATGGCTCAGATTGCTTGCGCGATGCCGTTTCCTTCCGGCTATTCTCCTGGATGGTATTTGCGCTCGAGCTGTTTCTCGATGTCCTCTTTATAGAACAGGACATCCTTGAACTGCCCGCGGCTGTACATCTCGGCCTGGTCGCTGAAATGCTTCGATGCCGGGTCGCCGCTCTCGCCGCCGGCCAGGATGCTCTTGGCGCGCACACGCGGTCCGAACTCCACGGCGGCCACGAAGCTGTTGCCGCGATCGCCGTAGATGCGTTTGGTGGTCTGCCTGGCCGTCATGCCGAACGAAGCCAGCGAGCCCCAGTTGGCCGAAGTGAAGCCGACCGGGATGCTGGGCTTGCTGTCGTCGTAGTGCAGGTCGACCTCGCCGCCGAGGCGCTGGAAGCGGTTGATCTCGCCCCACGGCGTCTTCCAGCTGCCGAAGTCGGCCTGCAGGCGGTCGCTGGCGGCGGCCAGGGCGTCCAGGCGCTCCTGGGCGCCCAGCCGGGTCTGGATGAAGTCGACCACCGGCACGCCCTGCGCGCGGGCGCGCGTGGCCGCCTGCTTCACCATCTCCTGGCCCCAGTAGACGGCCAGCGAAGTCGGCGCCGACGCCACGGACCAGCGCAAGTCCCAGCCACGCAGCATTGCGACCTGCCCGGCCAGGCGCGCCTTCATGGCGTCGCCCTGGGGCAGCGCGTCCCAGTCCTTCAGCAGCGCCGGCACCAGCGGCTCGAAGGCCGTCAGGTAAGGATCGTAGGCCTTGCCGATCAGTCCCTCGAGCGTCAGGTCCCGGGCATCGTGCAGGACGCGCTCGGCGTGGATGCCGCGCGCGTTCTGCGGCAGCGACCACATGTACTTCGGATAGGCCTTGCAATCCGGGCTGCTGGCGCCGAAGCCGGTGCAGGGCCAGTTGTTGGTATTCGAGATGTAGCCGCTCTTCGGATTGAAGACGGTAATCGTCTCCTTCACGGCGTGCAGGCCCTGCCACTCGGTGGCCGGATCGCTGCCGTCGACCGGACGGGTCCAGTCGAAGCGCGGATCGCGGCGCGGTACGAAGTTGCCGTGGAAGTAGGCGATGTTGCCGTCGGCGTCCGCGTACACGGTGTTGTTCGAGGAATTCGTGCGCAGGTCCATCACCTTCAGGAAGTCCGTGTAATTGCGCGCCTTGGTGCGGCCGTAGGACTGTTCCAGCGCGCGCACCGGCGCGTCCATCATCTTCACCGACACCCATCGGCCGCCCTCTTCCCGGATCACGGGACCGTGCTGGGTGAAATACGCGGTGACGCTGCGGCTGGCCATGCCGTCGGCCGTTTTATACGGCAGGACGATGGTCTTGCCGCGCATCGGGATCTGGCCCTTGCCGAACTTGTAGAAGAACTTGCCGTCGCGTTCGACGACGCTCTCCAGGTATTCGTCGATGACGTCGCCGCCGCCCGAGGTGTGCATCCAGCCGAGGCGTTCGTTGAAACCCTGGTAGATGAAGAACTGGCCCCAGGTCACGGCGCCGTAAGCATTCAGGCCCTCTTCGCTGACCATGTGGACTTCGGGCCGGAAGTAGAACGAGGTGTGCGGATTGATCATCAGCAGCGCGTGCTTGCCGGCGGTGCGCGCCGGCGCGATCGCGAAGCCGTTCGAGCCGGTCGGCTCGGGATCGAAGCCGGTGCCGATGTCCGCCATTGCCGTCGCCAATGCCGCCGCGGGCGCCGGACGCTTGCCGTAGAAGGCTTCCAGCGCCTTCAGGTCGATCGACTCGATGTCGCCGCCGATGCTGCCTTCGCTGAAGCTGAGCGCCATCCACGGTTCGAAGCGCGTCAGCAGCTTCGGCTTCACGTCCGGATGGCTGGCCAGGTACCAGTTCAGGCCATCGGCCCAGCCGTTCATCAGTTTCTTCAACCAGGCCGGGCTGCTTGCGTATTGCGCCTTCAGGTCGGCCGGATCGATGTAGAGCTTCATGCGCAGGTCGCGCCAGATCTCCCGCTCGCCCTCGACCTCGGCCAGGCGCCCCATCGCATTGATGTAATTGCGTTCGACCCGGTTGAAGTCGTCCTCGGCCTGCGCGAACACCATGCCGAATACCGCGTCCGCATCGCGCTTGCCGAACACGTGCGGGATGCCCCACTTGTCGCGCAGGATGCTCACCCGCTGCGCCGCCTTTTTCAGGCGGGCCAGTTCGGCCGGCGAAAAGCCGGTGGCGGCCTGCGCCGTGGCTGTAGCCGCGCCGGCGGCGGCCGCACCGGCAACGGCGGCGGGCGGCAGTGCGGCCAGGACGGCCAGGCCGATGGCGCTTGCGGCGAACAGGCGGGAAGTCGGCATCGGGTCTCCTCTATTTATATATGGTCTTAGTCGGCGCCGAGCAGCACCAGCTTCTGCTTCAGCACGTCGTTCTCGCCGATCAGGGTGGCGAGGCGGTCCTTCAGTTCGGCCACCTGGGCTTTCAGGGCCTTGATCTGGTCTTCGGGCGTCTCGAACTCGGCTTCCTTCTTCGGCTTGGCGGCGGTCTTCTGCTCGCGCACCTGGCGCGCGGCCTGCTGCAGCTCCTTCTTGCCGCCGGCCACCGCCGCCACCTGGGCTTCCTTCGGCAGCGAGGCGACGTTGGCGGCGGAACTGATCGAGATGGCGCCGCTGCGCACCGCGTCCACCAGCTCCGGTGCGGCGGTCTTCTGGATGCGTTCGATCTGGCTGATGGTATTCGCGGACACGCGGGCCGCCCGCGCCACCTCCTGGCGGGTGTTCCAGGGCGGCGAGAACGGCACCGCCTGGTCGGCTTCGGTCTGGAGTTCGTCGTCGCTCTTCTGGACCACGCGCGCGGCCAGGATCTCCTTCTTGCGCAAGGCCATCAGGCCGCGCTGGAAATCGGTGACGCTGCGGCGCGCCAGCTGGTTGTCGATCATCCACAGCTTGACGTCTTCCATCGACTCGAACTTGTCGTTCTGGACGGTGCGGAAGGGAATATTGTGCTGGGTGCAGATGGCGTAGCGGTTATGGCCGTCGATCAGGACGTCGCGCCACAGGATCAGGGCTTCGCGGCATCCCTCGAGCAGCAGGCTGCGTTCCAGGGCTTCATGTTCTGCGGGCGTGAGCGGGTCGACGTAAGTACGGAGTTCGTCGTTAATCGTGATGTTCAATTCGGGGTCCTTGCTGGGTTGCTACTCGGCTGCTGGGTCAGCATCCTACACCAAGCGGAGACTCAACTAAAGACGCGCGGCAATATTGCACATTCAACCCTGGCGGGGACCGGCTGTGCTAGAATTCGGCCCCGCACACATTGCCGGTGTGACGAAATTGGTAGACGTAGCGGACTTAAAATCCGCCGGGGCAACCCGTACCGGTTCGATTCCGGTCACCGGCACCATCCACTTCCTGTCATTCCAGGTCTTGCCACCAGGCCCGCCCCGTCTGCGGCTGCGTGAGATCGACCGCTTCTCCCATCTCCGGTGTCGACAAGGCCACGCCGCGCGCCTGCGCCAGCGCCGCGATCCGCTCGAACGGCTCCTGCCAGCGGTGCAGGCCGAGGTCGAAGGTGCCGTTGTGCACCGGTAGCAGGGTCTTGCCGCGCAGGTCGAGGAAGGCCTGCAGGGTCTGCTCCGGCTGCATGTGGACGTCCGGCCAGCGCCGGTCGTAGGCGCCGGTTTCCAGCAGCGCCACGTCGAAGGGTCCGTACTTCGCGCCGATGTCCCTGAAGCCGGCGAAGTAGCCGGTGTCGCCGCTGAAGAACAGGCGCAGGTCGGGATGCAGGATGACCCAGGACGCCCACAGCGTCGCATTGCCGTCGTTCAGGCCGCGGCCCGAGAAATGCTGGGCCGGCGTGGCCACGAAGCGGACGCCGCCCATCTCGGTTCCCTGCCACCAGTCAAACTGGCGCACCTTGCCGGCATCGATGCCCCAGTCCGTCAAGCGCTTGCCGACGCCCAGCGGGGTGAGGAAGCATTCGGTCTTCGGCGCCAGCGCCAGGACGGCCGCGCGGTCGAGGTGGTCATAATGGTCGTGCGACAGAATCACGGCCTTGATCGGCGGCAGCTCGCCGATGCCGATCGGAGGCTGGTGGAAACGCGCCGGCCCCGCCCACTGCACCGGCGAAGCCCGCTCCGAGAACACCGGATCGGTCAAATAGAAGGCGCCGCCGAGCTTGATCAGCATGGTCGAGTGTCCGAGCCGGTACAGGGTCTTGTCCGGCGCCGCCAGCAGCGCCGCGCGGCTCAGGGCCCGCACCGGCACCGCCTGGCGCGGCACCGTGCCGGCCGGCTTGTTGAACATGAAGGCCCACCACAGACGCGCGGTCTCGGCGGCGCTGTGCTTGTGCATGGGCGCCGGGTTGCTGAACTTCGTGTCGCGGAATTGCGGGGATTGCGGATAGGACAGATAGGGCATGGGTGCGGCGGGTGCGGCAAGCACGAAAAAGAAGACCCGATGCAGATGAGGCCGTCATTTCAAGAATACAAGAGCTCGCGCATGCAAGCGCGCAAGGCCATGGACCAAGGCCCAATTGCGCCGCCCTGCCCTCGTGCCCGAGCATGGCGTAACGACCTGCGGAGGTGCACCATGAAACATCCAGGATGGCGCTGTGCGGGACTGGTGCTGGCGGCCATGCTGCCGGCGGCCGGCGTCCATGCCCAGCTCGACAGTCTGCTGCACAAGGGTGGCCATGGCGCCGACCTGAAGGGCATGGCCGGCATGGCCAGCTCGCCGATGGCGTCCGGCAGCATGGGCAATGTCGCCGGCCTGCTGCAGTACTGCATCGGCAACAATTACCTGAGCGCCGACAGCGCGGGCTCGGTCAAGGACCAGTTGATGGGCAAGCTGCCGGGCGGCGAGCAGACCGAGGACCGCGGCTACAGCGACGGCCGGAAGGGCCTGCTGCACGGCAGTAACGGCAACCTGATGGACCTGAGCAAGGGCGGCGGCCTGACCGCCGACGTCACGAAAAAGGCCTGCGACGTGGTCCTGGCCCAGGGCAAGTCCTTCCTCGGCGCCCGCTAGCGCGGATTCACCCGCCGGTGAACAGGCTCGTGCCCGAGGCGATGAAGCGCGCCACCAGCCGCGAACCGTAGAAGGCCAGCAGGACGATCACGGCGATTTGACACAGGCGCAGCAAGAGCTCGTGGCCGCGCCAGAAGCTGCCGAAGCGCAAGGGACGTTGGAAGCGCGCGGCCATCTCGGACGGTGCGAGTCGCATTTTCATGATCGTCTCCGTTGTATGTATCTTGTAGGCTCAGCATACGCCCGGATGGGCCTGCATGCAAACGCACAGCCGTGCGCCGTGTCACCCGGCCTGCATCTTGTCATTCTCCCAAGAAAGTATATACTGGATAGTGTTCAATATCGGGAGATCGACATGATGCGCTCCACCCTTCTGGCCATGCTGTTCGCGGCTGCCGCCCCTGCCGTCCACGCGGCCGATGAACCGGGCTTCTGCAAGTCGATGTGCGGCAGTGAGCGCCAGGCATGCAAGGCCACTGCCCGCAAGATGACGGGCAATGACGATCTGCTGGAACGCTCGCAGTCGGACAAGAACCCGTTCGCGAATACGGCCATCCATGCCCAGGGACAGAGCGAACAAGAGCGCATTGCCGGCAACGACAGCTTCCACCGTCGCCAGTCGGAACGCTTCGGCGCCTGCGAGGACACCTATCTGCGCTGTACCCGAACCTGCACCGTGCAGGGCAGGAGCAAGCGCGGCTCCTGAAAAAAAGATGCCGCTGTCGCTTGCGCGAACAGCGGCGAAGTACTCAGCCGATCACTGAGGTGGAGACACAAGAAAGCAGGGAGACTGCTTGACGAAACACGATAGGAAGTTGGGACGCTCCTGACGGCCACAAGAGGCGCCAACGCCCCGTCGTCGCGTCAGCCTGGTCGCACAAACTCGCGACAATATTTCCCGAGCCGGCGTTAAAATCGGCGGCATGTCCCGCCTGCAAGCCGTCGACGCGTTCCGGGTGCTGGCGATCCTTGCCGTCATTGCCTTGCACACCGCCAGGCACGAGGGTCCCGGCGCGGTCGGCACCGCCTTCGACACCGCCACCCTGCTGAACCAGGCCGAGCGCTTTGCCGTGCCCTTGTTCTTCATCCTGTCCGGCTATTTCTGGTCGGCAAAATGTCATGGCCGCGCCGATTACCTGCGCTGCTCGCTGGCCCTGGCGCGGCGCGTGCTGCTGCTGTTCCTGGTCTGGTGCGCCGTGTATTTCGCGATCGCCGAAATCGAGTCCGTCCGGCGCCTCGGCCCGGCTGGCGCGGCCGCGCAGTGGCTGGCGCGCCTGGCCGCGATGCGCGGCGGCTTCGCGACCCTGCTGCTGCAGGGCGCGAAAGTCCACCTGTGGTTCCTGCCGGCGCTGGCGATCGCGGCGCTGCTCAGCGGCGCCCTGCTGTCGCGCCGCTTCGTGCGCACCCTGCTAGTGCTGGCTGTCGCCCTCTACCTCGTCGGGCTGGCCGGCAAGGCCTACGCCGGTACGCCCTTCGGCTTCCACACCGCCTTCAACCTGCGCAACGGCCCCTTCTTCAGCCTGCCGATGTTCGTCACCGGCCACCTGCTGCGGCAGCGCGGACCGCGGCCGTCCTGGGCCGCCACCGGGGCCCTGCTCGCCATCGGCGGACTGCTGCTGCAGATGCTCGAACTCGCCTGGCTGCACCAGCGCTACGGCGTCAGCATGGCGCAGGACTTCGTGCTCGGCACCTGGCCCTTCGGGCTGGGCGTGAGCATGATCGCGCTGTCCGACCTGCGCTGGGCGCGGATCCCGGCGCTGGCGGCGCTCGGTCCGCTGGTGCTGGGCATCTATGCGTCGCACTACCTGTTCGTGGACGTCCTGTACCCGTTGCAGGGCATCGATGCCGGCCCGGCCGGCGGCCTGCGCCTTGTGCTGCTGGTGTTCCTGCTGTCGCTGGGGCTGACCTGGACGCTGTCGCGGATGCCCGTCGCGCGCCATGCAGTCGCCTGAAAGCCTGCTGCTCGGCTATCGGACGCCCCCCGGGGCAACAAAGCGGTAGCATCGCGCCATGTGTGGACGATTTGACCAGAGCCAGACCGCGCGCCATTATGCCTCCGCCTTCGGCTGGGCCGACGCGGTGTACGACAGCGAGTCGGCGCCGACGACGAACGCGGCGCCCGGCACCTATCGGCCCGTGCTGCACGTGCAGGACGGCGAGCACCGGGTCGACGACGTGTTCTGGAGCTACCGCCCCAAATGGGCCGAGGGCAAGATCCCGATCGCGATCAATGCGCGCCTCGAAAAGCTCGGCAGCAGCTACTGGTCGCGCCTGCTCAAGAACGGCCGCGGCGTGGTCCCGGCCGAAGGCTGGTACGAATGGACCGGCGAGAAAGGCCACAAGCAGCCCTGGCACATACACCGCAAGGACCACGCGCCGTTGTTCCTGCTGGCGCTCGCCAACTTCGGCCCCTTCGAGGAAAACCGCGCCGAAGCCGGTTTCGTGCTGGTCACCGACGATGCCTCCGGCGGCATGCTCGACATCCACGACCGCCGTCCAGTGGTCATGAACGCCGAGGATGCTGCCTTGTGGATGTCGCCGGCCCTGAGTCCGCAGCAGGCGCTGGAACTGGCCCGCCACGCGGCGGTGCCGGCCGATGCCTTCGAATGGCACAAGGTCAGCAAGAAGGTCAACAACGCCAGTGCCGGCGGGCCGCAGATCGCCCTACCCATCGACGACGACGATGCATAAAAAAGCCCGCACACCGTGAGGCATGCGGGCTGACGCAGATTAATGCTCGCGTTTAATGCTGGTAAGCGCCGATGTCGTAACCGGTCGACGCATTGCGCGGCTTGCCGTCCAGGTCGGTCGGGTAGGCGTTGGTCGCGGTGCCGCGGCCGATTGCCGGCGAGCTGCTGGTCAGGTGGTAGTCCGGCGTCGCAGCGGTGCGC
>CAJYXO010000184.1 GCA_913778765.1 uncultured Massilia sp. | reverse complement strand
CCATCATAATCCGGTTTTCCCCGCGAAGGGATACTTCGCATTAATTTTCAAGGTTTTCATGCGCTCGGCATAGACGAAGCGAGCACGCCAGAATTTCATATCGCGCGCGAAAAAATCATGGTACGCTGCGTTCGCTATCCAACGCGGTTAATGCAGCGGCGGAAGCGTCCAATTCACGCAAACTTTTCGATACTAATGAAATTGTTGTTGCCGTGTTCGCCTCCCTATTCCGCTCCTGATGTCTCCGAAAAATCGCTGGGCGACCATCCGGCGAATGCGGCGGCTACAGATTGAAACGGAATCGAACAAGGTGAGCTCTTTCACTTCCAAGACAATTGCGATTGCGCCTGCATCCGAAATCCGCCCGCCCCCGAGCGCGCTGGACGGCGGCCGGAATTGACATCCCTTCCCGAATAATTTCAATCGATGCGAACGAAATCCCCGCTTTCTCCGGTTTCAGGCACTGCGATGGACAAGATCGTTCCGCCGAAGCGCAACAAATGGTCCGCGATCGGCTTCCTGGCATTGCTTCTGCTGGCGGCGGGCGCCGCTTTCTGGTATCTCCAGCCCACCGGGATTGAAGTGGCGCTCGGCGAAACGCGCACCGGCCGTGTGGAGCGTGGCCTGTTCCGCGATGAAGTGGTGGTGCGCGCGAGCGCCGAGCCGCGCGAGTCCGTGATCCTCGACTCGATCGAATCCGGACGTGTCGAGGAAATCATGGTGCGCGACGGCGCCCTGGTCGAGAAAGGACAGCTGCTGTTCCGCTTGTCGAATACCCAGCGCCACATCGAATTACTGGCCCGCCAGGCTGAACATGCGCAGCAGATTTCCAACCTCCAGAATTTACGCGTTGCCGAGGAGGCCAGCCGCACCGACCACCAGCGACGCCGTTCCGACATCGACTATGCCCTCGACCAGGCCCAGAAGCAGTACTCACGCCAGGAGCAACTCGCCGCACGCGGTTTTTTGTCCGCCGCAGCCATGCAGGAAGCGGCCGACCGGGTCCAGCAGCAAAAGCGCGCGCTGCGCGAAGAAATCGCCAGCGCCGCCACGGATGCCGAGGTGCGCAAGCATGCGCTGCAACAGATGGACACGGCGATACGAGGTCTTGAAGCCGGCCTGAAACTGATCAGCGGCACGGTCGAGGCACTCGCCGTCCGCGCACCGAACGCCGGGCGCCTGACGGGCTTCCAGCTGCAGGTCGGGCAGACAGTCACCACCGGGGAACATATCGGCCGTATCGACGACCCCGAGCAGTTCAAACTGTCGGCGCAGATCGATGAATACTATCTGAGCCGCGTCGCGGTCGGCCGCCCGGCCGGCGTCCACGTGGGCGACCAGACCTACCCGGCCGAAATCCGCATCGTTTATCCGCAGGTCAAGGAAGGCCGCTTCCTGGTCGAACTTGCATTCACCGGGCAGAAGCCCGCCGCGCTCAGCCCCGGACAAAGCCTCGATACCGAGATCAGGCTGAGCGAACCGGCGCAGGCCCTGATCCTGCCGAACGGCCCGTATATCAACGAGACCGGGGGCGCCTGGGTCTTCGTGATCAGCAAGGATGGACGCAATGCGGAACGGCGCGAGATCACGACCGGCCGCCGCAACAACAACCAGGTCGAAGTCCGGTCGGGGCTCGCCGCCGGCGAGCAGGTCCTGATTTCGAGCTATGCGCCGTTCCTGAAGGCGACGCACCTCCGACTCACCCAGTAAAAGGCATTCGGCTCTCCCCTTACTCTCCAAAGGACGTTCCATGATAAAACTTGTTGGCATCAGCAGGGTTCACCAGGCAGGTGAAGTGCAGACGACGGCGCTGGACCGCATCGATCTCGACATCAAGGAAGGCGAGTACGTGGCCATTACCGGCCCCTCCGGCTGCGGCAAGTCGACCCTGTTGAACGTCCTCGGCTTGCTCGACGTGCCCGACAATGGCGAATATTGGTTCGACGGCCAGAACGTGGCCGGCTGGAGCGAAGCGAAGTTGAACCGGCTGCGCAGCGGCCGCATCGGCTTCATCTTCCAGAACTTCAATCTCATCGAAGAGCTGTCGGTGTACGAGAACGTCGAACTGGCGCTCGAATACACGGACAGTCCACCGCGGGAACGGCGCGAACGCGTGGAAGCCCTGCTGGGCAGGCTGGGCATCGCGCATCGCGCCGGCCACCGGCCGTCCCAGCTGTCGGGCGGTCAGCAACAGCGGGTGGCGATTGCGCGCGCCCTGGCCGCCGCGCCTGCAATGCTCCTCGCCGACGAGCCGACCGGCAACCTCGACAGTGCCCATGGAGACGAAGTCATGCAGCTGCTGAAGAACATCAACGCCGAAGGCACGACGGTCGTGATGGTCAGCCACTCGCCCGAATATGCCGCACAGGCCGGCCGCACCGTGCACTTGCGCGACGGCCGCGTGGTATCGGACGAACGGCGTAAAGCGGCCTGACACGGCGCCCCACCGATCTTCACCGGAGTGATGATGAAATTACGTGATTTCCGCATTGGCTGGCGCATGCTGGTTCTCGAACCCGGCTATTCGAGCGTCGTGGTACTGGGACTGGCAGTCGGCTTTGCCGTCTGTTTCCTGTTGCTGGGCTTCGTACGCTATTCCTTCAGTTATGACAGCAAGGTCCCTGACGCCCAGCGGATTTATCTCGTCAAGCACAAGCTGAACATCATCAGCAAGCCGAGCTGGTACGAGTCGACGCCCTTGCCCTTCCTCGACGTCGCCCGTCGCAGCGGCCTGGTCGAGGCGGCCACCGCCGTCATGCCGCTTCCGGTCTCGGTCAAGGCCGACGGCAAGGTCCAGCGCCTGGAATTGACGGCCGTGGATCCGGACTTCGCACGCATGCTCGACCTGCATGCCATCGACGGCGATCTGCAGGCTGCCTTGTCCCGCCCCGAAACGCTCGCGCTGACCCAGAGCACATCGCGTCAATTATTCGGAAGCACCACCGTCACAGGCCAGACCGTGGAAATCGCCGGTCGCTCGTTCCGCGTCGCCGCTTTATTGCCCGATCCGCCTGCCAACAGTACCGTCAGCTACAACATCCTCGCCGGCGTCAACACGGCCGCATGGCCGGAAGAGCAGCGCTCGGCCCTGTTCCAGGCCTGGGGCAACATCGGCGCCAAGCTGTATGTGAAACTGAAACCCGGCACGCCGCCCGCGGCCCTGCAAGGCCTGCTGCAGGATGCCGCAGACAATTCGCCGCTGTTGCGCCAGCTGCCCCCGGAAGTCCTGCAAAAGCTCGGACAGAAAAAAGTAATGGAAATCCGCCTGGGCGCGCTGCCGGATATGTATCTCGACAGCGACACGGCAAACACGCCCTTGAGCGGACCGCATGGCGACTTGCGGACCCTCGTGGGCCTGAGCGCAGTCGCCCTGCTGATCCTGCTGCTGGCCGTCTGCAACTACGTCAACCTGGCAACCATGCGCACCTTGCGCCGGCAGGGAGAAATCGCGGTGCGCAAGATGCTGGGCGCCTCGGTTCATCGGCTGGTCGCGCAGTTCCTGGCGGAAGCGCTGCTGGTCGCCCTGGTCTCCACCGGCATCGGCCTTCTGCTGGCGAAACTGCTGACGCCGCTTTTCGCGTCGCTGGTCGGCTTCAAGCTGGGCAGCGTGTTCACCCTCGACACCCTTGGCGCGGCCATCGTCATCGGCAGCTTGGTCGGCCTGGCTGCCGGCGCTTATCCCGCCTGGGTCGCCCAGCGCGTGCGCCCGGCCCAGACCCTGGCCGGGCGCGGCAGCAGCGAAACGCTCAGCGGCCTGTGGCTGCGCCGGGTGCTCTCGGTGGTGCAGATCGCGGCCGCCATCGCGCTGACCGGCGTCACCCTTGCCATCGCCTGGCAGACCCGCTACGCGAGCGAGGCAAATCCCGGCTTCGACACGTCGTCGTTGCTGGTGCTGGAGCTTCCCGTCGACCTGTCGAATCCGGCCGCCACCGGCCTGCGCAGCGCCCTGGAACGCTTGCCGGGCGTGACCGGCGTCGCGGCCGCCCAGGACCCGATCGGACGGACTTTCATCGGCATGAACCTCGACGTGTCCCGCCTGAACGGCCGGCGCGCCAGCGTCCTGTTGCGCCCCGTGAGCCTGAATTTCTTCCAGGTCTATGGCTTGCGGCCGCTCGTTGGACGGATGTTCGATCCGAAGACCGACCAGCAGGACCAGCTCAACGTCATCGTCATCAACACGGCCGCCGCGCACGCGCTGGGTTTCGCTTCGCCCGACGCGGCCATCGGCCAGGTACTGACGACCGGCACCGGCCCCGGTTCCCGGTCCGCCCGCATCGTCGGCGTCGCACCGGACATCCGCCATGAAAGCCTGCGCGACGTGACGCGCCCGCTGCTCTATTATCCCGACCTCGGCACACCGACGCTCACGGTCAGGACCACCGGCGGGCTGGGCGACCTGGAACAGGCCGCGGACCGCCTGCAGCGGCAGTACTTCCCGAACGATGTCGTCATCGTCCGGCGCGCGCACAGCTATTTTGCCGAAAACTACGCGCAGGACCAGCGCCTGGCGAAGCTCTTGAGTTACGCGAGCCTGATAGCAATCGCGATTGCCGCCTTCGGCATCTACGTCCTCTCAGCGTACAACGTTCGCCGGCTCGCCAAGCAAATCGTCCTGCGCAAGCTGTACGGCGCCAACCGGCGCGCCATCGCCAGGCTGATTGCACGCGAATTCGCCACCCTGCTCTTCGTGAGCGCATTGATCGGCTTGCCGCTGGCAACCGTCAGTACCGAGCGCTACCTGTCCAACTTCGTCGAACGGGCGCCATTCGGCGTCTGGCCGCTGGTCGCCGCGATCATGGTCGCCCTGCTCGTCACGCTGGGATCGACGCTGCAGCATGCCATCGTCGCCATGCGGCTGGCCCCCGCGCGGGTACTGCGGGATTGACAGATGGATGCGCAGGCCTTGCATCCGATGGCGGGACCGGGCGGCAGCCCGTGTCCCGGGACCCTGGCGGACGCCATCGGCCGGCTGCTGCCCGCCGGTGTGCATTGCGCGGCGGGCGCCATCGCGGCCGCCCAGCACTTCCTGTATCCCGCCGAAGCCGCGGTCATCCGCGCAGCCGCGCCAATACGCCAGCGGGAGTTCCGCGCCGGACGGTCCTACGCCCGGCAGGCACTGGCGCGGCTGCCGCTTGGCGGCCTGCCGATTCCCAGCGCCCCGTCGCGTGCGCCCTGCTGGCCGGACGCCGCGGTCGGCAGCATCACGCATACGGAAACCATGGCCGCCGCGATTGCCGCATGGCGCAGCGACTATGCGGGCGTCGGCCTGGACATGGAAGCCAACCTCCCGCTTGCGCAGGAACTGGTCCCAATGGTCTGTCGTGCCGATGAGCTGCAAGCGGCAGCCGTCGCCGGTAGCCCGCAAGGCGTCGACATCGGCAAGCTGCTGTTCGTGATCAAGGAAGCGGTCTACAAGGCCTATCATCCGATGACCGGCCGCTTCCTCGATTTCCACGACCTGTCGGTTCGCCTGACCTCGGTCGACCGCTACGAGGCCCGCATTGCGCGGGGCCATCCGGCCATCGGCGGCCAGCGGTCATTCCAGGGCCGGATGGGCGCGGCCGACGGCATGCTGTTCGCACTGCTGACCCTGCGCGCGTGAGCGCAGTCGTCGGCGCTTCGCCGCAGGCGCCGCTCAAATCGTGCGGAAAATCAGCTCCTTCATGACTTCGTTCACACCACCGAGGATACGCTGCGCCCTGGCGTCGACATAAATGCGGGCAATCGGCGATGTGGCGACATAGCCGGCGCCACCGAACAGCTGAAGGCACTCGTCGGCCACGCGGCACAACTGCTCCGAAGCCCAGTATTTCGCCATCGAGGCATCGGTTGTCGACAGCCTGTCGTGCATGTGGTCCGCGATGCAGTTGTCGATGAAGGCCCTCGACACCCTGCCGATTGTTTCGCACTCCGCCAATTTGAACCGGGTGTTCTGCAATTCCATCAGCGGCGCATTGAATACCTTGCGCTCCCTCGCATGTTCCATGGTGAGCTCGACCGCCCGCTCGAGCAAAGCCTGGCAGAACACGGCCATTCCCATGCGCTCCTGCGCCAGCAGCGTCATCATCTGGACATAGCCGTCGCCTTCTTCGCCCAGACGGTTCCCGAGCGGGACTGCCAGATCCTCGAAATACAACTCGGACGTGTCCTGTCCGTGCATGCCGATCTTGTCCAGCGGCTCGCTGCGATAGAAGCCTTCCGAATCGTTCGCCTCCACAACCAGCAGGGTGATGCCCTTGCCGTTGGCGCCCAGATCGGTCTTCGCCGCGACGATCACGATGTCGGCCAGCTGGCCGTTGCTGATCATGGACTTCACGCCATTCAACAAATAATGATCCGCGCCGGCGCGGCGCTCGGCGCGAACCCGGAATGCCTGCACGTCGGTTCCTGCATGGGGTTCGGTCATCGCGATGGCCGCCACCAGCTCGCCGGAACACAAACCGGGCAACCAGCGCCGTTTCTGGTCTTCGGTGCCGAACGAATTCAGGTAGTGCGCACAGACGGCGCCGTGCGGTACCTGGCCGAACGAGGAGCAGCCGACGCGCCCCAGTTCCTCCTGCACCACGGCGACATGCGCAAAATTTCCGCCCAGACCACCGTACTCGACAGGGATGCTTGGACACAGCAGGCCCGCTTGCCCAGCCTTCCGATAGAACGCCCGATCCACGCCGCGCTGTTTCCGCCAGCGTTCATCGTGCGGCACGAGTTCAGCCCGGAAGAATTCCCGCGCCCGTGCACGGAACGCTGCGATCTCATCGGTTTCCCATGTCCGCCGTGCCGTCGACTGCATATCCTCTCCTTCCGATCTCAATAAATGTGACGCGCGAGCAGTTGCTGACTGCGGACCAGCGGCAGGTATCCCGACAGTGTCCGATTCAGGCAGGCCAACACCTCCTCATTGGCCGAATTGATGAAAAAATGGTCGCCGGCAAACCATTGGACAGCACAGCCGGCGGACGTCTCTTCACCCCAGCCGGCGCACTGTTCGGGGCCGTCGTGGTCATCGTCCCGGCCCGCAAACACCGTGACAGGGATCGCCAGTGGCGGGCCTGTACGGTAAACATAGTCATGCACCAATGCCATGTCAGCCCGAATCGTTGGCAAAAGCATCTTCATCAGTTCCGCGTGTTCGAGGATTTCCGTTGGCGTGCCGTTCAGTTCCCGCAGTTTCTCGAGCAAGGCACCGTCATCCAGCAGGTGCAGCGCTTCCGGCGTACTGCGATAACGCGGCGCATGGCAACCTGAAAGCACGAGGTGGCGCGGTGTCGGCAAGCCTTTCCGAGAAAGGTAACGAGCCAGTTCGAACGCCACCAATCCGCCGAGGCTATGGCCAAAAAATGCAAATGGCATATTCCCCTGTTTTTGCATTACTTCGGCCAGCGCGACGATAAGCTCATCGAATTTCGTCATTGGCGCTTCGTGAAACCGCGCACCGCGCCCGGGAAGCTGAAAAGCACAAATTTCGATATTCGCATCGATACGCCCCTGCCACTCCAGAAAACCGAGCGCATTACCGCCGGCGTAGCAGAAACAGTACATGCGAAAAGCACGCGGCTGCGGGGAAGCATTCACCAGCCAGAGATCCTTCTTCATATCGAGACCTTTAATCCTGGCCACTACCGAGCGAAATCGCGACAGTTCGGCGCATGGCAATTTATTCGACAGATTCTCTCACAAACGAGGTGCTGAAAATACATTCGTCAGCAATCGAAATGCATGCCATTTGTGATATTCTGGCCGCGCTTTCTCTGATATTGCACGATGGCATTATAGGCGGATTATTCCCTCACGTCCGGCTTCCGACCAGGCCGATTCAGGCATGCGTTCAACCTTCAAATCGAAATATCTCTATGAGACTGACCCACCCGCCCATCGCACCATGGATAAGAACAAACCGGTATGGCTGTCGTGTACGCCTGGTATGCCACCATCCGACTCGCCCCCAGGCATTTCTGCGTATCGAGCCGGACAATGAGGAATACCTGATTGCGATGAAATTGGTGGACAATTCCCGCGATTCGGTATACGTATTCGAGGGCGATATGCCCTGGGATGGCGGCAATGAGCTGACGGTCTATGCCTTCCAGGTCCTGCACGACAATATGCAAACTTGGCTGGCGGCCGATGGCATGCACGCCTATACACCGCCCCGTGAACTGTATTTCCGGATATGCCGCGATCACCGGCCGCCTGACTGGGTGAGGGATCAGATTTTCTACCAGATCTTGCCCGACCGATTCGCCCAGGGCGATCCGCGCCTGGCTGTACAGACCGACGAATATATCTACGCGGATGGAAGGTCCCCGGTCACCAGGAAGGCCTGGGGCGAGGCGATCGACCGCACGATCGGAGAGACGGCATTCTACGGAGGCGACCTGCCGGGCATCGCCGGGAAGCTCGATTACCTGCAGGACAGGCTCGGAATCACCGCGATCTACCTGAATCCCGTTTTCACTTCCAGTACCAACCACCGCTACGACACGGAAGATTATTTCAACGTGGACCGCCACCTTGGCGGCAACGACGCGCTGGCGGCTCTGTCGACCGCGCTGCATCGGCGCGGCATGCGCTTCATACTGGATATCGCGGTCAACCATACGAGTTTCAATCATCCCTGGTTCAACCGTTTTTCACGACAGGCCAGTAACGGCGCCTACAACAGCAGCGAATCGCCTTATCGGGACTGGTACAACTTCATCGACGAGCAACTGTACGTCGGCTGGAAAGGCATGCAGCACATTCCAGTCCTCAACTTCGGGAATCCCGACCTGCAAAAGATCATGTTCGGCGGTCCGGAAAGCATCATTCGACATTGGCTTCGCCCGCCCTATGCCGCGGACGGCTGGCGTTTCGATGTCATGCACATGATTGGCGAAGGCCATGGCGCCGTGAACAACGCCACCTACGTCAAGGAATTTCGCAATGCCATGCGCGCCGAGAACCCGGAAGCTTACGTGCTGGGCGAGCAATTCTACGAAGCGACCCGCTGGCTCCAGGGCGAGCAGCAGGACGCCAGCATGAACTACTACGGATTCACAGCCCCGGTACTGGCGTGGATCGCCGGGCGCGACATGCCCGGCTTTCAGCCGACCAGGATCGACGCCGCGGTCTTCGACCACTGGCTGACGCAGACCCGCGCCCGGATCCCCTACGCCAACCAGCTTTCGCAGTTCAACCTGCTCGGCAGCCACGATACCTGGCGCTTCCTGACCGCGGTCGACGAGGACATTGAGCGCATGCGGATGGGCGTCACGCTGCTGATGACCTACGCCGGCGTGCCTTCGATCTACTATGGAGACGAGATCGGGCTGACCGGGGCCGGCGACCCGTATTGCCGGCGCTGCTTTGACTGGAATGAACAACACTGGGACCCGGCCTTGTTCGAGACCTACCGGTCGCTGATCGCCCTGCGCAAGGCCCGCATCGAATTGCGGGAGGGAGCCTACCTTACCCTGTTTGCGGAAGGCGACCATTTCGTCTTCACCAGATATACGGCATACGAGGCCACCCTGGTCGCCATCAACCGCGGCGCGGCCGAAATCGTCCTCGACTCTCCGGCCGGCCTGCTGCCCTTCGAAGCCGAGGAATGGCTGCAGCATGGCCGGCCGGGCATCGCCGACGATCTGTCGAAAATCGTCCTCCCCGGCCGTTCGGCGAATATCTGGACCACCACCTTCAAGACGCTGGCCACTTCCTTCGTGGAGGCCGACATGACCGTTCCAGCGGACGCCTGAAACCGAAAACGGCGCCATGTCACTTCGACATGCGCCGTTATCGCATACATGACCAATGCGATTGGCATGAAATCCGGGGTTCCAGGCATTCTTTCATGCAATACGAATTAAATAATGTCAATTTGAATATCCAGATTATCGCATTTTGATTCGATTCGCATAGAAACGAACCGCAACACATTTCATTTATGCGGGAAACATAATCCACCCCGGCAAACCCGGATAAAATATTTTGTTACCTGCTTGTTAAATCAAGAGAAATAACTTATATTCCTTGTGCATTTCCGCAATCTGCATTTCACGCTTTTACTCGGTTTACTCGACATCGAATCACTGCTGGTTGACTCGCGCAACCAGCAGCCTTGCTGGATCATGTTACGGGAGTTGCTGGATGCTTCTAGATGAAAATGCCGCAATTGTAAGGGCTGTGAATTTTCACAAGATCGATCATATTGCAATTGCAGTGAAAAATCTCGACCAGGGAATCGATTTTTTCTGCAATACACTCGGCTTTCAAATGATTCGGCGGCGCGTCGTTACCGGGGCACAAACCGGGATGGTGTCGGCGGAAATCGAGCATAACGGAATAAAATTCGTCCTCTGCCAAGGCACCGAAGAAACATCCCAGGTTTCGCGCCTGGTCGACAATTACGGCTGTGGCGTCGCCCATATTGCGCTGGCGGTCGAGGACGTGGAGAAAACCACCAAAGCATTGCGTGCCCAGGGCCTGGGGTTCGATACCTCGATTATTCGCAGCGAGGGGCTCGCCCAGGTCTTCTCGACCAGGGACAGTAACTCCGGCCTGAGCTTCGAATTCATTGAACGCTTTGGCGAAGAAGGCTTCAGCACCGAAAACGTTCAGCAGTTATTCGAACAGCTCGAACAATCCGGGACTTATTGAAGCGCACAACCGTTTCCCCGTCTTCCTTCTAAACAGATGCAAACCCGTTTCGAGACGGGCTTGCATGGGCCGGTTCATGCATGCGTCGCGCAAGCGGCTGGCTGAACGCGTCCGTAACTCGATGAGTCCAATATGCAAGCTGCACAAGACGCCCTTGTATTCTTGAAGCCCGATATCAAGATCGAACCGCTGGTGGCGCGCTGGCACGCCTGGCCGCACCTGATCTCGCCTGCCCAGCTGGCGCTGCATGTCAAGTATCGGCTGCTTCCGCTGATGCAGTCCTTCCTGCTGAGCCCTGGAAGCCATATCGCCGCCAACAGCAACCCGGCGATGTATGGCGGGCCGTTCGCCGACCTCAAGCTCGAAAACCTGCCACAGGTCGAGGCCCTGGTCGACGCGACCAGTCGGGACTGCGCCGCGCTGATCCAGATGGCGGAAGACCTGCGCCAGCTGGACGGCAGCATGCAGGAAAACGCGAGCGGCTATTCGCTCGACGAATGGTACGGAAAGCTGCCCGCCAGCCTGCGCGGCCTGGTGGAACTGGTCTATGACCTCAACCACCGCCCCGGCCTGCGGTTTTTCGAGGATCTGGTCTACGACGAAAAACTGTGCCAGCCGCTCCAGCAGTTGTGGATCCACGCGACGCCCGAGTCGGACCGGACCTTCTTCATGAGCACGCCGCGCCTGGAACGCGCGGATACCGTCTCGCTGCGCCTGCCGTTTGCGGACAGGCGCCTGGACATGCTGTACCGCACGCGCCAGCAGGCGAGGTCGTTCAAGGAACTCGCTGCCGAACTCGATGTTGCGCCACAAGACCTGCCCGCGTTCCGTCAATTCTTCACGGAGACGCCCAATCCGGTCCATGTCGACGCCGGCTATGCCGGTCCCGACGTGCGCATGCGTTATTTCGGGCACGCCTGCCTGTTATTCCAGACCGACGCGGTGTCGATCCTGTTCGATCCGTTCTTCAGCGTCGAGCCCCACGACGACGCCCGGTTCACGATCGACGACTTCCCGGACTTCATCGATTACGTCGTGATCACCCACTGCCACCAGGATCACTTCTCCGCGGAGATGTTGCTGCAGTTGCGGCACCGGATCGGCCGCGTGATCGTGCCCGGCAATAACGGCGGATCCGTGGCGGATCCCTCGATGAAGCTGCTGCTGCGCGAACTGGGTTTCGATCACGTCGACGCGCTCAGGCCTTTCGAACATGTCGACGTGCCGGATGGCCAGGTGCTGAGCCTCCCGTTCACCGGTGAACACGCCGACCTGAACATCCACAGCAAGCATGCGGTCGCACTCAAGCTCAAGGACAAGCAATTCCTCTTCCTCGTCGATTCCGACGGCCGCGACCAAATGCTGTACCGCCGGATGATGGCGCGGATCGGCCATGTCGACGCCCTCTTCCTCGGCATGGAGTGCCAGGGTGCGCCCTTGAACTGGTTGTACGAACCCCTGCTCGGACGCCCGCTCAACCGCCGCAACAACGAATCGCGGCGCTTGTCCGGCGCCAATTGCGAGCGCGCCTGGAACGTGACGCAGGAAATCGATACGCGCCGCGTGTTCGTGTATGCGATGGGCCAGGAACCCTGGATGAAATACATCATGGGTCTCCAGTACGAGGAAGACAGCATCCAGCTGACCGAATCCGACCGCTATGTCGCGCAATGCCGCCAGCACGACATTCAGGCGGAACGCTTGTACGGGTGCCGGGAGATCTGTTTCTGACACTTGTCGCGCGCCTTGATGCCCGGGTGCGCGCTGCCCTCCAATCCAGTCCTTCATTGCATTGAGCCGAGAGTCGGAGCCATGAACTCGAACCCGGATTTTCCGTTCGCCACATTCGTCGATCTCCTGCAGTTCCGGGCCGGGCCGGCCTCCGTATCGCGGGACATGCCGGCCTTCACCTACCTCGACGATGGCGATTCGCCCTCCGGCCAGCTGAGCTTTTCCCAGCTCGACCAGCGCGCCCGTTCCCTGGCCGCGCATCTCCAGCAAGTCACCCGCCCCGGCGACCGCGTGCTGCTGGTCCTGCCTCCCTGCCTCGACTACATCGTCGGCTTGTTCGCCTGCTTTTACGCCGGCGCGATCGCGGTGCCGGCCGTCCCGCCCGCGACGACGCGCACCTCGCCGAGACTGCGCGCGATCGCGGCGGACGCCGCGCCGCGCGCCGTCATCACCTCGTCCGCGTTGTCGGCGCGCATGCGGGAAGACGATTTCCTCGCCTCGCTCGCGTGGATCCGCACCGACGCGCTGCCCGAGCATGGCGCCGACTGGCAGGCGCCGGCCCTTGCCGCAGACGACATCGCCCTGCTGCAGTACACCTCGGGTTCCACCGGCGCGCCGAAAGGCGTGATGGTCACCCACGCCAACCTGGTGGCGAACACCAGGCACCACCACAAGGCCTTCGGCTTGCGGGAAGGCGATGTGTTCGTCTCATGGCTGCCGCCATTCCACGATTTCGGCCTCATCTGCGGCATCCTCTATCCCGTCGCGGCGGGTGTCCACAGCGTCCAGTTCCCGCCCGCGAGTTTCCTGCGCCGGCCCAAGCGCTGGCTGCAGATCCTGTCGCGCTACCGTGCGCGCATGACCGGCGCACCGAACTTCGCCTATGACCTGTGCAACGACCAGATCGACGAGGCCGACCTCGAAGACATCGATCTCGGTCACCTGGAAGTCATGGTGAACGGGTCGGAGCGCATCCGGCACGAGACGCAAGCCGCATTCGTTCGAAAGTTCACCGCGGCCGGATTGCGGCCGGGCGCCATCACATCCGGCTATGGCCTTGCTGAGGCGACCCTGATGGTGTCCTGCGACCTGCGTACGAACAGTGCGTGCCTGCCGGCGGTGCGCTACGTGAGCAAGCAGGGGCTGGCGCGCCACCGCGTCGAGCCGCCCACGGACGACAACGACCGGGCCGAACTGGTTTCCAACGGCGCGCCCTTCGACGACGAGCACAAGATCGTGATCGTCGACCCGGCAACCGCGCTGGAAGTCGACAACGCTGGCGTCGGTGAGATCTGGGTACGCGGACCGTCGGTCGCCGCAGGTTACTGGCAACAGCCCGAGACCACGGCATCGGTGTTCGGCGCCCAGCTGAAAGGACGGCGCAAGAGCTACCTGCGCACCGGGGATCTCGGCTTTGTCGCCGATGGCGCCTTGTTCGTTGCCGGACGCATCAAGGAAATGATGATTTTCGATGGCCGCAACGTCTACCCGCAAGACGTGGAGGCAAGCGTGGAGCGACTGGACGCCGCTTTCCAGGCCAACGGTTGCGCCGTGTTCGCGCTGGAAGAGGATGGCCGGCCGCGCCTAGTGGTCGTGCAGGAAGTCGCGGCCCGCAAGCAGCCGGACCTCGACAAGCTGGCGGCGCGGATTCGCGGCGAACTGGCGGAGCAGCACGACATCATGGCCGTCGAAGCAATCCTGCTGGTCAAGCGCGGCGGCATTCCACGCACGTCGAGCGGCAAGATACAACGCCTCCAATGCAGGCAGATGTACCTGGCGGGCGAAATCAGCCCCCTCTGGTCCTGGAACGGCGGCAACGGCCAGGACGCGGCCGGCGACATCCCCGGCGGACGCACGACCACCGAGCGCGCCTTGGTCGAGATCTGGCAGACCCTGTACAACCGTACCGACATCGTGCCGACCGTAGACTTCTTCTCCCTGGGTGGACATTCGCTGTTGGCGCTCCAGGCCATCGCCCAGATCCGGCGGGTGCTGCGGGTCGAGGTCAGCCTGAGCCTGCTGTTCGAGACCCCGACCATCGCCAGCCTGGCGCACAGGATCGATGCGCTGCTCGGCGGCGCGGCCGACCTTGCCGAACTCGCCCCGGAACTGGATATCCCGCCGGCAGACCGCGGCGATTGGCTGGAACCCTCGTGGGAACAACAGCGCATGTGGTTCCTTGACCAGCTCGACCCCGGCGCCGGACCGGCCTTCCACATTCCGGTCGAACTCCGCTTGAGAGGCGCACTGGACGTCGCTGCCTTGCGCAGTGCTCTCGACCGCATCGTCGCCCGCCACGAAAGCCTGCGTACCGTGTTCGAAGATGTCGACGGCCGTCCGGTCCAAAGGATCGTGGCGGGTGACATCGGGCTGCCGCTCACCGAACATGAGCTCGCCCATCTCACGGGCGACAAGCAAGAGCAGGCTGTCGCCCGCCTTCGCAGCGAGGAAGCATCTGCGCACTTCGACCTGGCCGCCGGCCCGATGATCCGGGCCCGACTGCTGCATCTCGGTGCCGGCAAGCACCTGCTGCTGCTGACCCAGCACCATATCGTGTCCGACGCCTGGTCGGTGGGCATCCTGTTGCGGGAGCTGTCCGCGTTCTACGATGCCCATGTCACGGGACGCCCCGCCGCCCTGCCCGCATTGCCAATACAGTACCTCGACTACACGGCATGGCAACGCGCGCGGCCACCACATCAAGCAGCGCAGCAGCTCGCGTACTGGCAACAGCACCTGGCTGGCGCACCTGCGCTGCTCGAGACGCCGATCGACCGGCCGCGCCCGACGCGGCAGGATTATGCGGGGGCGAGCCTCCCGGTCGTCCTGCCCGCCCCATTGTGCAAGGCTGTGCGCGAGCTGGCGCAGCGCAACGGCGTTTCGCTGTTCATGGCGCTCCTGGCGGGATGGGTGGCCGTCATGGCGCGCGTCAGCGGCCAGGACGATGTCGTCACCGCCACGCCGGCCGCCAACCGCGTGCACCCGCAGACCGAATCGCTGATCGGCTTGTTCGTCAACACGCTGGCGCTGCGCGTCCGCCTGGAAGACGACATGAGCGTGGCCGCCTTGCTGGCCCAGATCCGCACGACTGCCACGAACGCCTACGCAAACCAGAACGTGCCTTTCGAACAGGTGGTCAGGGCGCTCGATCCCGCTCGCAGTCTGAGCTGCAGCCCTGTGGCGCAGGTATTGCTGACGCTGAATAACACCCCTGCCGACTTCCGGCCCACCTTCCAGGGGCTGCAAGCCGAGGCGGCATCCTTGCCGCGTACGGCGACGGAATTCGACCTGAACCTGGCATTGCTGGACGATGGCCAGACGATTTACGGCAAGCTCGAATATGCGACCGCCCTGTTTGACCAGACGACGGTCGAGCGCCTGATCGGTTACTTCCAGCATGCGCTGGCGGCCATGGCGGCCGACGACAGCCAGCCGGTCGCGACCCTGCCCCTGCTGGACTCGCAACAGCGCCACCAGCTGCTGGAAGGCTTCAACGCCACCGCCGTCGACTACCCTTCGGACCTGCTGCTGCACCAGGCCTTCGAAGCCCAGGCGGCAAGCCGGCCCGACGCCAT
>CAJYXO010000183.1 GCA_913778765.1 uncultured Massilia sp. | reverse complement strand
GCCGGATATAAAACTGCGACTTACCTATGTCTGACATCACCAGAACTACCTTGCAAACGGGAGGCGTCCATATAAACGTCAACGCTTATCACAGCCGGATGCGGGCCTGGCTGCTGCCGTTCCGCGGGATCGCCAGCCGCTACCTGTCGCATTACTTCGGCTGGCGTTGGGCGCTGGACGGCCAGCGCATTTCCAGCGCCGATGCTTTTTTGAGAGCAGCACTAGGCCGATTCAACACCTAGCGCGAACAGCGCCAAAACAAAATCGCTGCCGCCGGGCGCGGCGCAGCTTATTTCTGCGGCAGCGCGGCGATGACGCGTTTGGCGAACTCGGCCGGATTGCCGGCATGCCAGCGCCACACGATCACCAGTTCGTGCTCGGGCGAGACCACGATGTCGTTGCTGCCCGCGCCCAGCGCCGCGAAGGCGGTGGCGGGCAGGCCCGGCAGGTTCTTGCCCCTGGTGTTGAGCCACCACAGGTAGCCGTAGTCGGGACCGTGCTCGCTCGGGCTCAGCGCCGCCTTCACATAGTCCTGAGGAAGGATCTGCTTGCCATTCCAGGCGCCGCCGCGAAGCCACAGGTAGCCGAAGCGCGCCATGTCCCAGGAATCGATCCACATGCCGCCGCCCCAGCGCGTGCCGCCGCTCACGGACGGGACCAGCTTGCCGTTCAGTTCGACGTAGCTGTTGGTGTAGGGCACCCACTTCCACGTGCTCGAGGCGCCGATCGGGTCCATCACTTCTTGCTGGAACACCTCCGGCACCGGTTTGCCGAACACGCGCAGCAGCGACAGCGCAAAGCGGTTGATGCGGGCGTCGTTGTATTCGTAATGCCGGCCCGGCGCTTCCAGTGCGCGCGGCTTGCGCTCGCCGGCGCCGAAAGCTTCATGGCCGACGAAATCCGCGTTCTTGCCCCACATGCTGCCTTCCCACTCGGACTCCTGCTGCAAGTGGTGCTTCCAGGTAATGGCCGCATTCTGCGGCGAGGCATAGCCGCCATCCTGCACGAGCTGGCCCACCGGCTGGTTCAGGTCGGCGATCCTGCCATCGCGCACGGCGATGCCCGTCACCGTCGACAGCATGCTCTTCGCCACCGAATAGGTCGGATCGACGAAATGGGTGTCGCCGAACTCGGCCACCACGTAGCCCTTATAAATCACCACGCCGTTGGTGGCGGCGCGCTTCGTCGGCAGCGAGCCGAGCGGCTCGCCGAAGGTCTGGCGCTGGTCGGAAAAATCCTTGGCGCGCTCGGTCTCGTGGGCACTGGCATAGGCAATCGCTTCCGCCAGTCTGGCCTTGTCGATGCCGAGTGCGGCCGGGGTCTTGTGTTCCCAGGAACCGGCGGGCGGAAAGTAGGTTTTGGCGGACGGAGCGGCCAGGGCGGCCAGCGGAAGTGAGACGGACAGCAGCAGGATCGAACGGCGCTTCAACAGCATCATGCGGGATCTTTCCACTTCGAGTAAGGCAGCCGGATCAGGCTGGAATTGTAGTAGCGCGGATCGCCCGTCACTTCCTGGCCGATCCAGTCGGGTTTCTCGAAGGCCTCGTCTTCGCTGCCGAGCTCGATCTCGGCCACGACCAGGCCAGCGTTCTCGCCCTGGAACTCGTCGACTTCCCAGGTGTGGCCAGCGTGGCCGATGCGGTGCCGGACCTTTTCCACCAGCGGCTGTTCGCACAGGCGGTCGAGCAGTTCCGCCGCGTCCGGCACGGGGATCTCGTACTCCCATTCGCCGCGCGATGCGCCCGTGCTCTTGCTCTTGATGGTGACGACGGCGCGCTCGCCCTCGATGCGCACGCGGACGGTGCGCACCGGGTCGGCCACCAGGTAGCCCTGGCGCATCAGGGTCGGCTGGCCGAGGCCGCGCCAGCCGTCATTCGAGAGGAGGAACTTGCGCTCGATCTCGATGCCCATGTTCTCCCCTCGCCTTCAGTCGTCCAGCGACAGCAGGATGGGCGGGAGCATCGCCGCGCCCAGCGCGCTGCTCCTTGCGCCGTTCCAGCCGACGTGGGTATCGGGCAGGTTGGCGTTGTCCTTGAACGGCATTTCCAGCGTCAGCGACAGGCATTTGTAGGTGTGGCCGATGTACTTCGAGGCCAGGGTCAGCAGCTCCTCGTTGTACTTGCTGGCGGCATAGCCGTGGACGTTCTGGAAGTCCGGGCTGGACGCCATGTAGCGCTCGATGAAGGCGTTCTGGGCGGCCAGGCGCTCCGGCGTGAAGTCGGTCAGCATCTCGCTGCCGGCCACGAAGTTGTACGGCAGGGCTTCGTCGCCGTGGATGTCGAAGAACATGTCGACGCCGGTTTCCTCGATCTTGCGCTTCACGCACAGCACTTCCGGGCTGCGCTCTTCGGACGGGGTCATCCACTCGCGGTTCAGGTTGGCGCCGGCCGCGTTGGTGCGCAGGTTGCCGCGCACCGAACCGTCCGGGTTCATGTTCGGGACGATGTAGAACACGGCGCGCTGCAGCAGCTTGGTCGACACCGGGTTCGCGTTGTCCAGCAGCGCGTCCATCATGCCCTCGACGAACCACTCGGCCATGGTCTCGCCCGGATGCTGGCGGGCGATCACCCAGATCTTCTTTTCGGCCTGCGGATTGCCGATCACCACCAGGTTCATGTCGCGGCCGTCGACCGTGGTGCCGATGTCGTGCACGCGCGCGACCGGGTTCTCGGCCACTTCGCCCAGCAGGCGCAGGTGGCGCTCCCAGGTGTAAGGCTCGAAATAGGCGTAATAGATGCTGTCGAGTTCCGGCGTATGGTTGATGGTCATCACCTGGCCATCGAACGAGGTCGGAACACGGAACCAGTTCTCGGTGTCATAGCTTGCGACCGCCTGGTAGCCTTCGAAGCCTTTCGGATAGGTGGCCTGGCCGGCGTTCAGGAAGCGGATCGTGCAGGCCTGGGCCCGTGCACCTTGCAAACGGAAGTGGAACCACTGGTGGATGTCGGCGTGCGAATCCTTGCGCAGGTTCAGGTCGATTTGCTGCGCGCTGTCGGCCTTCACGACCTCGATGGCGCCGGAATCGAAATACTGGCTGATCTTGATGGGCATGGCGCGTCCTTATTCGAGGTCGATCAGGTCCTGGCTGTAGGCCACCATGATCTGGCGCATCAGCTCGACGTTGCTGCGGTCCAGCACCAGGGTCAGGTCGGGCTTGCGGTCGAGGTTGAACGTCATGCTGATCTTGCCCGGCAGGACTTTGCAGTTGACCGTGAAAGCCCGCGGATTGTTCGGGTTGTCCCAGTCCCACTGGGTGATCTGGGGCGGGGCCGGCGGCGGCTGCAGGGTCGGATCCTGGTTGACCGGCAGGTTCTTGATCAGGAAGAACACGATCGAAGCCGGAATGACGATGCAGACGTCGTTCGCACCCTGTGCGGAAAACTTGGCCAGCAACAGATTACCGACCTTGTCGCACGACATTCCCATGCTCTTCACTTGACGGATGACCGCTGATTTCACGACAACTCCTATGAGATTGGACTAAAAGGCGCAGCGATTCTACCGCATCCCATCCGCGAATTGTGTGAAAGAAAAGCAAAACGGGGAGCTCACGCTCCCCGATAGCCTGCAGGCTGGATTGGCGCCGCCACCGTCCATCCAGCCGGGTACTTATTGCTTGTTGCCACGCGACGAGCTGCGCGACGACGAGCCGGATGCCGACTGGCGATTGCCATGGCTCATGCTGCCTGCGCGACGCGCCTCTTCCGAGGTGAACTCGTGCGCGGTGCCCTTCTGGTGGGCAGCCTTGCCGCCCTGGCTGGCGATCTCGCGCTGACGCTCAGGGTCCATCGACGCGAAACCGCGGTTTTTGGTACCGCCACTCTGTTTGTTGCCCTGGTTACTTGAAGCCATGGTGTGCTCTCCTCTTCGCTCTAAAAACCGCCGCGTCCTGCGGCAGGCCTATTCCGACGCTCTCGACAGACACCGATGAGCGCCGGTCGGAATCATCTTATGCAGGCAGGATGGATGAGGCTATAGGACGTTTTCAGATGACTTTGTAGGACAATGTGAGACAGAAAATGCACAATTGAAATCTACTTCCAGTAGTAAAGAGTAGAGAAGCCGTAGAGAAGCTGAGTCGTCAGTAATCCTCCTACAATCACCCGCTGTCTCTTCCTATACTGAAGCTGTTATCAGGGGAGCATCATCGTCTTATGAGAGTGCATCGTTCCAGTTGAAAGGAGACGACCATGGACGCGAACCAACGCAGCGAAGTCAACAACCAGACGAACAACGTCGCCAATGAAAAATGGACGCCCGGTTCCAAGGGCAAGACCGCGGACGGCGGCCCGCTCGACCACACCTATCCACAGGGCCTCGGCGCGCAGCAGAAGGACGTGCAGGCGCTCGACACCATGGGCGCCGATCCCGGCGCGCAGCTCGACGACGGCGGCAACCGCCCGACCGAGCCCGGCGCCTCGATGCAGTCCCAGATGAGCGGCGGCACGGGCGCCGTGCAAGGCATCACCGACAGCCACCAGCGCCAGATGGAGCAGAAATCGGGCGCCTACGGCATCCTGGAAGAGCCCGTCGGACATCGCTCGAGGGATTCGGGTGTGAATGTGAGCGAGCAGCGCGGCTCGCCAGCCCAGCACCGCGGCAGCATGCAGTCCGCTTCCCAGGGCGGCGCCGGCGGCGGCACCAGCGGCGGCGGCATGCATGGTCCGCAAAGTGCGCCGGCCGGACTGAACGCCGGTTCCGCCACCGGCAACCGCCAGCAGGGCGGCAGCCTGTACGTGTCGGACAACTCGAACCGCGGCGGCGGCATGGCCGGACCGGTGCGCGGCAATATCCAGGGCGGCGACGGCCAGGAAGCCCAGCAGGGAAATACCCAGTTCGGCGTGTCGGGCTCGCATTCGATGGCGAACCGGAGCGCCGCCGTGAACGGCGTGCACGAATCGAACGACGCCGCCGGCGGCCTGCCGCGCTCGCCGGGCAACAGCGGCGCCCGCCAGACGGCGGACAGCACCGACCGCGCCGGCTCGCAGACCGGCGCCGAGGCGGCCGACAGCGGCCCGCCGGCGCACGACTCGAACGACGCCGCCGGCGGCTACCCGCGCAGCCCCGGCTATGCCAACCGACTGGCCGGCGACCAGGACATGGACGACGACACCGGTTTCAAACGCAAGCCCTGATTGGGCCGCAGCGAGCCTGATTGATACAGATTCAGGCCCTCCCCCGGCAGGGGAACCCTGCCATTTCCCCCGTAGTCGAACCGGTCACATCGTCGACACGGGGGAAAGGCCATGCGCCGCCTGAACATCCTGACCTGGCATACGCACGGCAGCTACCTGTATTACCTCTCCCAGGCGCCGCACGACTTCCACGTGCTGGCCAAGCCCGGCCGCCCAGCCGGTTATGGCGGCCGCTGCGGCCCCTTTCCCTTCGGTCCGAACGTCCACGAGGTGCCGGTGGAGCAGGCGCGCACGCGCAGCTTCGACTGCATCCTTTTCCAGGAAGACCATCAGTGGGAAAAGGACCAGTACGAATTCCTGACCCCGGCCCAGCGCGCCTTGCCCCGCATTTACCTTGAGCACGATCCGCCTGGCATCTCGGTCACGGGCGGCGCCTCGCCCCGCCAGGCCTGGCCGACCGACACCCGCCACCTGGTCGACGACCCGAACGTGCTGCTGGTCCACGTCACGCCCTTCAATGCCCTGATGTGGGACAGCGGGCGCACACCCACCCGCGTGATCGAGCACGGCGTCACCATCCCCGCCGGGGTGCGCTACGCCGGCGACGTCGAACGCGGCCTGGTGATCACGAACCACCTGGCGCGGCGCGGACGGCGCATGGGAGCCGACCTGTTTTCCGCCCTGCGCACCGAGCTGCCGCTCGACCTGCTCGGCATGGCCGCGCATGCATTCGGCGGGCTCGGCGAAATCGACCACCCGGCCCTGCCGGCATTCATCGCACGCTACCGTTTCCTGTTCAGTCCGGTCCGCTATTCCAGCCTCGCCCTGTCCACGCTCGAAGCGATGATGGTCGGCCTGCCGGTGGTCGCCCTCGCCACCACCGAAATGGCGACCGTCGTCGAGCACGGGGTATCCGGCTTCGCCGTCACCGACACCCGCCAGCTCGCGCCCTGCATGCTGGCGCTGCTGAACGATGCCGGCCTGGCGCGCCGCCTGGGCGAAGGTGCGCGCCGCACGGCCCTCGACCGCTTTTCCATCGACCGCTTCAGCGCCGACTGGGATGCCGCGCTGCGTTACGTGACCGCCTAGCGGAACGCCCATGAAAGCCATCTTCCTCGACAAGGACGGCACCCTGGTCGACGACCTGCCCTACAACGTCGAGCCGCAGCGCATCGTCCTGTGCAGCGGCGCCGGACCGGCGCTGCGGCTGCTGTCGCGGCTCGACTACCGGCTGTTCGTCGTCAGCAACCAGGCCGGCATCGCCTTCGGCCGCTTTGCCGAGCCGGCCATGCGGACCGTCCACGACCGCCTGCAGGACCTGCTGTTCCGCGAGCAGCTGACGCTCGACGGTTTCTATTACTGCCCCCACCATCCGGACGGCAGCGTCGCCGCCTACGCCCGCGACTGCCACTGCCGCAAGCCCATGCCCGGCCTGCTGCTGCAGGCGGCCAGCGAGCACGGCATCGACCTGCGCTCGTCGTGGATGATCGGCGACATCCTGCACGACGTCGAAGCGGGCAACCGCGCCGGCTGCCGCACGGTGCTGATCGACAACGGCAACGAGACCGAATGGCGGCTCGGGCCGCGCCGCATCCCGACCCGCATGGCGCCCGACCTGTACGCGGCGGCGGTGCTGATCGCCAGCCATGGAGACGCGGGATGACCCCCGCGAACCTGCCCGGCTGGCAGCAGGCGCGCCGCATCCTGTGCGTGCGCCTGGACGCCCTCGGCGACGTCCTGATGTGCACGCCGGCCATGCGCACCCTGAAAGCGGCGCTGCCCGGGCGCAGCCTGACCCTGCTGGCCTCAGCGTCGGGCGCGGCGGCGGCGCCCTACCTGCCGGAAGTCGACGACACCATCGTGCACGTGGCGCCGTGGATGAAGGCGGGCATGCCGGCCACGTCCGCCGGCCTGCTCGAGCTGGCCGCGCTGCTGGCCGCGCGCCGCTTCGACGCCGCGGTCGTGTTCACGACGTATACGCAGAGCGCGCTGCCGGCCGCCCTGCTGTGCTGGCTGGCCGGCATCCCGCTGCGCCTGGCGCATTGCCGCGAGAACCCCTACCACCTGCTGAGCGACTGGATACCCGATCCGGAGCCGCAGGCGATGGTGCGCCACGAGGTGCAGCGGCAGCTCGACCTGGTACGGCATGCGGGAGCGCAGCCAGGCTTCGCGGACAAGGCGCCGGGGCTGTCGTTCGCGCTGCGCGCCGCCGACCTGGCCAGTGTGCGCACGCGCTTGCAGCGCATGGGCATCGATACGGAACGCCCCTGGCTGCTGCTGCATCCGGGCGCCAGCGCGGCCTCGCGCCGCTATCCGGCCGGCCACTGGGCGCGCGTGCTGGCCCTGCTGGACCGCAGCCTCGGGCTGCCGGTCGTCATTACCGGCAGTGCCGCCGAAGCCGATCTTGCGGAGCAGATCCGCGCCGCCGGCGGCGGCAAGACGCATTCGCTGGCCGGGCAGTTGTCGCTGGGCGAACTCGGGGCGGCGCTGCGCCTGGCGGCGATGGCGCTGACCAGCAACAGCGGGCCGGCCCACATCGCGGCCGCGGTCGGCACGGCGGTGGTCGACCTGTATGCGCTGACCAATCCCCAGCACACGCCCTGGAAGGTGCGCAGCCGGGTGCTGTCCCAGGACGTGCCCTGCCGCTTCTGCTTCAAGAGCGCCTGTCCCGAAGGCCACCACGCGTGCCTGGCCGGGGTGGCGCCGGAGCGCGTGGTGGAGGCGGTGCTGGAACTGCTGCCGCCGGCGGGGATGGCGGCGGCAGCAACCGGAGCACTCGATGCTAGCGCGAGCTGACGGTCGCCATGGCGGCGGTCGACGCCGTGGAGCGAACGCTGCTGCCCAGGCTGCGGAACAGCTGCAGGGGGATGGCATTCGCCATTGCCTGCATGCCGAGGTCGTTCGGGTGCAGGTGGTCGCCGCTGTCGTAGGCCGGCAGCATCCGGGTCGGATGGCTGGGATCGCGCACCGCGCGGTCGAAGTCGATCACGCCGTCGAAGGCGTCGCCGGAACGGATCCAGTTGTTGACGGCCTGGCGGATCTGTTCCTTCTCGGGCGTGTAATAACCCGGGAAGACCGTGCCTTCGAAAGGCGTCAGCGTGGCGCCGTAGATCGCAAGACCCTTGGCATGGGCGCGCGCGATCAGCTGGCGGTAGCCGGCGATCAGCTGGTCGGGCGTCGGCGCTTCCGAAGCCGGAATCGTGCCGGTGCCCGGATGGCCGATGTCGTTGATGCCGATCAGGACCACCACGTAGCGCACGCCGGCGGTGGCGATCACGTCGCGGTCGAAGCGCGCCAGCGCGGCGCGCCCGAACAGCGGCTGCTCGCCCGGGTCGCGCAGCAGGCGGTTGCCGCCGATGCTACGGTTGACCACGCCGATGCGCGTGCCCCATTCCACCAGCCCGGCCGTGGCGGCCGATGCACCGGGTGGTTCGCGCGAGGTCTGCAGGCGCAGCGCCAGCAGGTCGGGCCAGCGGTGGTTCGTGTCGATGGCGGTATTGGCGCCGTCGGTGATCGAATCGCCCAGCGCCACGATGGCGGAGGCGCCCGGCGCATGCACGTCGACTTCGGTCAGGAAGGGCCAGGAAGTGGTCGTGCGGTCGGTCGGGAAGGTGGCGGCGCCCGTGAAGTTCCCCGGCAGCGACACGTAGTTGGTCTGGAAGGCCGAGCCGTGGATGGTGGTCGCCTGCACGCTGCCCGGCAGGTAGAGGCTGACCGCCAGGTCGGACAGCGCCGGCACGTCCAGGTCGACCGGGTCGGACAGCACCGGCGCACCGGGCGGGATGGTGATTGCCGGATTGCCGCTGAAGGTCAGCGGCCGGTCGCTGCCGGCGACGATGGACGAGCCGCCCTGGCGCAGCGCGATGTGGGCGGCGCCGATCCGCAGCGGCGTCGTGCCGAGTTCATTGGATACACGAATCCGGACCTGTTTTCCTCCGATACTGGAGTGCACGATCAGGCGCAGGGTCTGGTCGTTGTAGGTCTGGGTGGCGGCTGGCAGCGGCGGGCCGGCCGGACCCGTGCCCCAGGTGCCGACCCACTGGTCGGCGGTCCAGTTCTGGGCGCTGGCCGGCAGCGGCGCCAGGGACATGCCGGCCAGGGACAGCAGGCCGGCGGCCAGCAGGCTGCGCCGTCGGCGGCGCCAGGCGGACAGATGGGGCGACAGCGCGGCGCGCGCGTGGTGCAGCAGGCCGGAAACCGGCGGCAGCTCGGGGTGCATGGTGTTCTCCTTAATGGTGGTGGACGCCGGATCCAAAAGCAGGCTCGGCAGCACGGTCCAATCTAGCCATCGAAGACGAGCGCAACAAGACCGCTTGGGCGAGAAGCCTTGCGATATGTCGAGGAGTTTAATGGAATGTGATGCGAACAGGCATGAAGATTAACGTAGCGCAATCAGGGCATCCAGCGCTTCGCGGTCGACGGTCTCTTTTTCCAGCAACACGTGGGCGAGCCTGTCCAGCAGCGTACGGCGCTCGCACAGGGTGGCGCGCACCCGCTCGTGGGCTTCGTCGAGCAGGCGTGCGATGTCGGCGTCGATCAGGCGAGCGGTGCGCTCGCTGTAGTCGCGGTGCGGGCCCGCCGCCCCGGCATACAGCAGGCTGGCGGCGTTCTGTTCGAAGGCGGCCAGGCCGAGCCGCTCGCTCATGCCGTACTGCGTGACCATGTGGCGCGCCAGGTCGGTGGCCATCTGCAGGTCGTTCTGGGCGCCGGTGGAGACGTCGCCGAACACCAGCTCCTCGGCCACGCGGCCGCCCAGGTAGACGTCGATGCGGTCCAGCAGCTCGCTCTTGCGCAGCAGGTAGCGATCATCAAGCGGCAGTTGCTGGGTGTAGCCGAGGGCGGCGATGCCGCGCGGGATGATCGAGACCTTGGCGACGCGGTCGGCGTGGGCGCGGAATTCGGCCACCAGTGCATGGCCGGCTTCGTGGAAGGCGACGGTTTCCTTCTCGAGCGGATTGATCAGGCGCGAGCGCTTTTCCATGCCGGCGATGACGCGGTCGGTGGCCTCGTCGAAGTCGCCGCGGTCGACCCGGTCCTTGCCGCGCCGCGCCGCCAGCAGGGCCGCTTCGTTGACCAGGTTGGCGAGGTCGGCGCCGGACAGGCCGGGCGTGCGCGCGGCGATGCGGCCGAGGTCGACGTCGGTGGCCAGCAGGACCTTGCGCACGTGTACCTGCAGGATCTGCTGGCGCCCGCGCAGGTCGGGCCGGTCGAGGGCGACGTGGCGGTCGAAGCGGCCGGGACGCAGCAGGGCCGGATCGAGGATCTCGGGCCGGTTGGTGGCGGCCAGGATGATCACGCCCTTGCCGGTATCGAAGCCGTCCATCTCGACCAGCAGCTGGTTCAGGGTCTGCTCCTGCTCGTTGTAGCCGCCGACCGCGCCGGCAATGCCGCGCGCGCGGCCCAGGGCATCGAGCTCGTCGATGAAGATGATGCAGGGCGCCACCTTCTGCGCCTGCACGAACAGGTCGCGCACGCGGGCGGCGCCGACGCCGACGAACATCTCGACGAATTCGGAGCCGGAAATCGAGAAGAACGGCACCCCGGCCTCGCCCGCCACGGCCTTCGCCAGCAGGGTCTTGCCGGTGCCGGGCGCGCCGACGATCAGCACGCCTTTCGGGATGCGTCCGCCGAGGCGGCGGTAGCGCTCGGGGTTCTTCAGGAACTCGACCACTTCCATCAGTTCCTCGCGCGCCTCGTCGGCGCCGGCCACGTCGCCGAAACTGATGCCGGTGCTGCTCTGCATGTGCACGCGGGCGCGGCTCTTGCCGATGTCGAACAGGCCGGCCGCCATGCCGCCGCCGCGCTTCAGCATGCTGCTCCACAGCCAGAACAGCAGCAGGATCGGCAGCACCCATGCCAGCAGGGTCGACAGCCACTCGCTGCGCTGCTGGCCCACCGTGCGCACCTGCGCCGCCTCGAGTTCCTTGACCAGGCCGGGATCGTCGACGCGCACCGTCGTGAAGGGACAGCTACCGTCGGCGCCGCACTTGATGGCGTCGGCGCGCTGCTTCGGCAGCACGGCGTCGAGGCCGCTGTCCTTGAGGGCGCCGGCCACGGTCGTCTCCGACACCGTCACTTCCTTGACCTTGCCGGCATGCAGCAACTGCTTGAATTCGCTGTAGGCCAGCGGCGAGGTCGTCATCAGCTCGAACAGGGACTGGGAAAACATGAACAGCAGCAGGCCGAAGATCCAGTACCAGAGGAAGGGACGGATGGCCCCTTCCCTGCTCTTATCGTCCGTCTTGTCCTCGGCCCGCTTGCCGGCCTTGCTGTCCACGCGTCTTCTCCCCGGCGACCGTACCGCCCCATTCCCACACTGTCCCCGGCGGCGGGGTGCGCCTTGATATCGATCAAACCGACATGCCGGACCTCACAAAGTCTTCCTCACCTGGCGTACGGCCTCGGCGGCGTCGTGGGCGATCTCGGCGATGTCCTTGCTGCGGCGCCGCTCGAACCACAGCAACACCGCGCCGAGCAGCCACCAGGCCGGCAGTCCGGCCAGCACCAGGAAGGGCGCGGCCACCAGCAGCACACCGAGCTCGGCCGGGCCGCCGGCCAGCATCGCCAGTTGCCCGCTCGAGGAAAACAGGGCCGGCCACCAGCAGTAGGCGGCCACCGCCAGGCAGGGGCCGGCGACGGCGCTGACGGTCAGGGTGCAGGCAAACCGGACCATCGCCTCGCGCGCCGACGCCGGCCACAGGAACAGGAAGCCGAGGCTGGTCGCCGCCAGTCCGGCGAAGAACGGGACGGCGGCGAACTTCAAAAAGGTGAGCGCGATCATGGTGTGTCTCCAAGCGTTGATGTTTGCCTTGCAAAGGTTTAGTATTTGATACGAGTATAGAACTCTAAACTGATCAACGTCAAGAACACTAAACCAATCGCGCGAATAAAGTTTAGGATACTAAACATGAACTCCCTTGCAGAACGTCTCCATCTCCTCCACCAGGACCTGCCCCAGCTCGAAGGCGAGCGCGGCCAGACCGGCCTGGTAAAAGCCTCCGGCGCATCCAAGAGCGTGGTGAATCAATGGTTGACCGGCAAGATCAAGTCGATGGACATCCGCTACGCGCTGAACATCGAACGCGAACTCGGCTTCTCGCACATCTGGCTGATGACCGGCGAAGGCGATCGGCACGAAGCGCCGCTGCATGGCATCCGCAACGTGCTGCCGGTGCGCGCCGCCGCCAACGACGACGCCGACTTCGTCCAGATCCAGATGGTCAAATTGCGCCTGTCGGCCGGCATCACCGGGTTCCAGACCGAGCCGGAGCAGCGCGACGGCGGCACCCTCGGCCTGCGCCGCTCCTGGATCGAGCGCCACCAACTGCACCCGGACCACCTGATCGCCATTGTGGTGAAGGGCGAAAGCATGGAGCCTTCGCTGTACGAAGGCGACATCGTCGTCATCAACACCCTCGATACGCGGCCGCTCGACGGCGCCGTGTATGCCGTCAATTACGAGGGCGAAGCGGTGGTCAAGCGCCTGACGCGCGATGCCGGCCAGTGGTGGCTGACCTCGGACAATCCGGACCAGCGCAAGTTCTACCGCAAGCAGTGCAAGGGCTCGGAATGCCTGATGATCGGGCGCGTGGTGCGCAAGGAAAGCGACCGGATCTGAGCATGAAGATCCCGGTCGCGGTGACGGTCCTGAAAGGCGTGAGGGTGGCGGTGGCCTTCCCGCCGCCTGCCTGGGTGGTGCCCGGCATGGGCGATGCGCTGCTGGCGCAGCTGCAGCCCTGGTTCCCGGCGCTGCCGCTGATGCTGGCGGCGCCGCAGCCGCATGGGGTGCGTGCGCACGCGGCCTTCCAGGCCCAGGCCCTGGTCGAAGGCGCGGATCTGAGCAACCTGGAACGCATCGAGATCGACCTCGACCGGGCGCCGCCGGCGCCGCACGACGCGCCGCCGTTCTAGCAGGCTCAGGCCGGCAGCAGGCCCGCGGCCAGGCGGCGCGGCGCCGGACGCTTCTGCGCGGCCGTGGCCGTCTCCTCGTGCGCGGCCAGGCGGAACTTGCCGACCTGCGCCGCCAGGTGCATGGATTGCTCGTGCAGCGATTGCGCGGCGGCGGCGGCTTCCTCGACCAGGGCGGCGTTCTGCTGGGTGACCTGGTCCAT